>JAKIXW010000055.1 GCA_022708865.1 Acidobacteriota bacterium
CGTCTGCGGCCCGGCTGAATCCGCCCGGCGCTGCATCAAGGCGCTGCTCTGCGGGCGGCGACGACGCGCGTTCTCCGGCATCGGCCGCAGCGACAGCGTTCCTTGATGCAGTACCGGCGGTAGGCTCGTTTCCCTCTGCTAATGGGGGTGTCTGCTCTGAATTCTCGGTGCACAGCTCGCTTGTCGCCGCACGGCTGCGGCGCCGCCGGCGGCGCCTGCGGCGGCGGCTCGAGCCGTCCCCGCCCGCGGTCTCGTCGTCGCCTTCGTCGTCGTCGCCGTCACCGTCGGAATCGGCCTCGTCGGCCGTCCCGTCGCCCTGCTCATCGCCATCGCCCTCGGCGTCGGCATCGCCGTCGCCGGTTCCCTTGCCGCGACCCCGGCCGCGACGGCCGCGACGACGGCGCCGGTTGGCCGGCTTCTCGGACTGATCGTCCTGGTCCCCGTCGTCCGGGGAGTCCGCGTCGTCGCCGGATTCGGAATCGTCCTCGGATGCCGAATCCGCCGCCGGGGCGGCCGGCGGCGCGGACACCGGCGTAGGTGCGACGAACAGGGGCAGGTAGTCGGCGGCCTGGCCGGATTCCGGCGCGTCCGGTTCGGGGGTCTCGAGCAGCAGCCGGGATTCCGGCTCGGCGTCGGCGACCGCCGGTTCCTCGGGGGCCTCACTCAGCTGGGCGTCCGCGGATTGCGCCAGCACGTCACGGACCCGAACGGCATCGGTGCGGTCGACGCTGGAATGCGCGCTGCGGGTGCGACCGTCGAGCTCGCTCAGTGCGTCGAGCACCTTGCGGCTGGTGGTGCCGAGCACCCGGGCCAGCGAATGCACCCGCAGGCGTTCGGGCAGGTCCGCATCCGCGCCGTCGGGTGTCAATTCCCCCGATTCGGCGAGGTCTTCGGTGTGATCGTGGATAGAGGCATCGTCGGCCACGTAGTCTCCTCGAGCCCTCGGGCGCGTCCTGATCGGACGCGGCCGCGCAAGGGCTTCCGCTATTCACCCGACGGGGCTCGCCGGGCTTGTATGGTCTCGCCCCGGGCTGCTCTCGGAATTCTCCGAGGAACTACACCCGGTGCCTGGGTTGAATGATCACCCCGACGCCTGGCGCCGCATCGCAGGAAGCGGTGGTCGCGCTCGTCAAAGTTTTCATCCGGGATTACGCCGCCCGTGTGACGACGTACACCCTGGGCCAGTATCCCACATCGCAGACGGTCTCAGGACCAGGCCGGCGATTTGCCGGAACGGTCAGGCGAAGTTCGGGAACCAGAGGCCGATCTCACGGGCGGCCGATTCCGGCGAATCCGAGCCGTGGACCAGGTTGAACTGCGTCTCGAGCCCGAGGTCGCCGCGAATGGATCCTGGCGCGGCTTTCTCCACCGGATCGGTGCCACCGGCGAGTTGCCGGAAAGCGGCGATGGCCCGGGGTCCCTCGAGGATCAGCGCCACGACCGGGCCGCCGGTGATGAACTCCAGCAGCGATCCGAAGAACGGTTTGCCGTCGTGTTCGGCGTAATGCGCCCGGGCCAGCTCGTCGCTGACGTTCTTCAGCTCGAGCGCCACAACGGTGAGGCCCTTGCGCTCGATCCGACTGATGATCTCCCCGACCAGCCGGCGTTCGACACCATCGGGCTTGATCAGGGCAAGAGTCCGCTCGGTCACGGCGCTCAGCGTACCGGTTGGCGACGAACGCGCGCGACAACTAAGTAGCACAACGTCGACGTCGGCAAAAATGCAGTAGGCCGCCACTTAACTGCGGGCACCGGCCGTCAATAACGATCGACCAGACATATACGGAACAGTTGGGGAGGCTGCCGTGAACGCTGGGAGATTTGTTGGTCGTGTGGGTGGGTTAGCGGTCGCGCTGGGGGTTGGTGTCGCACTGACCAGTGGTCCCGGGGTGGCATGGGCCGACGACGGGAGTCGGCCGGATTCGCAATCGTCTTCGGCGTCGCCGCCCAGCGGAACCCGATCCGAGGACACGTCGACGGCCTCGGCAGACTCCGGGTCGGACAACCCGAAGGCGGCATCCGGACCGAACGCGGCTACCGGCACCGTGGCCGGCGATGACGAGTCCCACGCAGCGGTAGGACAGCGATCGCACCGGACAGCCACCGACGCTGAGCCCCGGCCGGGCACTCGCCAGCCGAAACATGGACGACAGGCGGCCGACGGATCCAGCGACGAGCCGAGCGTGGACGGCCAATCGGATCGAACACCCAGGACGCCGATCGAGCCAGCGGCGCCATCGACGGACACCGAAGTGCCGCGGCCCGAGGTAGCGAAGCTGAGCCGCCAGGTCCCTGACGTCGAGGCAGTCGCGCCACCCGAGGCCGCAGCGCCCGCGCCACGCATCACCGTCGAGGTGGACCGAACGTCAAAGGCCGGACCGGGATCCCTCACACCGGATGGTCCTGCGGCCCCGGTCGATTCGCCGCTGGAGGTCGTCGCACTGGCCGTGGCCACCCGGCTCCGCACGTCCGAGCAGCAAACATCTGCCGTAACCGGGAACCTCACAGTTCCCACCCAGCCCGTCGGCGAAATACCCAGCACCACAACGACGTTCGGAGCCGCCGTGCCCAATTCGGCATCGACCGTCCGAGGAGCGAAAGTAGCCGCGCCCAGCCCCGCCGCCCTCGCGGTGCCGGCAGCGGTCAGTGCAGCGCCGAGCGCCGCACCGGTGTACGCGGCGACCACCTCGCTGGCGACGGGCCCCGGACCCTCGGCGGTCACGGTCGGCGCGGACGGACGAATGTTCGTGGCCAACACCGCCAGCTGGTCGGTGTCGGTGATCAACACCGCCACCGGGAGCCAGATCGACGCCAATCCTGGCAACCCGGCCTCCAATGAATTCCAGGTGGGTGCCTGGCCCGGTGCGCTGGCGCTGAGCCCTGATGGCAAGAAACTCTTCGTGGCCAACACCGGCTGGATGACCGTATCGGTGATCGACACCACTACCTACAAGGCCATCGACGCCGACCCGGGCAACTGGTTCTCCAATGACTTCCTCGTCGGACTCAACCCCGCCGCCATGACGATGGGCGCCGACGGGCGGCTGTATGTGGCCAATCGCGGTGCCGCGTCCGTCTCGGTGATCGACACCAGAACCTACACGCGGATCGACACCGACCCGATCGCCTGGTTCCCCAACGACATCGCGGTCGGCGCCTCGCCCAGCGCGCTCGCGCTCAACGGCACCACGCTGTATGTGGCAAACCGCGACAGCAACACCGTCTCGGTGATCGACACCACCACCTATCGAGTCACCAAAACCCTGACCGTCGGCAAGCAGCCCTCGGCGATGGCGCTCGGTCCGACCGGACAGCTCTACGTGGTCAACACCGGCGCCAACACCGTGTCGGTGATCAATACCGTCGCCAATACCGTTGGGGCAAAACCAATCTCGGTCGGTCCAGCACCCAGCTCGATCGCCTACGATTCCGCCGCCAACCGGGCGTTCGTCGCCAACGGCAACGACACCGTCTCGGTCATCGACACCACCACCAACACGGTGACCGGCACACCCGCTATCGATATCGACCTGACCGGCGGCCACGCCGTCGCGGTCGGACCCAACGGCAACGTCTACGTCGCCGACACCGAGGACCGCGCCGTGCGGGTTCTGGCCCCCACAACGGGACGAGCCCCAATCGAACTGGGGATCGGATCCGGGGCCCACGTCGGCGTCGTCGCCGGGGCATTCGGCTCCCCGCAGGCAGTGTCCGAATACCTGCGGGGAGCGTTGTGCGCCGCACCCAATGTCTGTGTCCCGATCAATTACTCGCCGAACACCGCCGAATTCCTCGGCCCCACCAGCGCTGCCCAGGGCATGGACAATGGCGTGCAGAAGCTCGACGAGTGGATTCGGAGCACCCCGGGCAAGAAGATCGTCCTGGGCCATTCATTCGGCTCGGCAATCATCTACCGGTGGCTGCGGGAGCACTGGAACGACCCGACGGCACCACCACCGAGTGAGTTGAGTTTCATCACCCTGGCCTCGACCGAGCGCAGTGTCACCGGCTACGCGTACACCGATCCCAACGGCATGTACAACTACCGGAAGGCTCAGGGGTTCGGCATTCCGGCCGACACGCCATACCAGGTCGTCGACGGGTGCCGAAAGTGGGACGGCTGGTGCTATTGGATACCCGGCGATAGCCGTTCCGCGCGGGGTCAGAATGAACTTCATCTGGCCTACGGCAACGTCGACCTGAACGACCCTGCGAACCAGGTCACCGTGCGCGGCAATGTGATCGAGGTTCTGATCCCGACACCGGGCTGGGATTGACCGGAGTTCTGCAGAGTCGGGCGCAGACAGTGGTGTTCAGGACGAGCGACGGCACGCAGGTCGGCACCGCCATCAACTCCGCAGACTCCACGATGGCCTTCGGTGCGGTCGTCAGCGCCGACGGATCCCACGCAGCATTCCTGAGCGCCTCGGGCTACCTGTACCTGAACCCGCTCAACATGGTCATCCTGCAGATGACCTGACGGCCGTCAGTCCCCCTGCTGCCCCGGCAGCAGGCCGCGCTCCTGCCGGCGCAGCACCTCGGCGCGCAGATAGACGATCAGCAGCCAGACGACCGCGAACAGGATTCCGACCACTCCGACACCGGGATAGATCACCCAGCCGCAGATCAGCACTACCTGCACGGCCAGGTTCACCCAGATCGCCCACGGCCGGCCCTGGATGCCGGCCATCAGCACCAGCAGGACCGCGAAGCCGATCAGATACGCCATGGACAGCCCGGTCAGCCCGCCGCCCACAGCGGCCACCACCGGCAGCGCCAGCAACACCACGATCGCCTCGAGAATCAGTGTGCCGGCCATCACCCCGCGGAAGCTCTTCCACGGATCCGGCGCCTGGGGCTGCTCGTCCATCGGCTCCTCCATCATCGCGGGTCCTTGCCGAACAGCGTGCGCGCCGCCCCGGCGGTGACGACAGACCCGGTGATCACCATGCCCGCTCCGGACAGACCCGCCTCGGCGCCGGCCTCCTCGACGAGTGCGGTGGCGGTCTCGACGGCGTCGGCCAGGTTGGCGGCGGTCAGCACCCGGTCCGGGCCGAAGCGTTCCTCGGCCAGCAGTGCCAGCTCGCCGATGTCCATGGCCCGCGGGGAACCGTTCTGGGTGACCACGATCTGATCGAATACCGGTTCGAGCGCCGAGAGGATGCCCCCGGCGTCCTTGTCGGACATCACCCCAACGACCCCGACCAGGTAGCGGAAGTCGAACTCGTCGGCCAGGGCCGACGCCAGCGCGGCCGCCCCGGCCGGATTGTGTGCGGCGTCGATGAAAACGCTTGGTGCACTGCGCATTCGCTCCAGCCGGCCGGGACTGGACACCGAGGCGAACCCGGCGCGCACGGTGTCGATGTCGAGCTGACGGTCGGCACCGGCGCCGAAGAACGCCTCGACGGCGGCCAGCGCGACGACCGCGTTGTGGGCCTGATGCTCACCGTGCAGCGGCACGAACACCTCGGAGTACACCCCGCCCAGGCCCTGCAGTTCGAGCACCTGCCCGCCGATGGCGGTCTGCCGGCCGAGCACGGCGAACTCCGAACCCTCCCTGGCCACCACCGCATCGGCGGTAACCGTCTGCGCCAGAATCACTTCCATCGCTTCGGGTGCCTGCAGCGCGACGACGGCCACGGTATCGGTGGGAACCAGATCCTCCGGTTGCTTCTTGATGATCCCGGACTTCTCGCCGGCGATCGCCGCCAGATCGGTGCCCAGATACTCGGCGTGGTCCATCCCGATCGGGGTGATGACGGCCACCGGCGCATCGACCACATTGGTGGCGTCCCAGCGGCCGCCGAGGCCGACCTCGATGACGCCGACGTCGACCGGCGCATCGGCGAACGCCGCGAACGCCATGGCGGTGACGACCTCGAACTTGCTCATCCGCGGTCCACCGGCCTCCTCGGACTGCGCGTCCACCAGGTGCACGAACGGCTCCATCTCGCGGTAGGTGTCGACGTAAACCGCTGGGCTGATCGGCTTTCCGTCGATCGATATGCGTTCGACCGCGGACTGCAGATGTGGACTGGTGGCCCGGCCGGTGCGGCGGCTGAACGCGGTCAGTAGCGCATCGACCATCCGGGCGACCGATGTCTTGCCGTTGGTGCCGGCGATGTGGATGCATGGGTAGGTCAGTTGGGGGTTGCCCAACAACTCCATCAGGGCCGCGATCCGCGCCGTCGACGGTTCGATCTTGGTCTCGGGCCAGCGCTGGTCGAGCAGGTGCTCGACCTGCAGCAGCGCGGCGATCTCGTCGGGTGTGGGTTCGGTACTCATCGCAGGGCGGCCAGCCGGGCCGTGATGCGGTCGACCTCCTCACCCGCCACCCGCTGACGTTCCCGGATCTTGGCCACCACTTCCTCGGGCGCCCTGGCCAGGAAGGCCTCGTTGCCGAGTTTCGCCGTGGTGCCGGCCATCTCCTTCTGCGCCACCGCCAGGTCCTTCTCCAGCCGACGGCGTTCGGCCGCGACGTCGACGGTGCCCGACGTGTCGACCTCGACCAGCACCGTGCCGCCGGACAACCGGACCTCGATGGATGCCGTCGGGGTGAAGCCGTCGCCGGTTTCGGTCAGCCAGGCCAGTGCGGTGACGGCCGGAACCTGCGTCGACAGGTCGGCTTCGGCAACCCCGGACAGCCGGGCCGGCACCTTCTGCCGGTCGGCCAGCCCCTGGTCGCTGCGGAACCGGCGGACCTCGGTCACCAGCTTCTGCATATCAGAAACCCGTTGCGCTGCAACGCTATCCAGCGTAATACCGGAGGGCTGCGGCCATTCCGCGATCACCACCGACTCCTGACCGGTCAATGCCTTCCAGAGAGTCTCGGTCACGAAGGGCATCACCGGGTGCAGCAGCTTGAGTAGCGCGTCGAGCACGGTCGCGAGCACCGCCGTGGTGCCCGAGATCCCCTCTCCCAATTGCACCTTCGCCAGTTCGACATACCAGTCGCAGAACTCGTCCCAGGCGAAGTGGTAGAGCGATTCGCAGGCCCGGTTGAACTCGTAGGCGTCCAGGGCCGAATCCACCTCGGCACGAACCTCTTCCAGGCGCCCCAGGATCCAGCGGTCGGCGTCGGTCAGGTCGGCCGGCAGCGGCGCCGGCGCGGCACCATTCATCAGGGCGAATCGGGTGGCGTTGAAGATCTTGGTGGCGAAGTTACGCGAGGCGCGGGCGTGGTCCTCGCCGATCGACAGGTCGCCGCCGGGGCTGGCACCGCGGGCCAGGGTGAACCGCAGCGCGTCGGCGCCGAAGGCCTCCACCCAGTCCAACGGGTCGATCCCGTTGCCCTTGGACTTGCTCATCTTCCGGCCGAACTCGTCGCGAATCAGACCATGCAGGAACACGTTCCGGAACGGGACCGAACCCTCGGCCAGCACCCCATCGCCCGCCACGAAGGTGCCGAACATCATCATCCGGGCCACCCAGAAGAAGATGATGTCGTAACCGGTCACCAGCACGCTGGTCGGATAGAACTTGGCCAGTTCGGGCGTGGCATCCGGCCAGCCCATGGTCGAGAACGGCCACAGCGCCGAGGAGAACCAGGTGTCCAGCACGTCGGGGTCCTGTTCCCAGCCCTCCGGCGGGGTCTCGTCGGGTCCCACACACACCTTCTGGCCGTCCGGCCCGTGCCAGATCGGGATGCGGTGGCCCCACCACAGCTGCCGCGAGATGCACCAGTCGTGCATGTCGTCGACCCAGCCGAACCAGCGCGGCTCGAGGCTCTTCGGGTGAATCACGGTGTCGCCGTTACGAACCGCGTCGCCGGCTGCCTTGGCCAGCGATTCGACCTTGACCCACCACTGCAGGCTCAGCCGGGGTTCGATCGGCTCACCGCTGCGCTCGGAGTGCCCGACGCTGTGCACGTACGGCCGCTTCTCGGCCACGATGCGGCCCTGGGCGGCCAGCGCTTCCCGCACCGCCACCCGCGCCTCGAAGCGGTCCATGCCGTCGAATTGCGTTCCGGTGTTTGCGATCCGGCCGCGCTCGTCCATCATGGTCGGCATCGCCAGGTTGTGCCGCAGACCGATCTCGAAGTCATTGGGATCGTGGGCGGGCGTGACTTTCACTGCGCCGGTGCCGAATTCGGGGTCAACATGTTCGTCCGCGACGATCAGGATCGCGCGCTCTTGAAATGGGTGCGCCAGCGATTTCCCGACCAGGGGCCGGTACCGGTCGTCGTCGGGATGCACCGCGATGGCGGTGTCGCCCAGCATCGTCTCCATCCGGGTGGTGGCCACCACGATGTGCGGTTCCGCGTCATCCATCGAGCCGTAGCGGAACGACACCAACTCGCCCTCGACGTCCTCGTACTTGACCTCGAGGTCGCTGATCGCGGTCTGCAGCACCGGTGACCAGTTCACCAGCCGCTCGGCCTGATAGATCAGCCCGGCGTCGTAGAGCCGCTTGAAGATGGTGCGCACGGCCCGGGACAGTCCGTCGTCCATGGTGAACCGGTCCCGGCTCCAGTCCACACCGTCACCAAGCCGACGCATCTGACCACCGATGGTGCCGCCGGATTCACGCTTCCAGTCCCACACCTTGTCGATGAACAGCTCGCGGCCGAACTCCTCCTTGGTCTTGCCGTCGACGGCGATCTGTTTCTCCACCACCGACTGGGTGGCGATCCCGGCGTGGTCCATGCCGGGCAGCCACAACACCTCGAAACCCTGCATTCGTTTGCGGCGGGTCAGCGCGTCCATCAGGGTGTGATCCAGCGCGTGACCCATGTGCAGGCTGCCCGTCACGTTCGGCGGGGGCAGCACGATCGAATACGCGGGCTTGGCACTGGCCGGGTCCGCGATGAAGTATCCGGCGTCCACCCAGCCCTGGTACAGCTCGCTCTCCACCGCGGCCGGGTCCCAGGACTTGGGCAGGGAGTTCGCGGTTCCGGCTTCGGGGGGGCTCGAGGTCACCCGTCGATTCTATTGAGCACGCTGCGGAGACGCGAAGGCCCCCGATCCGCCAGGGATCGGGGGCATTTCGTCGGGTGTGTGGGACGGGCTACTTCTTGCCGCCCAGCAGTCCACCGAGGATGTCGCCGATCGGGTTGCTGCCGCCCCCCTGGCCGCCGCCGAGCACGCTGCCCAGGATGCTGCCCAGCGGGTTGTTGCCGCCACCGGTGGCGCCACCGAGGATGCTGCCCAGCACGTCGCCGAGGCCGCCGCCGGACGCCTGCGCGCCACCGGCCGGAGCGTTCTTGTTGGCGAACTGCTTTCCGATGTAGGCCAGCACGATCGGCGCCAGGATCGGCAGCAGCTTCTGCACCAGGCCGCCGCCGGCGGCGCCGCCACCGGCCAGCGCCGAGGCCACCGACGCGCTGTCGTTGCCGCCGAAGATCCGCGAGACGATCTGGTCGCCCTCGTTCTCGTCGACGTCGTTGACGTTCACGCCCCCGTCGAGCAGACCGCTGACGGCGTGGCTGCTGACCGCCTCCTCGAGCTTGCTGGAGTCGATGTTGTCGTCCTGGACGTTGACCTGGAGGCCGCCGACGAGAGCCGGAACCAGCTGCTGCACAGCACTGGCCACCTCACCCTGATCTGCGCCGAGCTTGCTCGCGATGTCGGCAATCGGGATCTGCGAAATGAGATCGTCGAGACCGGCCATGGTGTCACTTCCTTTGGTTTGCTGACGTTGGTTGAGCTTCGACGCCACAGTAATCCAACGGCTGCGGCTTCGGGGTGAGATGCCGCCGGTCAGCCCAGGCGGTCGACGGTCAGCGTGGCGCCCGCCGCCGGAAGTCGCTGCCACAGCACATCGCCCATGGCCGCGGCCGGGGTCAGCACACCGCGCAGATCCGACAGCCCGTCCCGGTCCAGCGCGAGCGCGAGCGCGCTCTCACCGAGCAGCACCGCGGTCGCCTTGTAGCCGGGGTCTCCCTGCTGCGCCATGGTGGCGCGGTAGCGAACACCGCCGGTCGTGGTGGTGTACGTCTCGACGGTGTAGTGACCGTTCTCGCGCGTTTGCTCGCTCGGGCCGGTGCCGGGTTTGGGCATGATGCGGTTGACCAGCGGCCGGGGCAGGAAGCGGAAGAACCGGGCACCCAGGCCCAGGGTGGCGGCGTTGGCCGCGGTGACCGCTGCGGCCGCAACGGGCGCCAGCAGGGAGGAGCCGACACTCATCTGTTCGCCATAGGCGAACCGGCGGCCGTAGGGATAGCCCAATAATGCGTTGCTGCGCCGCACAATTCGACTGTTCGGCAACGCCATCGCGAACGCCGCCAGCCAGACTCCCCGCAACTCGGGTGCGATGTCCGCACCCCGGTGCCACCGGGCGTCGGGTTGGCCCCCGAGTTCGGGTTCGGCACCGCGATCCGGGGTCAGGGTGTACGGATCGCTGATCTGTTCGCGCAGACCGGCGTCCGTGCTGCTCGCCGCCATCACCTCCAGCATCGAGGCCAAGGTGCCGCCGGACAGGCCGCCGGCGAATCGGCGCACCACCAGGTTGGTGTCGAGCAGCTCGCCGCTGCCCTCGTCACGGGCCTGCCGGAACAGCCCGTAGACGGTCAGATCCGAGGGGATGGAGTCGAATCCGCAGGAGTGCACGATGCGCGCCCCGGTGTCGACGGCCTGCTTGTGAAAAAGGTCGATGCTGTCGCGGATGAAGTTCGGCTCGCCGGTCAGATCGGCGTAGTCGGTGCCGGCGGCGGCGCAGGCTTCCACCAGGGGCAGCCCGTATTTCGCGTAGGGACCGACGGTGGTCACCACCACCCGGGTGCGCGCCGCCATCTCCTGCAGGGTCGACGGCGCCGACGCGTCGGCGGTCAGGATCGGCCAGGACCGGGCCTCGCCCGACAATGTTTCGCGAACCTGCGCGAGGCGCTCGGGCGAGCGCCCGGCCAGGGCGATGCGGACCCCTTCGCCGGCCCGCGACAGGTATTCCGAGGTCAGCTTTCCGACGAATCCCGTTGCGCCGTAGGTGACAATGTCGAATTCGCGTTGCGGTGTGGACATTTCCCGAACCTCCTACAATTCCTCGTTCTGCGGCAGGCGGAACGCCGAGCGGGCCGCCACCCAGGTTAGGTGGCGCGTCAGGACGGCCTCCGGTATCACCGCCGTCGCCCGCGTGAGCGCCGCGGCCAGGACGGCCGGGCGGACGTTGAGCACGGCGCCGACGGTACGAGATTCGCGAACCAGCGCTCGCACCCGGGGGCGGCGGTACTTCTCGAAGCGGGCGAAGGCCGTGGCCGGATCGGATGCCGAGCCCAGCAGCCGGGCCAGCACCGCGGCGTCCTCGATCGCCTGACAGCCGCCCTGTCCCAGATGTGGACGCATCGGGTGGGCGGCGTCGCCCACCAGAACCACGGGACCGCGGGCCCAGCATCTGGCCGTGGCACGGTCGTAGAGATCGTTGCGCAGCAGCCGGTCGGACGGCGTGGCGGCCAGGATCGCGGGCACCGGATCGGCCCAGTCGGCGAACGTCGTCCGCAGGTGGTCGAGAGCGCCGGTTCCGGCCGTGCCGCCCTCCGCGGCGCGCTCGGTGGCGAACCAGTATGTCTGGTTCACGCCCATCGGCACGTGGCCGACCTCGACGCCCATCCCGAACGTCTCACCGGCCAGGTCGGGATCGAGCCGGTAGTCGGCCACCCCGCGCCAGGCGGTGTACCCGACATACCGGTGCGCGAGGTCGCCGTTGAGGAGCCTTGCCACCACCGAATACGTGCCGTCGGCACCCACCAGGGCGTCAGCCTCCCGGTGTGAACCGTCGGCGAGGTCGACGTGCACGCCGGCGGCGGTGTGCTCGACGGCGGTGGCGGCGACGCCGTGCTCGACCGTGCCGGCGGGCAGTGCGCCGGCCAGGATGTCGCGCAGGATCGCCCGTTCGACGACGACCAGGGGTTCGCCGAGGGCGGTGACGATGCGCTGCGCCGACGGCCGGCGGATCCAGGTGCCGTCACGCCACCGCACGGCACCCGCGCTGATCCGGCCGCCGGCGTCGCGCACCTGGTCGCCGAGGCCGATCCGGTCCAGGGCGGCCAGCGCATTGGGCCAAATGCTGATCCCGGCTCCCGAGGAGGTGTCGGACCGCTCCTCGAACACGGTGACGGTGTGACCGTCACGGTGCAGTGCCACCGCCGTGCTCAGCCCCGCGATCCCGGCACCCACCACGATGATCCGGGATGTCATCGCTCGACCGTAGCCTGCCTATCCGCCCGGAAGTTCGAACGATCGAACGGCGCCCTGGACACAGAAAGGAAAGTAAGGTGCCGGGCGCATCAGCGCCCGGCACCTTCCGGAAGTTCTCGCTCGTCGATCAGCCGCGACGGCCGCACACCGGCCACGCGCCGATGCCCTGCGAACGCAGCACGTTCTCCGCAACGCGGATCTGCTCCGACCGGCTGGCGCCGGCGGGCGAACCGCTACCACCGTTGGCATGCCAGGTGCCCAGCGTGAACTGCAGGCCGCCGTAATAGCCGTTTCCGGTGTTGATCGCCCAGTTGCCGCCGGACTCGCACGCGGCGATGGCGTCCCAGTTGACGCTGTCAGCATTCGCGGTAGCGGTGCCCAGGGCAATGGGAGCGACCGACAGGGCGCCACCGATAACAGCCATACCGATCGTCTTGCGGAAATTCTTCAACGTGCTTCCTTTCGCTACGCGCGCGCCAGAACAACGCCCGCGCAGCGGGCGTTGGATACCTCGAAGGCGAGGTTGCCGGAGTCTCGGGGCGTGCCGTCTAGGTCGGGCACGACAGCGGGAGGCAATCTGCTGCCCCGCAGAGGCATCAACACTCTGCGACCGGAAGACCCAACGGATCCGTTCCAATCCCGCTCACACGCGGTCATTCAGTTTGTTCAGTTATCTGATCCCCTTGCGGGTTGGATTTGACAGTACGGACGGACCAGCCCTTAGTCACATTGGTCGAGCGGGTATTTCGTTTAGATCACGGGACGATCACAGCGGAACCTGAGAGGAGTCTGTGCAGGTCAATGCAGGGAACTCTGCAGGGTCTGCACGCTGCGTGAAAAGCGCCTTCTATGACGCAACTCACAGGCATTTTGTGAGCTGGCGCACCCCTCGCTGACACCCTGGCAAAGGTGCGGAACGCAAGGAAGATAACTCGTGTTATTGAGGTGACGGATGTGACTGCTGTGAATAGAGCTGAATTCCATGCTGAAAATGGAATACATATCCCGTTAACATATCCAACAATGGTTTCACGTCGACGACACGCCATTTGTTCTTTTATTTTTTCGGCATTCGGGGCCGCTCAGTGGAACGGCTGTCTCCACAGACCGATGTTCGCACCGACCCCGTTGTCCCGCTAGGGAATTCGGCCGCCCTGCCCTACCGTGCCAACTCGACGGGTGAGTTGACGTTCGTCAGCGCGGCCGTCGGCGCCATCACGATGCGCTGGGTGTTCACGGTGTCGACCAATGACCGCATACTGCGCTCCCCCGCCGTCACCAACGCGTCGCCGCGGTCGGCCAATCCGGTTCGGTACACCCCGGCCAGATAGTGGTCACGACCGTCCCAGGGCAGCACAACATCGGGTCCGTCGTGCACGGCCAGGCCGGTGATCAGCTCGGTGGTCACCCGCGGCATGTCGACGGCGCAGACGAAGGCGCGTTGTGCTCCCGCATCGGCGGCGGCCCGCAGCCCGCGCGCGGTGGCCAGCAGCGGACCGACACCGCGCACTTCGTCCCGCAACACCGTGACCCCGGGCAGATCGGGCAGCGCCTGGCCGGGCGCGGCGACGACGAATACCGGTGCACAGCACCGGCTGACGACGTCCACCACCGTCTCGACCATGGTGCGCCCGTCGTACACGGCGGTGGCCTTGTCGCGCCCCATCCGGCGCGAGGCACCGCCGGCCAGGATCACACCGGCCAGCGAGGAGGGGGCGGACATGGCGGTCACATTAACGTCGAAACGTGCGACTGGGCGCAAAAACGTTGTGTTCTCGCGCCCAGTCGCACGTTTCGACGGGAAAGCTGGTTCGGACTAGTCCACGGTCCAGGTGTCGCGGCCACGCAGCAGCGACTGCAGGGCGGCCGTGTCGTGCGGCATGGTCTCCCGCGCCATCGCGACCTGCGCGCGAGCCTGGTCGTTGTACGTCGGGCGGTTCACCTGACGGAAGATGCCCATCACGGTGTGCGCGAGGCTCTGCTCGCTGAGCCGCGACAGCGCGAACGAGTATGCCGGGTCGTTGAGCGTCGGATCATGCACCACGATGTCGGCGGCGGCGACATCGGCCGTCTTGGCCACGTCCAGGCCGAATCCCGATTGCACGACGCAGTATTCGCCGGCGTTGCCGAACGTGATCGGCTCGCCGGGGGTCACCTTGATGACGCGCTCCTCGGCACCCTCCTTGCGCAGCAGGTCGAAGGAGCCGTCGTTGAAGATCGGGCAGTCCTGCAGGATTTCCACGATCGCGGCGCCACGATGGGCGGCCGCGGCACGCAGCACCTCGGTCAGTCCGGCCCGGTCGGAGTCGAGTGCGCGACCGACGAAGGTGGCCTCGGCGCCCAGCGCCAGCGACACCGGGTTGAACGGCTGATCGAGCGAGCCCATCGGGGTCGACTTGGTAATCTTGCCGACCTCCGAGGTCGGCGAGTACTGCCCCTTGGTCAGACCGTAGATCCGGTTGTTGAAGAGCAGGATCGTGATGTTCATGTTGCGGCGCAGCGCGTGGATCAGGTGGTTGCCGCCGATGGACAGCGAATCGCCGTCACCAGTGACGACCCAGATCGACAGGTCGTCGCGGGCCAGCGAGAGGCCGGTGGCAATGGTCGGAGCCCGGCCGTGGATCGAGTGGAAGCCATAGGTCTCCAGGTAGTACGGGAACCTGCTCGAGCACCCGATACCACTGACGAACACCATGTTCTCGCGCTTGAGCCCGAGTTCCGGCAGGAAGTTGCGGATGGTGTTGAGGATGACGTAGTCACCGCACCCGGGGCACCAGCGGACTTCCTGGTCGCTGGTGAAGTCCTTGCCCTTCTGGGGCTCGTCGGTGGTCGGCACGCCGCTGTTCTTGGGCAGCCCGGGGGTGAGCCCCAGATCGACGCCGTTGATGCTGGACATCAGATCGGTCATGCGTCAGCTCCTATCGTGGCTGCTGCCAGACGCGCGAATTTGGCCTTGTCGCTTTCCTTTTCGGCCAGCGTTCCGTCGAGTGCGGCGTCGATGATGCCCTCGAGCTCGTCGGCGAGGAAGGCCATCCCCTCCACCTTGCTCACCGACTGTACGTCCACCAGGAACTTGCCGCGCAGCAGTAGGGCCAGCTGGCCGAGGTTCATCTCCGGCAGCACGATCTTCGGGTAGCGCGCCAGTACCTCGCCGAGGTTGGCCGGGAAGGGATTGAGGTGTCGCAACTGGGCGTGGGCGACCTTGATGCCGTTGCGGCGGGCGCGCCGGCAGGCCTCACCGATGGGGCCGTAGGACGAGCCCCAGCCCAGCAGCAGCAGCTCGGCGTCGCCGGTGGGGTCGTCCACCTCGAGATCCGGAACCTCGATGCCGGCGATCTTCTCCTGGCGTAGCCGGACCATCAGGTCGTGGTTGGCCGGTTCGTAGGAGATGTTGCCCGAGCCGTTGGCCGACTCCAGGCCGCCGATGCGGTGCTCGAGCCCGGGGGTGCCGGGGACGGCGAACTGGCGGGCCAGGGTCTGCGGGTCGCGGGCGTACGGCGCGAACGGCTCGCCCTCGCCGACGAACGTGTGCTCGATGGCCGCATAGGTGCTGATGTCGGGGATGCGCCACGGCTCCGAGCCGTTGGCGATCGCGCCGTCGGACAGCAGAATCACCGGGGTGTGGTACTTGATCGCGATCCGGGCAGCCTCCACGGCGATGTCGAAGCAGTCGGACGGCGATCGCGGCGCCAGCACCGCCACTGGCGATTCGCCGTTGCGGCCGAACATCGCCTGCAGCAGGTCGGCCTGCTCGGTCTTGGTGGGCAGGCCCGTGGACGGACCACCGCGCTGGACGTCGACGATCAACAGCGGCAGCTCCGTCATCACGGCCAGGCCGATGGCCTCGGACTTCAGCGAGATGCCGGGGCCCGAGGTGGTGGTCACGCCGAGCGCACCGCCGTAGGAGGCGCCGATGGCCGAGCCGATGCCGGCGATCTCGTCCTCGGCCTGGAAGGTCAGGACGTTGAAGTTCTTGTGCTTGGACAGCTCGTGCAGAATGTCCGACGCCGGGGTGATCGGGTAGCTGCCCAGCATGACCTGCAGGTTGGCCAGTTGGCCGGCGGCGACCAGCCCGTAGGCCAGCGCGGTGTTGCCCGAGATCTGCCGGTATTCGCCGGAGCGCAACTTGGCCGGCGACACCTCGTAGGTGGTGCCGAAGGCCTCGGTGGTCTCGCCGTAGTTCCAGCCGGCCTTCAGCGCCAGCACATTGGCCTCGGCGACATCGGGCTTGCGGGCGAACTTCTCCCGGATGAAGTTCTCGGATGTCTCGATGGGCCGGCCATACATCCAGGACAGCAGCCCGAGCGCGAACATGTTCTTGGCGCGCTGGCCGTCCTTCTTGGTGGCCCCGATCTCCTCGACGGCACCCAGGGTCAGGGTGGTCATCGCGACGGCCTGCACGACGTAGTCGTCGAGGCTGCCGTCCTCGAGCGGGTTGGCCTCGTAGCCAACCTTGGCCAGGTTGCGCTTGCTGAATTCGTCGGAGTTCGCGATCACCAGGCCGCCGCGCGGCAGGTCGCCGATGTTGGCCTTGAGTGCCGCGGGGTTCATCGCCACCAGAACATCGGGGCGGTCACCGGCGGTCAGGATGTCGTAGTCGGCGATCTGGATCTGGAAGGAGGAGACGCCGGGCAGGGTGCCCTGGGGGGCGCGGATCTCGGCGGGATAGTTGGGCTGCGTCGCCAGGTCGTTGCCGAAAAGCGCTGCCTCGGAGGTGAATCGGTCTCCGGTGAGCTGCATGCCATCGCCGGAGTCGCCCGCGAATCGGATGACGACCTTCTCAAGCTTCTGCCGAGGCGCTCCGGTGACGTTGCCGGCCGCGTTGCCGTTCTCTCCCACTCGCCTGCCTTCCGTGTTCTCCCCGGGGTGCTGTCGGGGCCGCATCCGGCGAATTT
>JAKIXW010000056.1:0-16586 GCA_022708865.1 Acidobacteriota bacterium
GGGGGTGGTTCGACACTGTCGGGCAGGTACAGCCAGCCGCGGCACGTCACCCCGCCGGAGCTGAACTCGATGTCGCGGCGTTCGGACCGAATTGGCATGTCAAGTGCGCCTTCCTGTAGCCTGGGCCGGTTGCCGACGCAGGCGACCCTCCTGCCACGGAACACGCCGTGGCCGCAACGACCATAGGAGGTGATGGGTTTCTAATGCGTCCATACGAAATCATGGTCATTCTCGACCCCACACTTGACGAGCGCACCGTCGCCCCGTCCTTGGAGACGTTCCTGAACGTCGTCCGCAAGGATGGTGGCACTGTCGACAAGGTCGACATCTGGGGCCGCCGCCGGCTGGCCTACGAGATTGCCAAGCACGCCGAGGGCATCTATGCCGTCATCGACGTCAAGGCGGCGCCCGCCACGGTGTCCGAGCTCGACCGTCAGCTGGGCCTGAACGAGTCGGTGCTGCGCACCAAGGTGATGCGGACCGACAAGCACTAGTCACACAAGAGGACGTATGCCGTGGTTGTCGCCGGCCTTCCGTAGGCTCACCGGCAACACACTGCCAATCCCAGGAGGATGATCCCGTGGCTGCTGGTGACACCACCATCACCGTCGTCGGAAACCTGACCGCCGATCCCGAATTGCGGTTCACGCCGTCGGGTGCGGCGGTGGCCAACTTCACCGTCGCGTCCACCCCGCGTATCTACGACCGTCAGAGCGGGGAGTGGAAGGACGGCGAGGCGCTGTTCCTGCGCTGCAACATCTGGCGGGAGGCGGCCGAGAACGTCGCCGAGAGCCTGACCCGCGGGGCACGCGTCGTCGTGACCGGGCGGCTCAAGCAGCGTTCGTTCGAAACCCGTGAGGGTGAGAAGCGCACGGTGGTCGAGGTCGAGGTCGACGAGGTCGGACCCTCGCTGCGGTATGCGACGGCCAAGGTCAACAAGGCCAGTCGTGGCGGCGGTGGCGGTGGCGGCGGCGGGGGTTCCCGTCCGGCGGCACCCAATGGTGGCGGCAGCGCTCCGGCCGACGATCCCTGGGGCAGTGCGCCCGCATCGGGTTCCTTCGCCGGCGGCGACGACGAACCACCCTTCTGATCCCGAACAATTCGTAGAAGTTAGAAAGAGAAACACACATGGCCAAGGCCACCAAGCGGCGCCCCGCGCCCGAGAAGCCCGTCAAGACGCGCAAGTGCGTGTTCTGCTCCAAGAAGGGCAAGGGGCAGGACATCGACTACAAGGACACCGCACTGCTGCGCACGTACATCAGTGAGCGCGGCAAGATCCGCGCCCGGCGTGTCACCGGCAACTGCGTTCAGCACCAGCGGGACGTCGCCGTCGCCGTGAAGAATGCTCGCGAGGTCGCTCTGCTGCCGTTCACGTCGAGCACCCGCTAGGAGATCTGGAAATGAAGCTCATCCTCACCGCCGAGGTGGACCACCTCGGCTCTGCCGGTGACACCGTCGAGGTCAAGGACGGCTACGGCCGCAACTACCTGCTCCCGCGCGGGCTGGCCATCGTGGCCTCCCGTGGCGCGCAGCGTCAGGCCGACGACATCCGTCGCGCGCAGGAGTCCAAGGTCGTGCGCGACCTGGAGCACGCCAACGAGATCAAGGCCGCGATCAGCGGCCTGGCCGTCTCGTTGCCGGTTAAGACGCATGACTCAGGCAAGCTGTTCGGTTCGGTCACTGCGGGCGACATCGTCGCGGCCATCAAGAAGGCCGGCGGCCCGAACCTCGACAAGCGCACCGTGCACCTGCCCAAGGCGCACATCAAGTCCGTCGGCAAGCACGCGGTCGAGGTGCGCCTGCACCCGAGCATCAACGCCACGGTCGCCGTCGACGTAGTCAGTGAGTAAGTTGCCGAGTAGGTAGCGGCGCACCACAGCGGATCCGGACAACATCCCGGTGGCGGCCCATTGGGGGCCACCACCGGGATGTTGCTGTCTGCTCTGGCGAACTGACCCGGTGGTCGGGTCAACAGCGAAGCTAATCGGCCGTTAACCCAGGCAACAATCGGCCGCAATACAACACGCCCGGGATGGCAACCTCATTCGACACGCCGACGAGTTTCCCATCCACAGAAAATGCCCTGGTCTGTGGTCCGCTTATCAGCGGAGATGTCGGAAACTTTCGCGGTGATCCACAAGTTCTCCCCATCCCCTCAACATGGCCGGACACAGCTGTCCACACGCCATCCACAGATTCATCAACATGCACGGTTTGCGTCCCGCTCAGCAACGTCTAGCGTCAACCGGGCGCAGTGCGGCGCGGCGGTCGTCCCGGGAGTTCTGTCGGATGCCCGTCGTACTGTCCGGGGTGTGAAATCGAATAGGTGTTCGAGCTGGTACGGGAGGGAGGCTCGCCCCCACAATGGCCGTTGTTGACGACCTTGGGCACGCCGACAGGGATGCGCCGCCTCCGGAGGATTTCGGCCGCCAGCCGCCCCAGGACATGGCTGCCGAGCAGTCCGTGCTCGGCGGCATGCTGCTCTCCAAGGACGCCATCGCCGACGTGCTCGAGAAGCTGCGCCCGGGCGACTTCTACCGCCCCGCGCACCAGAACGTCTACGACGCCATCCTGGACCTCTACGGGCGTGGTGAGCCCGCCGATGCCGTCACGGTGTCCGCCGAGCTCGACCGCCGCGGTCTGCTCAAGCGCATCGGTGGCGCACCGTATCTGCACACCCTGATCTCCACCGTGCCCACGGCCGCCAACGCCGGCTACTACGCCGGCATCGTGGCCGAGAAGGCGCTGCTGCGCCGTCTGGTCGAGGCGGGCACCCGGGTGGTGCAGTACGGCTATGCGGGTGCTGAGGGCGCCGACGTGGCCGAGGTGGTCGACCGGGCGCAGGCCGAGATCTACGAGGTCACCGATCGACGGACGTCCGAGGACTTCGTACCGCTCGAGGATCTGCTGCAGCCGACCATGGACGAGATCGACGCGATCGCCTCCAACGGCGGCATCTCGCGCGGTGTGCCCACCGGGTTCACCGAACTCGACGAGCTGACCAACGGGCTGCACGCCGGCCAGATGATCATCGTGGCCGCGCGGCCGGGTGTCGGGAAGGCGCTGGCACTTGACACCCCGCTGCCGACGCCGACGGGCTGGACCACGATGGGTGACATCGGCGTCGGCGATCTGTTGCTCGACGGGTCCGGCCTGCCGACGAGGGTGGTGGCCGCCACCGACGTGATGCTCGGCAGGCCGTGCTTCGAGATCGGGTTCTCCGACGGCACCGTGATCGTCGCCGACGAGCAGCACCAGTGGCCCACGGCGTACGGGGTGCGCACTACTTCGATGCTGCAGGCGGGCGCAGACACCATCGTCGGTCGGGGCGCCGTCGGAGCAGGCGGAGTCAGCACCCTGGCACTGCCGCGGACCGCGCTGGGCGTCAATTGGATTCGCCGGGTCGCCACGGTGCCCGTGCGGTGCGTGCAGGTGGACAATCCTGAGCACCTCTATTTGGCGGGCAGTGGCATGGTGCCCACCCACAACTCGACGCTGGGCCTGGACTTCATGCGGTCGTGCTCGATCAAGCACCAATTGGCCAGCGTCATCTTCTCCCTGGAAATGAGCAAGTCCGAGATCGTCATGCGGCTGTTGTCGGCCGAGGCGAAGATCAAGCTGGCCGACATGCGGTCGGGCCGGATGAGTGACGACGACTGGACTCGGCTCGCGCGGCGGATGAGTGAGATCAGCGAGGCGCCGCTGTTCATCGACGACTCGCCCAACCTGACCATGATGGAGATCCGCGCCAAGGCCCGCCGGTTGCACCAGAAGGCGGATCTGCGTCTGATCGTCGTTGACTACATGCAGCTGATGACATCGGGTAAGAAGTTCGAATCGCGTCAGCAGGAAGTCTCGGAGTTCTCCCGCAGCCTCAAGCTGATGGCCAAGGAACTCGAGGTTCCCGTGGTCGCCATCTCTCAGCTCAATCGTGGCCCGGAGCAGCGGACTGACAAGAAACCGATGGTTTCCGATCTGCGTGAGTCGGGCTGCCTGACGGCCTCCACACGAATCCTGCGGGCCGACACCGGTGCCGAGGTAACGTTCGGTGAGCTGATGGCCACCGGGGAGCGGCCGTTGGTGTGGTCGCTGGACGAGCGCAAGCGCATGGTCGCACGGCCGATGACCAATGTTTTCTACAGCGGTCACAAGGAAGTGTTCAAGGTTCGACTGGCGTCCGGACGCGAGGTCGAGGCCACCGCCAATCATCCGTTCATGACATTGGGCGGGTGGGTGCCGTTGGGGGAGTTGGCTGTTGGTGCCCGGGTTGCGGCTCCACGCCGGGTTCCCGAACCCATCCAGACCCAGCGGATGGCCGACGACGAGGTCATCCTGCTGGCTCACATGATCGGTGACGGGTCGTGCGTGAAACGCCAGCCGATCCGGTACGCATCCATCGACGAGCAGAACTTGGCCGCGGTGACGACGGCCGCCACGCATTTCGGTGTGACGGCAGTACGCGATGACTACGCCGCGGCGCGTGTGACCACGCTGCGGCTCCCGGCGCCGTATCGGCTGACCCACGGCAAGCGGAACCCTATCGCCGCCTGGCTGGACAGGCTGGGGCTGTTCGGGCTGCGCAGTTACGAGAAGTTCGTTCCAGCAGAGGTTTTCGCGCTGCCGAACGATCAGGTGGCGTTGTTCCTCCGGCATCTGTGGGCGACGGATGGGTCGGTGCGGTGGGACGACAAGGTCAAGCAGGGCCGCATCTACTACGCGTCGACCAGCCGGCAGCTCACCGATGATGTTGCTCAACTGCTGCTCCGTGTGGGCGTGTATGCGCGCATCAAGAAGGCGACCAAGGCGGGGTACCGAGACTGCTGGCACCTCCACATCTACGGCGGGGAGAACCAGCACAAGTTCCTGGCGCATGTGGGGGTCCATGGCAAACGGGGCCTCCAGGGCCGTGAAGTGCTGAAGAACCTCGAAAGCGTTGTCCGCAATACCAATTCGGACACCATTCCCAAAGAGGTCTGGAACGACGTCCGGGCATTGTTGGTGGAACGGCAGATGACCCACAGGCAGTTCGCTGCGGCAATGGGAACCCAGTTCTGCGGTTCGACGATGTGGAAGCACTCTCCCAGCCGCTCGCGTCTGCACGGCGCCGCCGCGGTGTTGGGCGATCGCGCCATTCATGACCTGGCGACCAACGATGTTTACTGGGACAGAATCATCGAGATCACCAGTATCGGCGAACAAGATGTATATGATGGAACTGTTCCTGGAACGAATAACTTTGTGGCGCAGGGAATTTCGCTCCATAACTCATTAGAGCAAGATGCCGATATGGTAATTCTGCTGCACCGGCCCGACGCCTTCGAGCGGGATGATCCGCGGGGCGGTGAAGCGGACCTGATCGTGGGTAAGCACCGTAATGGCCCGACGAAGACGATCACCGTGGCGCATCAGCTGCATCTGTCGCGGTTCACGAATATGGCGCACTGATCTGGCGTTGCTGGGCGTCCGCCATTGCGTGTTCCATGTCGCCACCGTGATCTCCGCCGCGGATGGCGCTTCAGCTCCATCGATCACTTGCATCTCCCGCAGTTGTCGGCCACTTCAGCGTTACCCGCGCGCACCCGTCGCATCGGCACGAGGTCCTCTTCGAAGTCCGCGCCGCAGCGACGGCAGGTCCGCGTTTGCGGCATAGGCAGAGCGCGTTCCAAGCCGATCCGGCGAGCGCGAGCGATCCCGAAGTTCATCAACACGTTGTAGTAGACATACTGCTGGCATATTGGGTCCTCCGCTGCCCAGCGATCAATCAGGTCTTTGCCAACGACCGCGGCGACCGCTTCCGTCAGCTTCCAGGGGTAGTGCCAGCGCCACTGGGCAATTAGCTCCGCGATCGTTTCATCGCAATCCGGGGTCCACCACCGCAGGATGTGCGGATTGTCGGCCGGCTCGTCAGGGACGTGTGGCCACGCCCGCGCACTCGGGGCATCGCCCCCAAATGGAATCGAGCCATCGTCGTGTGCATAGCCCCGCTCGTCGCGGCACTCCGCGTAACCGTCATCTGAGTTCTCGACCCTCACGGGTTCCGTTGCGCGCTGGATAATTTCGACCCACAAATCAGGGTTTACATCACGCCAGGCCACAAATTCCGTAGCTCTATCCTCATCGAGTCCCAGTTCTCCACAACGGTCGGCGGGCGCGAGGAACACCTGGGTCTTTTCGACGGTTCGGTGCAAGATGCCAGCCTTGCCCAGCGGGTAGGTGAGCTCTGATTGCGGACCGCTTGTGATGCCCATCTGCCCTTTGAGGTCTGATTGCCGCACGCCCGGATGAAGAATCGCCTCAGCAACAAGCATCCGCGCAATCAGGCCTATGGCGGCGCCGGCCTTCGCATCCTCATCGAATCTGTCCGCGGTGGCCTTCGCCCATTCGTCGTCCTCGGCGTCCGCATCGATTTCCCTGTCGGGGTGACCGTTGATCGCCTGACGAAGTAGGTCGTCGTCATACAGTTCGGCAATCTCGGCCAGATCCCGTACCGGTACGGCGTGGGGGGTCAGTTGGAGTTGCATCCGGTACGCGGCGCTGAGACGGCCCGCCCGGCGTTCGATCTCCGCCATCGCTTCCCGCTGTCTGTCCGATTCGGCCCAAGCGCGCTCCTGCTCCTCGAACTCCGGATCCGGTTCTATGGTGAAAAGGTCGGCGAACTCGGGATGAAGCTGGGCGGCTTCTTCGCGCGTAAGCGCCGGCACTCGAGAAAGGTCGTCTGGATCACCTTCGCCGAAGACACCCGCCTCAACCGGCAGCATTCCGACAGTGCCGTCCTTGTAGACGATCAGATCGACGTCAACCGTGAACCGTTCGGCAGGACTAAACGTGCCATCCGCCGAAAGGAGCAGCGAGGTCCCTTGGAACTCAGCGACCGCCAACGCGGTTTCTGCAGGAAGCACCACCCACCTGTCACGATCGACGGATTCCGTTTTCTGGGCCGGAATGGCCACAGCATCGTCAGCACGAAGTTCTATGCAGACGGGCTCGTCGTTCTTCAGAGTGAAAATTCTCCCCATCGTCCGAGGATAGGGCCGTGGGTCTGTGCTGCGCGACGGCCGCCATTATGAGGTGAATGATCCGCCCTTCTCGGCGGAGCCACACGGGTGAGGAATTTCAATGAGCGTCAGCCGGGGATTTTCGATGAGCGCCGTCAGAGACACACACTCGTCGAAACCCTTCACTGACAACGCCTCGAAGCGGGGGGTACGCCGGACCAACACCTCGGAGTCCTAGTATCCGAGCCTATGACCACTCCTGAACGAGTCCGCATCACTCACGAGTTCAAGTCCGACCCCCAGACCGTGTTCCAAGAGCTCGCCGAGCACGAGAACCTCGGCCCGGTCTTCGGTGCCAAGATCACTCGCGTCAGTGACGGCGCTACCTCGCGCAATGGCGTCGGTTCGGTTCGCCGCCTCAAGATTGGTCCCCTTCCGGCGTTCGAGGAGACCACTACAACGGCCGAGCCGTACACGCTCATCGAGTACAAGATCACCAAAGGCAGTCCACTGAGGGGCCACTGGGGCCGCCAGGAGCTGACACCGACCGCAGGCGGCGGTACGAGACTGAACTACACGATCGGCTTCGACTCAGCGATACCCGGGCTCGCCGCATTGGTCGGCATGGTGCTCGCGTCCGCGATCAAAAAGGGTCTCCCGAAGCTCACCGACTAACTACGTGCCGTGGGCAAGTTACCTGGGCCCTATCCGATCAATGAGCAGGACTACGCCTCACCCAGGCTCGGCCGGTAATCAGCCGCCTCGGCCTCGGCAGCAAGCAATGCACCCAGCTCACCCTCCTGCTGGGCGACAAATACACCGATCACCTGCCGGCATACCTCCGGCACACTCACCCCACGCAAATCCGCAATACGTTTCAGCCCGAACAGCACTGACGTAGGCACGTGAAACTGCACAGCGAACTGACCGCACGAGCCGTCCTCAGGCGGCAGCCCCGGACCCACGACCACAGGTTCATCCACCCCGTACTCGCCGAGCTCGGCGCCCCGAGCTCGCTCAACAACCCCACCACCAACGCCGTCGGCCGGCTCCGGGAACTCCTCATGACTGAACAAACCCATTCCGCCCACGCTAGACCTCGCAGCATTCCCAGTCGCCAACCAAGCGGCCAGTCTCGCTGCGATACCGCTGACGTCAGCGCCCTCAGGACTGACGCCATCGACGGGCACCGCGGGCTCAGGCGCTCACTTCAATGGCTCGGGCGTGAAGGTGACGTCGACACCGCCCACGGTCATCGTCACCTGACCTTCCATCACCATCACCTGCGCCGAGACCCGTCGATCGACAGTCTGGGCCAGTTGCTGCACCGGTGCGTGCGGTATCTGGACCACCGACAGGTTGGACAGCCCCGCCACTTTGGGTCCCACAGCGCGCCACCAGGTGGCCGCGCCAGAGGCGAAGGGGAATAGCAGCACCTGGTCGGCCTGGCTGGCTGCCTTGCCCAAGGCGCGTTCATCGGGCTGGCCGACGTTTATCCACTCCAGGATCCGGCCCGTGTAGTCGGCGAGCCGCAAGTCCGGTACGCCAGGGGTGGACAGGCCCGCCCCGAACGCCAATTCGCCGTCGCCGTCGCCGAGCCGATGTGCGCGCAGCCCAAACGCCAACAACCGCACGACCATCCGCTCGTCGGTCTCACTGGGATGACGGGCCACGGTCAACGGGTGGTCGGCGTAGTAACCGTGATCGACATCGGAGACGCCAAGTTCGACTTTGAACACTGTTGCAGAAAGGGCCACGCCATAGTGTCCACCCTGGTGGAGTTTCCCGGGTAGTCAGGCCGCGTCGAGTGGTCAAAACTCATGTCGCTCGGGCGGCCGACTACGCGGGGAAATCCGCGCCGCAAGAGAGAGTTTCGTTCGCCCGGATGTCTGCCAACGCCCCTTCTAGCGTGTCGGTCACGGCATCAAAACCGCCATGGCCCAGGATCAACCGTCGGGGAGGCGGGTACTGGGCCATTGCCGCGATCACCGCGTGGGAACCGCGGCGCGGGTCGCCGGGTTGCACACCGTCCATCTCGACGAAGGCGGACCGCACCTTCTCCAACATTCTGCGGTACTCCGGGATCGGCTCTGACACAGGCTCGTTCGCGAAGCCGGCGTAGGCGTTCGTGCGAAACGGTCCCGGTTCGACTGCCAGTACAGAGATGCCCTGATCGGCGACCTCCTCGCGCAGCGTGTCGGTGACGGCTTCGATGGCGAACTTCGTCGCGCTGTAGTAACCGAATCCAACCGCGGGCACCAGCCCGGCCACCGAGGACACGTTGACGATCCACCCGTCGCCGCGGGCGGCCGCTACGACGCTGGCCAGGACGCACTGCGTGAGGAGCGGCTGGCGGCGCTCATACGACTGGGCCTGTGCCCACCCAATGTCGAGCCGCACCCGGTGGTCGCCGACGGTGCGCCGGAATGGGCGGACATGACCGACGAGGAGCGCGCCGTCTCCGCCCGCACCATGGAGGTCTATGCCGCCATGGTGGACAGGATGGACTGGAACATCGGCCGGGTGATCGACTACCTCGACGGCACCGGCGAGCTCGACAACACGGTCGTGATCTTTCCGTCGGACAACGGCGCGGAGGGGACGATTGTCGAGGCGATGCCACTGCGCGGGCCCGAAATCGAAGCATTCGTCGCGAAGCACTGTGACAACAACCTGGACAACCTTGGCGGCCCCACCTCCTACGCCTGGTGTGGCCCGCGCTGGGCGCAGGCCGCGACCGCGCCGTCGCGGCTGTACAAGGCCTTCACCACCGAGGGCGGGATCCGGGTGGTGGGCTTCGTCAGCTGGCTGGGCTTTGCTCGGCAGGAGGAGATCGGCACGGCCTTCAGCACCGTCATGGACATCGCCCCGACCGTGCTGGAGCTCGCCGACGCCGAGCACCCCGGTACCGAGCACCAGGGCGGGGAGGTGGCGCCGATCCGCGGCCGATCGATGGTGCACTACCTGTCCGGACAGCCGGAGGTGGTGCACGATGCGGACACCGGCTCCGGATGGGAGTTGTTCGGCCGCCGCGCAATTCGCCAGGGCGATTGGAGGGCGCTGCACCTGCCGGAGCCGTACGGCCCGGGGACCTGGCAGCTCTATGACCTCTCACTCGATCCCGGCGAGGTTGACGACCAGGCGGCCTCTCGGCCCGACAAGCTGGCCGAACTGCTCGAGCTCTGGGACCGCTACGTCGAGGAGAACGGCGTGATCATTGGGCCCGTGTCGCTATTTGATCTCGACCTCGAAGCGCGCTGACCGAGCACGTGCGGGTCGGCATCCCCTGTCCTCCCTTCGATTAGCGGCGACGCGCCTAAACTCGGTTCATGCCAAGAAAACTCAGTGACGAAGAAGTTGCGGCGTATCTCGACAGCCGGCCCGGCTGGGCGATACTGAGCACCATCGACAAGGACGGTCTACCGCATTCAGTGCCGCTGGGGTACTTCCGCCTCGGTCGCGACATCGTCATGGGTGTGCGGGACCGGACGCACAAAGTGGCCAATATCGAGAACAACCCGAACGCGAGCATCTTGCTCGAAGACGGCTCCACCATGGCGGATATCCGGGGCGTGCTGCTCCAGGGCCACGCCCGCATCGTCCGCGAACCGACCGAGGCACTTCAGCTCGCAAGGGACGGCGCTCGGGCGCGGGGCGTGCCGGAGTCCGAGTGGCCCACCGCACCACGACCGGGCGCCGCCTATATCCGCATGACACCGGTGCGAACAGTGTCATGGGATTACGCAGATTCAACTCCGGGCCAGGCCTAGCGTCGGCCAATCGCGATAGCCCAGCTGCCGTCGTTCGACGGCGTTATCCACTTGCGGGAGTGCGCTATTGGGCCACTCTGCTCATGCAGAGGCGGGCACTGTCACCGGTGTCAGCGGTCACTGATGAGCGTGCCGAGCTGCGCGCGGACCTGGCGGGTCATGTCGTCGGCGAGAACTTCCTCGGCGCCGGATTCGACGCCATCGAGGACCCGGCGCACGACGTCGACCGGCGAGGACTTGGGGCTGTCTCCGGCGAAGGCGGCCATATCGGTGTCGACCAGCCCTACATAGACGCCCACTACCTGCACGCCTCGCGAGGCGAGCTCGAGGCGCATGGAATCGGTGGCGCTCCACAGTGCCGCTTTGCTAACGCCGTAGCTGGCACCCACTGGCAGCCAGGCCAGCACCGATCCCACGTTGACGATGGCTCCGGACCGGTCGGCGATCCGGTCGGCGAACGCCGAGGCCATGGCCAGCGGACCAAACAGGTTGGTCTCCAACTCCTCCCGCAGGCCGGCGGTGTCGGCGGCGAGCACTGATGAGCCGCGGACGATGCCGGCGTTGTTGATCAGCACTGACACGTCCGGGGCCGCATCGGCCGCGGCGGCCACCGAGTCGGGGTCGGTGACATCGAGGCGCAGCGCGGTGACGCGGGAGTCGGTGCCGTTGATTCGCTCCGGATTGCGGGCGGTGGCATACACCTTGGCCACACCGCGCTCGAGCAGCTGGGTGATGTATTCGCGGCCCATGCCCCGGTTGGCTCCGGTGACGAGGACGATCTGGTCCTCGAGTTCGGTCATGGCAGGCTCCTCATGTTGGTGTTCATTGATCACATCGGCTCACGCGCGCACGGCCGGCGGTAGATCGGGGTAGGCGTCGGTATCCAGACCCAGAGAACCCGAGCAGGCCAGTGGGCGCACCTGTAGGTAGCAACCGACTCGGTGGGTATCGACGGTCCTGGCGTGCTGCATCGCGTGCGCGTGGCCGCCCGGGGCGTAGGCGTAGTCGCGGGCCAATTTCACGGTCTGCCAAAGGCTCACCGAGGTGTGCTCGAAGGGCAGTTGGGAAGAGACATCGACACTTCCGCGATGTCCGGGATGAAATGCTGCGCGCGACGCCGCATGCATGTTGTTCTTCACGAAGCCGGCGAGGTGCTTGGGCTTGAGGATGCCGTGCACGATGACGACCAGCGGCTCGTCGGACGACATGGGTTCGCTGCCGTCATCGGAGGGGTTCCAGCCATGCCAGTTGTCGTGGGGATGTTCCCGACGTACTCGTGCGACCCGGCCGTCGAGGCTGAATCGGCCGGGCCCCGCAACTGCGACCGCGAGCGGTCCGCGGAAGGCCGCCAACGCCGCCTCCGGCGTATCCCAGGCCGCGATGAGCGCGCGTCCGGGCCGGATGATGCTGCGCGGATCGAGCGAGTGGGTGAAGGTGCGGTGGTGTTTTCTCGGGCGGTGCTCTCGATACAAGCGACAGAAGTCAGTACCCTTGGTGCGCACAGTCATTTGGGTTGGATGACGGCGCGCCAGCAGGCATCGGCGATGTCGTCGAGCTGAGCGTCGTCGAGTTCCATGGTCGCGGCGGCCAGGCGGACAGCCGGGCTCAGGGCGAGCTCGTAGAGCACGTCGATCGGAAGCGGGCGCAGGCGGTCGGCGACGTCGGGCAGGGCGACCTGAGCCAGCAGCGGGTCGTCGTCGTTGGCCAGCGCGGATAGGTGCGCGAGGTCGCGATACGGCGAATGTTCCACCTGGAGCAGGAACTGGGCGTGCTCCGGGTTGGCCTTCAGATACCGGTAGCAGGACAGCCACAGGTCGTGAAACCGCCTGTCGGCAGCAAGGTTTGGGCGCAGGTCAGTGGTGGCGGCCAATCCGAGCGCGGCTTTCGTCTCGCAGTACGCGGCCAGTACGAGTTCGTCCTTGGAGGAGTAGTGCGTGTACGCGGTACCGGTCGCCACACCGGCTTCGCGGGCGATCGCGCTCATGGAAGTTCCGTGAAAGCCGTGTTTTGCCACCAGCTTTCGCAGGGCTGCGCGGACGGCAGCAGCGCGGTCGGTCGCTCCAGCTGTCACGTGCCGGCAGAGGGGTGCACGTCGAGCGCGACACCGGTCTCACGCTCGGACACCTCCCAGAGCTTCGCGATCGCCCGGGTCATCCCGAACCGGCGCAGGATCGGTTTGCGCACCGGCGGTCCGTTGTTGACGAACAGCGGACCGTAGAACTCGCCACCTCTGGCCGTCGGATCGGTGGCGGCGCGCAGCTGCGACAGTGCGCCATCGTCGGGGGACATGCCGACGTAGCGCGCCGCGGCGTGGAAGAACCGTTGGGAGGCGCCCCCGCCGGAGCCCTCCACGCTGACCGCCTGCAGATCGGTGTTGGACAGACCGGGGTGCGCGATCAGACTCGCAGTCGGCGCGCCCGCCCGCTGCAGTTCACGCTGTAGCCCGAGCCCGAAGTGGAAGTTGGCGAGCTTCGCCTGGCCGTAGGCACGCCACTCGCCGTAGCGGCCGGTCAGGTGAGGGTTGGAGACGTCGACGGAGCGGCCGATGTGGTGGGCGGTACTGGTCACGGTCACGACGCGGGATCCGGGCGTGCGCAGTAGTGCGGGCAGGAGCAGTGCGGTGAGTGTCCAGTGGCCCAGGTGGTCGACACCGAATTGCATCTCGAAACCGTCGACCGTGCGGCTCTCGCCGATGCCCATCACGCCCGCGTTGTTGACCAGAAGATCGACATTGTGGTGGGCGGCCAGGATCTGGCCGGCGGCCTGTTTCACCGACGCTTGCGATGACAGATCGAGCGCGACCAGCTCGAGCGAGGCGTCTGGGACGGCGGCCCGGATCTCGTCGACCGCGGCGGCCGCCTTCTGTTGGTTGCGGACGGCCATGACGACGTGCGCGCCTTGGGCCGCCAGGTCTCTGGCGGTCACCAGCCCGAGCCCGCCGTTGGCGCCGGTGACGACAGCCGTGCGGCCCGCCTGGTCCGGGATATCGGCTGCGGTCCAGCGCATCTCATAACCTCCGAACGAATGTTCATTCATTGATACCTGATCGGGCCGTGCCACGCAAGCGCGACCTCGGATCGAAGAACAGCTAATCGCGGCCCGCAGAGGACACCGAGCCATACACTTTCGGCGTGAACATCGGCGAGCTCATTGTCGGCGTAGCGAAAGCCCCGATCCGGGCCGGCATTGCGGCTGCAGACGCCGGACTCGCCGTTGCGACCGTCGCGCTCGGGGCGGTGAAACAATCCCTGGGCGAGGACGACGGGAAGGCAGTCGACCCGATCACCGACCTCTTACCTATTCGCGGCGCGATCATCGGCGCCAATCGAGTCGCCGAGCTGACCGAGAACGACAGGGCGATGGGGCGTGCTCTGGCGCGCGGCGGGCCGGCGGACAAGCTGATGCGTTCGGGTGGGGTAGTCGACCTCGTGACCGGTCCCGGCGGATTACTGGATCGGGTATCCGGTGGAAGTAGCTCGACGTTGGAGCGGATCCTGGCGCCCGGTGGACTCGCAGATCGACTGCTCGCTGACGATGGCATTCTCGAGCGGATGCTCGTCGAGGACGGCGTGATCGACAAGCTGCTGGCCAAGAACGGACCGCTCGAACAACTCACCGAAGCCGCTGAAATCCTGAGTCGCCTCGCGCCCGCCGTGGAGACGTTGACGCCCACCACCGACACTCTGCAGTCCGCGGTCGACACGCTGAACAGGGCGGTCGCGTCGATGAGTGGCTTCACCGATCGCATTCCGCGGCGGCGGTCGACTCGGCCGGCTCTGACCGCGAAGAACAGCAGGAGCCGCGACGGCGGCGATGAGTGACCCGGGCGGCTCGCCGCCATAGCGAGGTCGATGACGAGCACGGTGGGTGTCCAGATCCGCCGTTCTCGCGGTTGGACAGGGTGCTGAGGCTTCCGTACTGTCCTCGACAGCCACGGCACAAAGGATTCACGGTCATGAACGCTCACTCCCCGGTTGAGGCGGAATTTGCTGCTCCCAGGCGGGTGGCCGGAGTGATTGCCGGCCTGGTGGCCCTGGGTGTGGTTTCGGGCGGTGTGGCGTACGCGGAGCCGGTCCAGGACAGCGCGGCGAACATCAACGAGATGTTTCGCGAGGCCGAACGCCTGTCCGAAACGATCGTGAACGCGCAGCCGGATCTGGATAAGAAGATGCAGCTGCTCAGCGAGGCGGACCAGAAGCACGCCGACGACCTGGCCGGCCTGGAGCTGGCAAAGGCCCAACTGGCCACCTATCAGGATGCCGTCGACTCGCACGCCGCTGCGGTCTACATGGGTGGGCGGACCGACGGAATGAGCGCGTTCCTGACCGCCTCGTCGCCATCGACGCTGATCCACAGCCTGGCGATGCACCGCGTGATGGGCGACCAGATGGCCGCGCAGTTGCAGGGACTCCGCAGGGCCAACGACGAGGCGCAGGCCGTCGAGGCAGCCTCGGCGCAATCGGAGGCCGCTGCGCAGAAGGCTGTCGACGAAGCGGCCGCATTCCGTGCGGACCTGCAGAACAAGCGGGCGGAGCTGCGGAACCAATTGGCCACGGTCAACGCCAGCTATGCCAAGCTCCCGGCCGCCCAGCAGGCCGGGCTCACCCTGCCGTCCGCGGCCGTCACGCAAACGGCGCTGGGGCCGATCGCGCCCATTCCGACGGTCGGGATGGCCGGGATCGTGCCCAATGCGCGGATTCTCGCGGACTACATCATGGCCACCTACCCCGGTGTGCAGTCGATCGGGGGCGCGCGCGCGGACGCGCTTCCCGACCACCCGAGCGGCCATGCCCTGGACATCATGATCGGCTCGGACATGGCTCTGGGGGACGCCATCCACGCTGATCTCGAGAGTCAATCGGCGCGCTTCAATATCAAGTACACGATGTGGCGGGTGCCCTCGCACTTCAACCACGTGCACGTCACGGTCTTCTGACCCCGCACGCGGTATCAGGTCAGATCTGCCCGCCCGGGAACATCGTCTTGACCACCTGGGTCATCGTGTTGCGGGAGGCGGCGTCGTCATCGGGTTCCAGGGAGCTGATCGCCATGACGTAGCGACGGTCGGGTCCGATCACGCCGGTAGACAGGTGGAGTTGGTAGGGCCCGTTCCAGCAGCAGAACCAGCCCTGCTTGACGGCGACCGCCTCGGCGTAGAGCCCCTCCGGGATCCCGAACCGCTGCGGATACCCGTCGGCCCCCGTCGGTGTCGACTGCGCGAGGTTCCCCAGGATCACTTCGGCCTGTTCGGGGGGCAGCCCGCCGCTGCCGTCCAACAGCATGGAGTAGTAGCGGACGAGGTCACTCGCGGTGCTCAGCGTGACGTCCCAATGTCCGTTGTAGGGCGCCGTCGTGCCCCGCAGTCCGTACCGCGCGACCACACGCCCGATGATGGCGTTCCCGCCGCTGCGGTCCCAGAAGGTCTGGGCTGCACCGTCGTCGGAGGAGCGCAGCATGAGGTCCAGCGACGCGCGGTCGGCAGGAGTCAGTTGCGTCTGGCCTTTCGCCTCCTGCAGTAGCAGGTCGTCGGCGATGAACAGCTTCACCACCGAGGCGATCGGGACGGGTTGACTGGAGCCGTTGGAAACGATCTGGCCGGTCGTGCGGTCCAGCACGACGATCTCGGTGGTGGCTCCGGACCGGGCCGCGTCGGCGCTGGCCTGCCGGGTGCGGGCTTCGAGCCCGTCGAATGGCGCCGATGGCGCTTCGGGCACCACGAGAAGCGGGGCCTGCGGCATCACGATCGTTGGTTGGGGAGAATTTTCAGCACCTGACGGCTCACCCCAGACCTGTGCCGCAGAACCATTGACGAGCGACACCA
>JAKIXW010000056.1:16657-16912 GCA_022708865.1 Acidobacteriota bacterium
CTGCAATTCTCGGGCGGGGCTCAGCGCCGTTAGTAGACTGTTCGGTACACCGCAACCATCCCCGGTAGGAGATTTGCCCATGACGGCACGTGACCGGCTCATCGCCAGCGCCGTCGACCTCGTCCGGCGGGATGGTGTGGCCGGGACCGGTCTGGCTCAGCTGTTGGAAGTCAGTGGCACCGCCCGCCGCTCCCTGTACCTGAATTTCCCCGGCGGTAAGGCACAGCTGATCGACGCCGCCACCGCCGTGGCCGG
>JAKIXW010000057.1:0-3156 GCA_022708865.1 Acidobacteriota bacterium
TTCACGCTGCGACGGCAGCAATTTCACGTTGTCTCGTCGAGTCGGCCATCGTCGGCCACGGAGCCGCCATAGCCCCAAGACGGACGCAACTCGCACCGCGCGTTCGCCCACAACGCGATTCTCACCGCACATGTCGAGCACGCGAAGGGATCATCGGAAATGACCGGATTGAGCAGGCGAGCGGCGCTGAGAATGCTCGCCACCGGTGGGGCCCTCTTCGGCCTGGGGTATGTCTTGCGCAACATGATCGACATACCGGTCAGCCGTGCCCAGCCCGGGATGGGTGGCGCGACGGGTATGGACATGCGCGCTTACATGAACATGTTCATGCGGCATGGGGAGCTTCGACGCAGCGTGGAAGAGATTCCCGGAGGTGTGCGCACCACCACCGAATCCGACTCTGCCGACCTCGTCGCCGAACTGCAGGCCCACGTCTCATCGATGTACACCCACCTCGATCAGGGCAGTGAAGTCACCTGCATGAGCTCAAGCCTGCCCACCCTGTTCCGCCGCGCTGCCCATTATCAACGTCAGATCACGCTCACAGCCAGCGGCGTGGTGGTGGTCGAAACCTCCAGCGACCCAGAACTGACCAACGCCATTCGCGAACACGCCCGCGAAGTCACCGGATTCGTCGTCGAAGGGATGCCGGCGATGATGAGCGGAATGATGGGCGGCGGGATGATGGGACCACCTGGCATGGGTCACGGAATGATGGGTCCCGGCATGGGTCACGGCACGATGGGACCGGGCCGCTGAACCGAAGAAGCACACCGACCAGACGGAGCCGCCACAGGCACTGGTAGTTGCCGCAGCACGGCACCATGTGGTGACTAATGGCACGGCGGGCACCGCACGGGCCTGACTAGCGATTACGCAAGACAACCTTCCTTCGGCCCCCTGAACAACCTTGACAAGTCCAGTGAAGGAAGCCGTCCCACTTCGGCTCATACGACCAGGTGTCCGGATCGTCGGGCACTCGCGCGGCCGCCTTGGCGAGCATGGGGTCGATCGGCGGCAGTACCGGCAGGTCCACGGATTCCATACTCATCCAGACCCGTGCTGTGGGGCAATCTCATCGGGCAACCTGCACGAGATGTCTCACCCCTCAGCGTCTACCGCCGGCGCTGCAGCGACGGCGACCATTCGAAGCGCGGCAGCGTAATGCGCATGTCCATTCGCCAACCAGACATACCGATCAATGCGCGCACCGCAGTCAACGGACCATCTGGGGCCGGGTGCGCAGCCAGCTGGCCGTTACCGCCGTGGTGAGGATGACGGCGACCACCGCGAGTGAGGCGAGCGTCGGTATTTTCACGACCTCCAGCAGAAGCATCTTGATGCCCACCCACACCAGGACGAGCGCGAGACCCAGCTTGAGGTAGATGAACCGTCCGATGAGGTCGGCCAGCAAGAAGTACATCGCACGCAGGCCGAGGATGGCGAAAGCGTTCGACGTGAACACCAGGAACGGCTGCTGCGTCACGGCGAAGATGGCCGGGATCGAGTCCACGGCGAACACGATGTCGGTGACCTCGACCAGGACGAGCACCGCCAGCAGCGGAGTCGCGACCCATCGGCCCGCTTGGCGCACCATGAACTTCTGGCCGTGGTAGTCGTCGGTGACGGGAACGAAGCGACGGAAGAGCCGAATCACCGCGCTGTTCTCCGGGTCGATGTGCTCATTTCGGTGAATCGCCATGCGGATACCCGTGACCAGCAGTAGCGCTCCGAAGAGGTACAGGATCCAGGCGAAGCTGGCAATGAGCACGGAGCCGGCGGCGATGAAGATCGCCCGGAACACCAGCGCTCCAATTACGCCGTAGAAAAGCACCCGGTGCTGATATTCCCGTGGAACGGCGAAGTAGGTGAAGATGATGGCGAAGACGAAGACGTTGTCCACTGCCAGCGACTTCTCGATGACGTAGCCGGCGTAGTACTGCGCGGCGAACTCCGAGCCCCAGACCCGCCACACGATGCCGCCGAAAGCCACACCGAGAGCCACCCAGATCGCCGACCAGATCGCGGCTTCGCGGACGCCGACCACGTGCGCACGCCGGTGCGCGAACAAGTCGATGGCGAGCATGACGAGAATGAGCCCGAGCACGGCAATCCACGCCCAGAACGGTACGGACACTGCAACCTCCGGTCGTTGAACCAACCGGAGGTCTCCCCAGCCACGGCACTATTGCGGTGGCCGCCGAGGCCGGGCAACCATCGGATTGCCGTACTGACGACATCTCGGCGAGGCGGGTACTCCCCTCCGCCCACTAGATTGACCGCGCGCGGCCGGACTGTCAAGTCCGATTGCAGGACAGGGCCAACCGGGAGTGGACACATTCTTGACAGGTGGTCGCTTCGTCGCCATCCTGGTTTTCGAGGGGAGTACCTCGGAAGTCCTGACGTCGTCAACACGTTCCGGCAGATCCGGAACCGGCGCAGGTGCCCTCCCGGTGAGGGTTGAGCGAGACCTCGTCCACAGACATCGATCCGCGGCTGCGTGCTTCGATGTCCGTCAGACGGGAAACTCCATGTCCGTTCCAGAGACCGCACCGACCGCCTCCGGCGTCGCCCAGTACCGACCCGCGATGATCACTGCGGAACAAGTCGCCGACCTGCAGGCGTTGCGCGCATATCCGAGCATCTCGCTCCTGGCCAACACGCGTCCGGGAGAACGAATGCACGCCAACGACATCGGCACTCTGCGCGGATTGGTCGACGAGGCGGGTCGGCGCCTGGCCGCCGAGCAAGTCGAGGATCGGCGGCTGCTCGTCGAGCATCTCGCTCGGATGGTCGACGAGGCCGCCGATCAGCCCACAGCACGTGCGGTCGGGCTCTACGCCAGCGCCGACCGGTGCGCCCGGGTGGACCTGCCGGTACCGGTCATCAATCGGTGCGTGATCGATCCGACCTTCGCCACCCGCGATTTGGTACGTGCGTTGCATCACACACCTCGCCATGCGGTGCTGTTGCTCTCGGCCGACCGGGCCAGGCTCCTGATCGCACACGGCAGTTCGCTGACCCGAACGACAATGTCCGCCTTCCCTATTCGCCGGCGAACCGACGACGGCAAGGACCGTGGCCGCGCGGAGCCGCAGACGGAGTTCCTTCGGCGGGTGGACCGTGCACTCGGTGCGGCGTTGCGCCTCAACCCGA
>JAKIXW010000057.1:3239-10381 GCA_022708865.1 Acidobacteriota bacterium
CCCGCCTCGCCGGCGTCGTCAAGGGCCATCACCTGAGTAGCCCGGCCGGCGCGCTCGTCGAGCTGATCGCGCCAATAATGCGGGACTACCTGCGATCCCGCGCCGACGAGGCTCTCGCGCTCATCGAGCGACGAGCCGACGGCGGGCGAGTCCTCAGCGACATCCAAGAGGCATGGCTGGCCGCTCGCTGGGAGCGGCCCGAAATGTTGGCCGTCGAAGAGGATTACTTCTATCCCGCGCGGTTGGACTCGGTGGGCGACGGTTTGATACCCGCCGAGGATGTCGACCACCCCGACGTCATCGACGACGTCGTCGACGAATTGATCGAGATCGTGCTCAGCCGGGGTGGCTGGATCGCCCTCCTCGAACCTGGCCGTCTACCCGCCGGTGGCCATCTGGCCTTGACGCTGCGCCCCCGTTGAGGAGCACTCCCGTGAAATGGAGATCCTCCTGCTCGGCGATAAAGGCCCGGCCGATGACGCCGCGGCCTTCCTGGCAGTATCTGCGCGGTGAGTGCCACCAGTCCACCGACCGGTACCGGTCCGTCGGCAGCAGGCCGGTTCGCGCCGAGCCCGTCGGCCGACCTGCACATCGGGAATCTGCGCACGGCGGTGCTGGCCTGGCTGTTCGCCCGCTCGACGGGCCGGCGGTTCCTGGTGCGCGTCGAGGATCTCGACGACCGCACCTTCGAAGACGTAGCGCAGCGCCAGATCGCCGACCTGGCCGCCATCGGACTGACCTGGGATGCCGCCCCGGAACACCAGACCGCGCACGCCGAGCGCTACGCCGCCGCCATCGACAACCTGGCCGGCCGCGACCTGGTCTACGAATGTTATTGCAGCAGAAGGGAAATACTGCAGGCGCCGCGCGCGCCACATGCACCCGAGGGCGCGTACCCGAGGACCTGCCGCGACCTGACCGACGCCCAGCGTGCCGAACGCCGGGCGGCCAGGCGCCCGCCGGCACTCCGGTTACGTTCCGGCACAACCGAATACACCGTGACCGACCTGCTGCACGGCGACTACACCGGCCTGGTGGACGACCTGGTGCTGCGCCGCGGCGACGGGGTCCCGGCCTACAACTTGGCGGTCGTCGTGGACGATGCAGCACAGCGCGTCGACCAGGTGGTGCGGGGCGACGACCTGCTGTCGTCGGCACCGCGTCAGGCCTACCTCGGCACCCTGCTGGGGCACCTGCCGCCGGTGTACGCGCACGTTCCCCTGGCGCTGAACGCCGACGGCAAGCGACTGGCCAAACGCGACGGCGCGGTGACACTGGCCGAGCTCGGGGTCCCGACAGCGTTGCGCCTGATCGCGGACTCGCTCGGGTATTCCGCCGGAACCGTCGAGGGCATGCTCGCCGAGTTCGACCCGGCGCGACTCCCGCGTGAACCGTGGGTCTACCGGCCTGGGTGATGGAAAGGTATCCAGCATGTCTTCCGAGTCATCGCCACCTGCACGCGAGGCCGACGTCATCATCGTCGGCGCCGGCCTCTCCGGCCTGATCGCTGCCCGCACGCTGCTGGCAGCCGGTCTGCAACCGCTGGTCCTCGAGGCCGACGAGCGGGTGGGCGGCCGGATCCTGACCGAGGAGGTGGCACCGGGGCTGCCCGTCGAGATCGGGGCGCAGTGGATCGGTGACACCCATCGCCGGATGTTCGCGCTGGCGGCCGAACTGGGCGTCGAGACCTTCGCGCAGTACGACCAGGGTGAGACGTCCTACGAGTTGGCGGGCTCGGGTGTGCTGCGGGAGAACGCTTTTCACCAGCGCTACGCCGATGACCTGGCGCAGCTCGAGGGAGTGCTGCGCACGCTCGACGAACTGGCGGCCGCGGTGCCCATCGATGCGCCGTGGTCGGCTCCGCATGCACAGGAGTGGGACGCCATCACCGCCGGTTCCTGGTATGACGCCCAGGGACTTTCGCCGGTGGCCCGCGAACTGCTGGAGATCTGCACGGTCGGCATCCTGGCGGTGCCCACCGTCGAGGTGTCGTTCCTGCACCTGCTCTTCACCATCCAGACCTGCGGGGTGACCTCGGAGTTGTTCGCCGAGTCCGAGGGCGGCGCGCAGACCACCCGGTTCGTCGGCGGCACCGCCGAGATACCGACGCGGTTGGCCACCCTGATCGAGGAACACATCGTGCTGGGTGCACCGGTGCAACTGATCGAGCACAGCGCCGACAGTGTCACGGTGCACTGCCGGGGCGGCCTGGTGGCGCGCGGGCGGCGGGTGATTGTGGCGATCTCACCCACCCTGGCCGGCCGGATCATGTACGACCCCCCGTTGCCGGGCACGCGCGACCTGCTCACCCAGCGACTGCCCAATGCGTCGGCGATGAAGGCGTTCTTCGTCTACGACGAACCGTTCTGGCGTGCCGACGGACTCAACGGGCAGGTGATCTCTGATGTCGGGCCGGCGCGGATGTCCAACGACACCTGCATGCCCGACAACGACCACGGGGTGATCCTGATGTTTCTGGAGGGCGAGCAGGCCCGGACCTTCGGCCGGCTGCCGCAGGACGACCGCCGCGATCTGCTGGCTGCCGAACTCGTTCGGCACTTCGGCCCCAAGGCCGCCCGGCCCGAGCTGTACACCGACGGCGAGTGGTCCGAGCGGCAATGGACGCGTGGCTGTTACAACACCAACTTCGGCCCGCTGGTGTGGACCCATTTCGGCGCCGCGCTGGCCGAGCCGATCGGCGTGATCCATTGGGCCTCAACGGATACCGCGACCGAATGGAGTGCGTACATGGAAGGCGCAGTGGACGCCGGCGAGCGGGCCGCGCACGCCGTGGCGGCCGAACTCACACCGTGACGGGCAGCGCCACCATCCCCCGCAGCGTGACGTTGGGTTTGTAGTCCGGCCCGGAGACATCAGTCGCCAGCCGGGCCCAAGGGAACCGCTGCGCCAACGCCGTCAACGCCATCACGGCCTCCAGCCGGGCCAGCGGCGCACCCAGGCAGAAGTGCGGGCCCAGCCCGAAGGCCAGATGCCGGATGCTGCCGCGGTCGGGATCGAACCGGTCGGCGTGGTCGTAGGTGGCCGGATCCCGTTGCGCGCCGGCCAACAACATCATCATGATGTCGCCCTTGGGCACCGGTACGTCACCGATGGTCATGTCCTCGGCGGCCACCCGGCTGGTCATCTGCACCGGCGGGTCGAACCGCAACGTCTCCTCGACCACGGCCGCGGCCCGGCTCGGATCGTCGACCAGGGCCGACCACTGCCCGGGTTCACGCAGCAACGCCAGCACGGCGTTGGCGATGAGGTTGACCGTCGTCTCATGGCCGGCGATCAGCAGCAGGTTGCACGTCGCGACGATCTCCTCCGCGCTGAGGGAATCCCCGTCCTCCTCGGCAGCGATCAGCGCCGAGATCAGATCCTCGCGCGGTTCGACGCGCCGCTGCTCGATCAGGTCGCGCAGGTAGCCGCGCAACCACAACCCGGCCTGCACCCGCTCGTCGAAGTCGTCGGATACCTGTCCGGTGAATGCGACGAACGGATCCAGGCCCTGCGCCAGCAGCGCCGACGCCCAGCTGAACTGCGGCTCGTCCTCGATCGGCACCCCCAGCAGCCGGCAGATCACCGCCACGGGTAGCGGATGGGCCAGGTCGGCGATCGCATCAAAGGTACTGCCCGGCTCGATATCCGCGAGCAGTCCATCCACCAGGCTGGCGATCTCGGGTTCGAGCGCCTTGACCACCCGCGGTGCGAATGCCTGCTGGGCGAGTTTGCGCAAGCGGGTGTGGTCCGGCGGGTCCAGGAACAGGAACCCCGGCTCGCCCAACGGACGGACCATCTGGCCGCTGGCGATCGCCTGCTGGGTGACGGTGGCCTTCATCCGGTCGCTGGCCGACGACGGGTGGCGCAGGATCTCGTCGCAGGAATCGAAGTCGGAGAACACCACGAGGTGCATGGCCGGCAGCTCGAGCACGCCCTGCTCGCGGATCTGCGCATAGAGCGGATAAGGATCGGATCGGCTGGCCGGGTCGAGCAGCCGCACGAGCAGCTCCTGCGGGTCGGTGACGGCAGTCATGGCTCCAGTGTGCCTGCCCGGCGGCGGTGCGCGGAGGCTCCGTGTTTCGGCGAGGTGCGCTCAGGTGCCGTAGTAGCGGCCCAGGGTGTGCTCGCGCAGCTCGTCGAACTCCCCGGCGGTGATCGACGCCCGGATCTGGTCGACGAGCCGGATGATGAACCGCTCGTTGTGGATGGTGCACAGCGTGGCGGCCAGGATCTCCTTGGCCTTGAACAGATGGTGGATGTAGGCGCGGGTGTAGTTCGCGCAGGTGTAGCAGTCACATTCGGCGTCGATGGGGGTGAAGTCGCGCTTGTATCGCGCGCCGGTGATGTTGTAGCGGCCAGTGGCCGAATACACCGCGGCGTTGCGGGCCACGCGCGACGGCGACACGCAATCGAAGGTGTCCGCGCCCGCGGCGATAGCGGCGAACAGGTCATCCGGTTCGCTGATCCCCAGCAGATGCCGCGGTTTGTCCTCGGGCAGTTCCTCGGTCACCCATCCGACGATGGTCGCCAGGTTCTGCTTCTCCAGCGCACCGCCGATGCCGTAGCCATCAAAGCCGTTACCGTCCTGGCCCAGGGACACCAGGCCACGGGTCGCGGCCCGGCGCAGATCCTCGTATTGCGCGCCCTGCACCACCCCGAACAGGGCCTGATACGGCTTGTCCGCACGGGCGACGGTCAGCCGGCGGTGCTCGGTCAGGCAGCGCGCCGCCCAGTCGTGGGTGCGCTGCACCGACTGTTCCTGGTAGCCACGGGTGTTCACCAGGGTGGTCAGCTCGTCGAACGCGAAGATGATGTCGGCGCCGAGGTGGTGCTGGATACCCATCGACACCTCGGGGGTGAACCGGTGGGTGGAGCCGTCCAGATGCGAAGTGAAGGTGACGCCGTCGTCGTCGACCCGCGCCAACCGGTCCTTGCCCTTGGCGATGATGTCGTCGGCCTGCACCCGCTCGGTGTCCATCGCGAGCACCTTGCGAAAGCCCGAACCCAGGGAGAGCACCTGGAAACCGCCGCTGTCGGTGAACGTCGGGCCGGGCCAGTTCATGAACGCGCCCAGCCCGCCGGCCTCGTCGACGACGTCGGGGCCCGGCTGCAGGTAGAGGTGGTAGGCGTTGGCCAGAACGGCTTGTGCACCAGCGGATTTCATGGTCTCTGGCAGGACAGCCTTGACAGTGGCCTTGGTGCCGACGGCGATGAAGGCCGGCGTCTGGATATCGCCGTGCGGGGTGTGGATGACCCCCGTGCGCCCGCGCCCGTCGGGCAACCGGTCGCCCACCGTGAAGAAGTCCGCCACGTCAGGTATTCAACCCGATGCCCGGCCGGCCCCGGGCCGGCGCCGCGCCGGCCGGCCCGCGCGCAGCACCGGCCAGCCGCGCTCGGCCGCGGCAGCAGCAAGTCCGGGACGCGGATTGACCGGGCGGGGATGACCCACCTCCAGCATCAGCGGCAGATCCTCGGTGCCGTCAGCGTAGAAGTAACTGTGTTGCAGCTCAATGTCATTGGCCACACAGAAGTCCAGCACGGCACGCGCCTTGCGGGTTCCCCAGATGATCGGCCGGACGATCGCACCGGTCAATCGGCCGTCGGTGTCGACATCGAACCGGTTGCAGATGACGTGCGGGATGGCCAGCGCGTCCGCGATGGGCGCGGCGTGCATGGTCATGGCCGACGAGCACATCACCAGCGTGTGGCCGGCCTGCCGGTGCGCGGCGACGATGTCCCGCATCTCCTGGTACACCCGGGATTCGATGCGCTGGGTGTAGAGCTGGCCGCCCAGGTCGTGCAGCTCGGCCAGCGACTCGCCGCGCAGGTATCCGCCGGCGCGGGACAGCAGGTGCTCGAACTTCATCCGGCCGAAGCGGTAGCGCAGCGCTGCCTCGACCGTTCCGGTCAGCTCGCCGATCCGGGCCTGGCGGTGCCGGATTCGATGGCCGAGATGGACCGCCGCGGTGAACCCCTGCACCAGTGTGCCGTCGAGATCGAAGAACGCCCCCACGCGCCCGCCCGACGGTCCGGCGAGGATGTCGGCGGGGATCTTCGGGATGGCCTCCATTGCCGCCGAATCTACCGGCGCCCGACCTGCCGGGCTCGCGCCGGACCAGGAGGGCGATACTCGACCACATGAAACTCGCATTGGTTCTCGGTCTGGTCTCCGCCACGGCGGTCGCCGCGCTCGCCGGTTGCTCGTCCGCCAAGGAGAGCGCCGACCACACCGGCCAGCCGAACGGGTCCGCCGCCACCAGCGGTGCCACCTCAGGATCCGCGACGTCGGCACCTGCGGAAATGCCGCCCACCTCGGGCGCACCGGCCGCGAAGCCCGGGACGGGCCACGTCTCGCTGAACAACGCCGACCTCGGCACCGAAGCCACCGTGACGTGTGAGACCGCCGCCGGCATCGTCACCGTCAACATCGAATCCACCCCGAAGACCACCCTGGTCGTCACCGACGAGGCCACGCCGGTGATCCAGACGATCACCATCGGCGAACTGGGATCGGGCCCGTCGCTGGCGTACGTGAACGGGGTGTCCGGAAAGGCCGACGCGACCCGTGCCGGCAGCACGTTCACGGTCAGCGGCACCAGCACCGGCGCGACGGCCGATTCGCCGGACAAACCCATCGACCTTCCGTTCGACATTGCGGCCACCTGCCCCTGACCGGCGGGCTACATTCATCGCGTGAGCAGGCACGGGGTTTGCGGGAGTCGGCAGTACTTCTCATTGGCGGCAGTCGGGCTGGCAGCTCTGGCCACGGTGGTCGGGTGTTCGTCGCATACGTCGTCGCCACCCGCGCCGCAGGGTTCCTTGACCGCCGGCACCGCCAACATCACCGTCAACAATGACGACCTCGGCGAGTTCCACGCGGTGCAGTGCACCTCCGCCGGCCCGTACCTCACCATCAGCACCGGTAACGACCAGCAGGGCAGCACCGTAGTGGTGTCCAACGCCGACGGCCTAGTCGCGAAATCGGTCAGCATTCGCAATCTTGGCAACTTCACCGGCAGTTTCAACGAGGGCCTCGGCGGAAAGGCCGCGGTATCGCTGGACGGCGCGACGTACACGATTACGGGCACCGCGGACGGCTTCGATACCGACAAACCCAGCTTCCGGTCCAACGGCTCGTT
>JAKIXW010000057.1:10447-16872 GCA_022708865.1 Acidobacteriota bacterium
CCGCCGACAGCCAGCAGCGGGCCGACAGAATACACCCAGTTTCGCTATTCGACGCCCGTTCGGATCGTGACGAACCATACTTCTCCGTGAAGTCCGTCGGTATCGTCGGGCACCAAAAAAAGGAGATGCAGGGGTGAAGAGAGCTTTTGTGCTCACGGTGGGCGGTGCGGCCATCGTGTTCAGCAGCCTCGTTGGCTGTTCCAGCAACAAGACCGTCAGCGACGCGACCAACACGGCCAAGAGCGCAGCCTCCGAGGCCAGCAGCGCGGTGACGTCCGCCACCGACGCCGTCAAGGGCAACCCCGAGGCCGGCAAGGCCAAGGTCAGCATCGACGGCAAGGACCAGAACGTCGAGGGCACCGTGGTGTGCACCGCCATGGGCGGCAACGTCCAGATCGCCATCGGCAACGCGACCACGGGTATCGGCGCCCAGCTCAGCGAGGGCGATTCGCCGACCGTCCACCAGGTCGGCCTGGGCAACGTCAACGGTGTCGCGCTGGGGTTCCAGGAAGGCGCCCCCGGTGGCGAAGCGACCGCCACCAAGGACGGCAACACCTACACAATCAAGGGCACTGCCACGGGGGTCGACATGGCCAACCCGATGCAGCCCACCACCAAGCCGTTCGAGATCGCGGTCACCTGCCCGTAGTTCTCGCGCGACACAACTGAATCGAGGGCGGCACCCACTGCGGGTGCCGCCCTCGGTCCGTTCAGTGCAGCTGCGCGCAGAGCCGGTCGAGGAACGCGGTCTGTGCCGCGAGCAGTTTCACCCGTGCGGTTTCCAGCGACATCCATTCGACGCGATCGACCTCGGGGAACTCCCGGATCCGCCCGGAACCGCGCGGCCACTCCAATTCGACTGTGTTGCTCCGTGTTTCGGTGACGTCAAGGTCCGCTCCCACCGCAAAGGCGATCACCACCTTGCCACCGGACTGGCGGATCTCACCGAGCTCGATCCGCTCGCCATCGGGTGCCGGCAGGCCCAGCTCCTCGGCGAATTCACGGGTCGCCGCGAGCCACGGAATCTCATCCGACGCGTACTCGCCCTTCGGGATGCTCCAGGCCCCGTCGTCCTTGCCCGCCCAGAACGGTCCGCCCGGATGCACGATGAGCACCTCGAGGGCGTCGGGCACCCCGCGGTACAGCAGCAGACCCGCACTGCGCCTGGGCAACTCAGACGCCGAAGGCGCGTTCGAGGTCGGCCAGGGCATCCTCGAGATGGCCGAGTAGTCGCTGCAGATGCGGCACGCTGCGCCGGCACCCGATCAACCCGAAGTCCAGATTCTTACCGTTGCTGACCAACGTGATGTTCAGTGCCAGGTTGTCCATCACGATCGACACCGGGTAGTCACCCGCCATCCGCGCGCCACACCAGTACATCGGCTCCCGCGGGCCGGGCACGTTGGAGATCACGACGTTGAACGGCGGCGGCGCGGCCGCGACATAGCCGGGGACCGCGCCCAGCCCGAGCGGCGCGATCATCAACCCGGACAAGGCCAATGCCTCCATCCTGGGCAACGACGCGAACACCTCCTTGTTGCCGCGCATCGACGCACTGATCGTCTCCAGTCGCCGGCCCGGGTCCTCGACGTCGGTGGCCAGGCTGCACAGCACGGTGCCCACCATGTTGCCGCCGGACGTGTCGCCTTCGCCCCGCATGTTCACCGGGACCATCGAGATCAACGGCGAGTCGGGCAGCACGTTCTGCTCGATCAGGTACGCGCGCAACGCGCCCGCGCACATCGCGAGCACCACGTCGTTAATGGTGACGCCGGCGGCCGCCTTCACCCGCTGGATCCGCTCGAACGGCCAGGACTGCGCCGCGAACCGGCGCGCACCGCCGATCTTCACGTTGAACATCGTCTTGGGCGCCGAGAACGGCAACGTCAGCTGCTGCTCGATCAGGGCCGCATTGGCGATCTTGAGAGTCGACGGGGCAAGGCCTGCAACGGATCCCACCGTTCCGGCGATGGTCCGCAGGAGCCCCGGTCCTTGTTCGGCCGGCTTCCGGGACGTCCTGGGCGGCAGCGCCCACGGCACCCGGAGCTCGGTGTCGCCGGGATCGTCGGACAGCGCCCGCATGGTCAGCTTCAGTGCCGACACCCCGTCGATCAGCGAATGGTGCATCTTGGTGTACACCGCGAAGCGGCCCTCGGGCAGGCCCTCGATGATGTGCGCCTCCCACAACGGGTGGTGCCGGTCCAGCAGCGTGCTGTGCAGGCGCGAGATCAACTCGAACAGATCCCGGATCCGCCCCGGGGACGGCAGTGCCGACCGGCGGAGGTGATAGCCGACGTCGACCTTGTCGTCGACCGTCCAGCCGATGTTGGCGATGCCCCCGAGCAGCGTGGCCGGCCGCTTGCGGAACATCGGCGAGAAGTCGGTGAGCGCGGCCACCTTCTCGTACAGGTCATGGACGAAGCCCTCCGGGGCGTCCGCCGGCGGGTCGAACAGTTGCAGGCCACCGACATGCATCGGGTGTTCGCGGGACTCGCCGATCAGGAAGATGGAGTCGGTCGGGGACAGCAGTTCCATGCGTCATTCCTACCCGCACGGAGTGCCACCATTCCCCAGATCCGTGAACGTCCGTGTTTGTACGCCAACACGCAGTCCCGGATGTACCAACGTGGGCGCTCGCGCTTCGTTCAGGGGGCTGACCCGACGAACCGGTCCCGATAGGCCGCCAACCGGCGTCCGACCTCCTCGGCGTCGAGCTGGAGATCCTCGGCGTTGTAGCGGACACCGCCATAGCGGCCGCGCGGATGATCGGAGCGGAACTGCGCCATTGCATCGCGCGCCGCCGCCGTCAGCCGCTGACCGGCGAGTTCGTAGATCCGCGTGACGGTGCCTTCCTCGTCGGCCATGAAGTCTTCGAACCGGACGTCGACCGACTGGCGCGCCGGTAGCTGGTCACGGTCATGCAGGCAACCGCCCAGCAGATCCTCGGCGCGGGCCAGCCAATATCGCGAGATGGCTGCCGGGTCCGGCTGCGCGGTCGCCATCCGTGAGGCGTAGCTGATCATCGTCGCCATCGACAGCGTGACCTCCACCGGATCACGATGCGTCACAACGAACGTTGCATCGGGGAAGGTTTTCAACAGCGTCGGGAACTGTTCCAGGTGCTGGGGCGATTTGAGCACCCAGCGGCTGCCGGCCTCGGGCCGCAGCCATTGCATCGCCTGCAACTGCCGCTTCATGTGCAGGTACGACGCGGACTGGTCGTGTGCCTTGTAGTGATCGGCGAAACTCGTTATCCGGTAGGTGGTTTCGAACAGCATGCCGGAAATGTCGTTGGCCAGCAGCTGGATCTCCTCGTGCGCATGGTCGACGGTCATGTCGTGCATCCGCTTGAACTCGGGCATCGAAGTGTTCACGATGTCCAGGCCGGCCGCGCAGCGATTCCGGCGGCCCTGATCACCGGGCTCGTCGGGCGCCGGGAACGGTTCGAGGCTCTCCCAGTAGGACAGATACCGCAACCCCGGGTCGGCAGCCAGCAGATTGTGCAGGTGCGTGGTACCGGTGCGGGGCAGCCCGCAGATGATGATCGGCCGTTCGATCGGAACGTCGTCGATCTCGGGGTGTTCGGTGAGCAGTTCCTGTAGCCGGAGCCGGTTGATCAGGTTGCCCACCAGTTGCTCGAAGACGATGGCCACCCCGGTGTCGGAGAGCCCCGCCTCGTTCTGCAGTGCGGCGCAGAGGATGTCGAGTCGCTCACGGAATTCGGGGTCGCCGAAATCGGCCAGGCCGGTGCGGGCCGACGCCGCCTCCAGCAGCGCCTCGGGTTCCAGCCGCAGCGTCGCGCCGTAACCGGCCAGTCCGTCGCGGATCGGTTGGGCCGCCGCGGGATACACCGGATCAGCCAGATCCGTCAGCCGAATATCGGCGGGCCGGTCGGTCATTTGATGTCCTCGATATCGACCAGCCGGCACTGCGGCCGCGCCGGGGTCTGTTCGGGCAGGAACCAGCGCAACCAGATCAAGCCCTTGCTACGGCCGGCGGTGGACACCCAATTGGGGTGGCCGGGATCGGCCCGGCTGACGACGATGCGCCAGGATCCGTCCGGTTCGTAGCGGACCTGCGCACCGTTGATGGTCACCCGTTCCTGACGGAAGTCGTAGGTGTGCAGGAACGGATTCCACAGGCACAGGTTCCAGAACACGCAATCCGGCGAGGTGCCCTCGATGATCAGTGCTTGGTCCGGGCCCAACTCGTAGGCGCCCATGGCGTAGGCCGCATCGCCGGCCGCCCAGCCGTAGGTCTGGCTGGGCACCGGGTACGGCTCGGCGATCTCGTTGGCAGGCCCGAGATTGATCGGCACCATGGCGAACTGTTCGTGCAACCAGGTCCGGGCGGCCCGCAACCGACGATCCAAGTCCTCGGGAGAATCGTTGCGGCGCAACGGTGGATCGACGGTCTGCACCGTCCACACCGGCCTGCGATCCGATTCGCGGGCGGTCACGTAGTCACGGGTGAGCCCGAACACCGCGTCGGGTTCGAGCTTCAGCCACGGCCCCGGTTGCGGGTCGGGGCTCATGGTGAATTCGAAGTTCCCGTCGGCGTCGAAGGTCAGCTGGCGGTCGTTGAGGGTGCCGACGATCCGGTCGCTGTAGCGCCCGTCGTCGGGACCGCCGTACACCGTCATCGACAGGTACACCGCGTCGCCCCGGTTGCCGCTGACCCGATAGGTCCGGTTCGGGTCGATCGGCATGCACTGGTAATACGCATCGGAGTTGTCGCCGCCCCACTTCAGGTACGGACCGATGACGTCGGAGAGGACCGGGTTGTCGGCGTCACCCCAGACGTAGGCGTCGGTGGCCACCCGCAGCAGCGAGAAGCCGAGCCGGTAACCGTCGAGCAGATCGGCTTCCGGCAGCGGGGGGTCGGCCTCGCGGAGCTTCTGCTCGAACGCGCGCAGTTCGTCCAACAGATCGTTATATGTCTGCGAGAGAGCGGTTTTCGGGTCGGTCACGAGTCTTCCCTTCTCAATGCGCTCTGTAGGACCAGGTTGCTCAGCTGGTCGATCAGGGTGGTGGTGTCGGTTCGGTGCTGAACCTGGACGGCGTAGAACGCCGTCCCGATGAGCAGTTCGTAGAGGGTGTCGATCTCGAGGTCCGGGCGCAGCGCTCCGGTGTCGATGCCGCGCTCCGCCAGCGTGGTGAACGCAGCGCGGGTCTGTTCGTCCAGCAGCTGCTGGGTCCGGATGTGCAGCTCCGGATCGCGGGCCCGGTCGGCCAGGATGCCCAGGGCGGCAGCCTGTACCACCTCACCGCTCCAGAATTCGACTGTGCCGCGGATGAATTCGCGGATCTCGGCCACGGCATCGTCACCGGCCGCGGGCATCGGATCGCCGGGCGTGCCGAACGCTGCCTCGAAGACGACGTGCGCCTTGGACGGCCAGCGCCGGTACACGGTCGGTCGGCTGACGCCGGCCTCCTTGGCGATCGCGTCCATGGACACCTGGTCGTAGCCGTCCCGGGTGAGCAGATGCCGGGTGGCGGTCATGATCGCATCGTGCGTGCGCGGGTCGCGGGGACGCCCGCGTCCGGCGTCAGCATCGGTCACGCGAATATCTTTACACCGCGTAACGTAAATGCGTCAAGGGTTACGTGCGCGGGCGCACACCCGCTGCCCGATAGACCAGCAAGGGGTCGATGGCGCACACCAGTTCCGTCGACGGCAGGGCCGCCAGCAGGTCATCGGTGATGGTGTGCTTGTAGTTCAGGGTCATCGACCCGCTGAAGTCCGCATCGACCGCCGGCAGATCGATGGCGAGACTCAGGCCCTTCGGACCGATCGTGATCCGACCCGGTCCGCGCTCGAGACCCCACGGCGAATCGACCGACAGCAGCTTTGGCTCGTTCAACATGGGCAATGAGGCCACCACCCGGGTTGAGGTCAGCGCGAAGGCACCGACAAGGCGGGTGACGCTCGTGGACGACACCACTCCCGGGACACGACCACTGAAATGCCGCACGACGCCGACACGGTCGGCCCTGACGATGACGTGCTCGGCATCCAACTGCTCGCGGACCTCGACCGGAAACCGCGGGGTCCTCCACCAATTCCGCCAGATCCCGGGCATGTCAGACGCTTTCGGTACTGGTGGATCTCGTCACAGCGGGTGAGGGTAGCCACCTCACGTTGGAACGCGATTGGAGCTAAGAAATAGCCCCTCACCTGCGCTAGCTGGTGAGGGGCTATTGGCGGTGGCGGAGGGATTTGAACCCTCGGTGGGGGGTTACCCCACACACGCTTTCGAGGCGTGCTCCTTAGGCCGCTCGGACACGCCACCGGGAGGCAGCTTACCGGCCAGCTGGCCCATGCCCTAATCCCCGCCCGCCCGGTCCGAACCCGAAGTGCGCTAACCTGCCGGGGATGGCAACTTAGGGAAGGGAAACCTAATTTTTACCGTGCTGAGGCGGGCC
>JAKIXW010000058.1 GCA_022708865.1 Acidobacteriota bacterium
CGCGTTGAGCCTGAACGCCGAGGGGTACGAAGTGGCGCTGCGCACGTTGCAGCGGTACTACCCGTACTTCATCCGCGATGTGTCCTACCGCAACCTGCGCGATCTGATGGCCGCCAGCCCGTTCAAGGAGCCCGACCCGAGTCTGGGCGGGGCGTACGGCCTGGCGCAGAGCAACGCCAGCGATCGCGAGTACGTGCGGCCTGGGGCAACCCGCTTTGGCACTGACGAGCGCGCGGTGACCGGTCTGCCCAACCCGTTGACTTCTCCGGTGAACGCTCGCGACAAAGACGCGGGCGGCGCATCCACGACTTCTGCGCCAGCCAAGCAGGAAGCCAGCGAGACGGGTGCTCGAGGGTTGTCTGGTGGCGAGTTCGGCAGGCCCGCCAGTGGTGATTCGAAAACCCCCAAGCGTGAGCAACCTGTCGATCTGCCAGGCCCAGTCAGGCAGTTGGCCGACACCACCGCCAACAGCGTGCAGCAGGCCGGTCAGTTGGCGCGTGCGGAGTTCAACGACACGCTCCCGCTGGGCAGCCCCGAGCAGGACGCGTACAACACCTGGCTGGCTGCCAAAGCGACCAGTCACAGCCACGAGATCATGCAGTTCCCCACCACCGAGCCATGGCAGAGCGCCGCATCCGAGGCGACTCTGCACCGCCTTGGCATGATCAATACCGACGACAAGGTGTTCGGGGAACTGGTGGAGTTCCTACGCTCGGCCTCCGATGAGGACAAAGAGCAACTTCGCCGGCGCATTCCTGGTGAGGCGTTCTCCGGTGACACCCTGCCGGACTTGAACAAGACGATCGCCGACCAACTGCTCAAGGTCGTCAACCAGGCCGACGCGGTGGCGATGTTGTCCGTGCCGTGGCGGACCAGTGTCGATGAGCCGTTCGACGGCTCCCCGATGGTGTTCCCGTTCGTCAACGCGATCACCAACTTCGCCGACGTGGACACCCTCGAGCAGAACCCGGAGGTGGTACAGGCGCTTGATGCTGTGGGGCAGTCGTCGCTGGGGGATGTGCCGCACAGCAAACTGCGCGACCGAATCCAGGACGAGTCGATGGTGCGCGCGGCGGTTGCTGCCAACCCCCAGCAGTGGGCGCAGGTAGCTGACATGGCATCGCCCAGTGAGCGTGGATCGGCAGTGTCGCGTCTGGTCAGCGGGAACACCAGGGCGTTGGCTGTGGTGCAGGAGTTGACCAATCGGTTCAGCAACGACGACATGGTGCGCGAAGTGGCCAGTCCCGGCTACATGCAGCAGCGCCTGGAGAACTTGGAGCGGGTGTACGCCGCCCAGCACCTGGTGGAGCAGAAACAAGCGGTCGATGCTGCCTTCGGTGGTTCCGGGGGAGGTGGTGGTGTTGACCCAAAAGCATGGGAGATGGTCCTCGGGTTGAACGTGCTGGAGCCACCGCAGGCCCAGCAGCCGCCGGTCGCAAAGTCGCTGTCGCCCCGCTTGACCGTGACAAGGTTCCTGCCGCGAAACCACCCCGTGTCGGTGGCGGTGAACAAGGGGTACCGACTGCCGCGGTAGGCAGTGCTGAGCATCGCGAGCAGATCCGTGTGCAGGCTGGCCGGCAGCTCGACGCCATGGTCGGTCTGCCACTGGTCAAGGACAAGATGGATCAACTGCTGGCCACCGCCGCCAACGATGCCGCCAAGCGCGCCCGGGGGCTGCAGGTGCCCGAGCGCACCATGCACCTGGTGTTCGAAGGCCCGCCTGGTACCGGCAAGACGACGGCCGCGCAGATCCTGGCCAACGCCTACTACGGCGCTGGTCTGGTGGACAACCCGGACCCGATCATCATTCGCGGCCGGGAGTTGGTCGCCGGATACGAGGGCCAGACCGACGCCAAGGTCAAGGAGATCTTCGACCGGGCCAAGGGCAAGGTGTTGTTCATCGACGAGTTCTACTCGATCGTGTCCGGCGACCAGGACAACGTGGGCCGCGAAGCACTCAACGCTTTCAACGATCTGGCTGAGAAGCGCCGCAATGACACGGTGGTGATCCTGGCTGGGTACGAGGATGAGCAAGGCGGGCTGAAGTACCTGGATCGTTACAACCCGGGTATCTCCAGCCGGTTCCCGACCAGGGTGCCGTTCACGTCCTACACGCCCAGGGAGTTGGCACAGATCGCCCATGCGGACATCAACCGCACTGGCAAGGCGCACAACAAGAACGCCGCGAGGGCGCTGAGCACCTACGCGGGGATGGTCAAGGACAACGCTCGTGGCGTGCGTAACCTGGTGGACGCGGTGCACCGGCAGTCCGACCTGCGCCGCAAGAAGACCCTTGACACCGGCCGGACGCTGACCGACACCGATCTGGTGTCCTACACGGCCACTGACGTGCGCAGGGCCGCCAAAGAACTCGGGTATCTCTGATGCGCTGGTGGACGTCGTGGGGGACCGCCGAACCGGTGGTGAAGTCGGTGCACAGCGGACACGGTGCAGATGGCGTCGGCACAGCGTTGTTGGGTCTGCACGCGCTGGGTGCCGACGCCTTGCATTCGCTATCGCAACGCACATGCGTGGACGCCGAGTTGGTGTCGCAGACGTTGGCCGGTGTCGACGTGTCCCCGGTGGCCAAGGCCTGGAGCGATGCGATCATGCCTGGCACCGACTACGGGTGGCTGCGCATGGCTGGGGTGAAGAAACAAGCTGACGATGCGGCGGTGCGGATGGTCAGCGCTCTGGTCAGCAAGGGCGTGGCGTGGCCCCTGGCGCTGGAGCGGGCGGCTGCCGGCTATGGGCTGCCCAGTGACCGTGCATTGTCGTTCGCGCAGAAGGTGGCCACCCCGGTGGTCAACCCGATGGTGGTTGCTGACGCTGCTGACGAGCAACTGGCCCTCTACGCGAGCAGCGTCTGCAAGGCCGAGACGGACGCCCCGGTGGCGATCAGCAAGGACGACGAGTGGGTGGAGATCCGCCGGGGCAACAAGATGTACCGACAGCAGGTGTCGCGCGACGCGCAGGGCCAGTTCAGCGACCAGGAGCAGCAGAGCGAACAGGAGATGGACCGACGCCAGCAGTACGCCCAGGCCAAGCAGGCCAGGTCCGGCAGGCGGTTGCATCAGATCCGCCAGCAGCAGCGTGACATGTCGGCGACGGCGATCAAGCGCAAGGTGGAGGCGGATCGGGCGGCTGCCGCCGAGCGGGCGACGCAGCGTTCGTCGGCCGCTGCGGCCAGGGCAGCCAAGCCGACTGCTGCCAAGCCCGCAGCGCGAGATACGAAAGCGGTACGCGCCGAGGTGTCGCAGCAGGCGCGAGACCAACTGCGCAGTCAGGCCAGAAACCAACTGCGCTCGTCGTATGTACAGTCGGCACGGGCTGACATGATCGCCAGGTCGCGCGAGGCGATGCAGGCGGTGGTCGTTTCGTCCTCGTCGCAGTCCGCTCCGGACTGGTTGATGGCCGGTGTGCAGAACTGGCCGGTGATGAGTGACGCTCGTACATGGCACGTCCAGGACACTGATATCACCAGTGCGTTGTCCACCCGTCCTCATGTGGAGATGGCCCAGCATGGCCTGGGAACCAACAACGAGGGTGTGCGGATGGTCCCTGTGCTTTCGGTGACCCCGGACGGCATGAAGGTTCTGATCAACGCCGCAAATGCGCCTGACCGCGACAACAGGTACATCGACATGATCAGCCTGGAGGAGGCGGCGGAGGAGGCGAGGGCCAGCAAGAAGGAGTTGTACGAGACGAGGTTGGTCAGCGACAACACGCCGTTGTTGCAGTTCATCCCCGGTGAGGTGCCGCTCATCAACATTCGGCTGCCGATCTTCGCCGAGCACGGGCAGCATGACGCGTTGAACGCCGGGCGCACCACGGTGAAGCGTTGGGTCAACGACAACTGGCATGAGACGCAGCAGTACGAGCCGTATCCGTTCCAGCGGATTCACCTTAGCGAGGAAACGTTGGCGTACAACCTGGCCGAAGTGGCGCAGTGGTACGAAGACCCCGACAAAACATCGCTGCCGACGATGGTGGAGGCGGTGGAGGCTGCCAATACCTACGATCCTAAGACGCTGCGAAGCATGGCTATCGCCTACGAACTTGCCAACAAGAGCGGGTATGCGCTGACGGCTGAAGAGATGGCCATAACCGACAACCTGGCAAGGCATATGGTCGAGCGGGAGTTGCTTGAGTACGACGGCGGGCGATACAACAACAGCGGTTTGCAGGAGCAGTTGTATTCGATTGTCGGCGGCCCGCTACCGCCTTTGGGTGAGCTGTTGCACTCGATGACTGTGCCGCTGGTCGATCACAGCGAGATGGTCGAGATGGGCTTAACACCCAAAGAACGTGTCAGAGAACTCGTCGGCGGCGCAATGTCGGAAAGTGTGATTGATGAAGTGGTGCCGACTCAGATCCATTCCATCGACGACCCGGATGTGTTCCCGTTCATCTACGAGAACGGCCCAACGCACTAGGCGCGCTACCGTAGATCACACCAGAGGAGGTTGATGTGGACACCAGAGCACAGGTGCGTACGTTGTGGGGCACCGATCCGGTGTTCCAGGCTGTCTGCAAGCAGTACGGGGCTGCCGACCCCGACACTGCTTGGGAGATGCTATTCACCCCGCAAGGTGTGTCCAAGATGTCACCAGATGCCGCGGACGTTCACGTTCCCGGGGCTGGCTCGGGTGTGAAGGTGAAGTGGGGTGTGGCCGGTAAGCGCGGTAGGCGTCAGGTGCCGCCATCCAGCGCGAAGGTCGTCAAAGCGTTCAAGGTGAAGTTCCCGGCGATGCTCCGCAGGCCGAAGACCACACCGGCCAAGCGGACGATCAAGCCACTGTCGCCGAACTCTGGGAAGTTGCTGGCCGCAGGTGCCGGTGGCGCATTCACGCTGTACGGCGCGCAGAAGGTCGCCCGCAACCCTGACGCGGTCATGAACCGGGTGTTCAAGCCGAAGAACCCCGACGATGACATCAACTACGGCAAGAGCGTGGACTTCGAGGGAACTTTCTCCAAGGTGGACACCGAGAAACGCCAGGTGTTTGGGTGGGCCTCCATCGTCAGTGTCGACGGTAAGCCGGTGATCGACCGCCAGGGGGATGTGATCGACCTCGAGGAGATCGAGAAGAGCGCCTACGACTATGTGATCAACTCGCGTACTGGTGGCCGTCAGCACAAGCGTGATCACACCGGGGAGGCGTTCAAGGCCTCCGACATGATCGAGTCGTTGGTGGTCACTCCGGAGAAGAAGGAACACCTGGGGTTGACCGACACCGCCCCGACCGGCTGGTGGGTGGGCTTCAAGGTGCACGATGATGACACATGGGATGCCGTCAAGCAGGGCAAGGTCAAAGGGTTCTCCATCCACGGCACTGGAAAGCGGGTGCCGATCGAGGGAGACTTCCATCCGCAGCGTACGGAGGTGGCGTGATGGGGAGAGACCGACTGTTCCCTCGTAAAGGTTTGCTGCGGCAGAAGACACCTGTGTACATCCACCGGCAAGCGGTCGATCCACGCACTTTGCCTGACGGTGGCGGTAACTACTCGGGGGTGAACCTGCACAAGGTCCGCATGCCAGGTGGGTCTATCAAGTGGTCGGCAGTTGATGACGGAAACCCCAACAGCACTCGGGTTTACCCCCGGCGAATGCAAGACCGGTTTTTGCAAGGTACTCCTGTCGGAACGACTGACTACAAAGGCAAGTCGTTGCGTGACAAGTTGTTTTCCCGATACAGCACCAAGATCACAGACGGACCTACTGACCTACCCAACAAGTGGGCGATGTCTGGTCGATCTGACCCTCGCTCTCGCAAACTGTCTCGAGTCGCAGTTGTGTACCGGCGTCCAGTCGAGCGCATCCCTGGCACTTACATCGCCGCCGGCGGCGCGGTAGTTGCTGGCGGGGCTGCTGCAGAAGGTCACAGGCGTATAGCAAAGGCGTATACCCGCAAATACTCTGATACAGAATTCCTGCCCAGCAACTTCAACCCGCAGCCTGCTGCCGGCCGCGGCCGGCGCATCCCGGTGCCACTGGACATGGCCGCTGCTGCCAACGTGTATGCCACCAACCTGCCCAGGTTGTTGGGCGCTGCCACCGGCCGGGGCAAGAAGATGAGTGAGAAGGACGCGACGAACTCCATCTTGGAGCTGCTCTTCGCATCACGCATGCAGAACCGGACGATGTAAGGTGGTGGCCGTGAAGTTCGAGCCGATCATGAAGGCTTCCGACCCCGATGCGAAGAAGCGTCGTGAGGTCAACATCGGCTTGGCGAACAATGCGACGGGGGCAGCCTTCGGTACGGTGGCTACCGCCCAAGCGGCGCTGGCTGCCAATCGTGCGGTGAAGAGCAAGACCATCAAAAGTCCTCGCATCGCTCGCTTCGTGGGCAAGCATCCGAAATTGGGGAAGGCAAAGTGGGTGGTTCCTGCGGCTGCTGCGCTCAATGTGGGTGGCCAGTTGGCCAACGCGGGCCTCGACGCCCAGTCCGGGGCGTACTTCGCCCGCGAGCGCCAGGCGCTTGCTCGCAAGCCCAAGGAGGCTGTCGTGAAGTCAGACAACGGGATCTCCACGTTCTACGAGCGCGAGGTCGTCCGCAAGGATGCATGGGTTGATCCGGAGGTGAAGCGGCAGCGGCAGTTGTCTGCGACATCAACTGCTGCTGGTTTGACTGGTGCCGGCGCAATTGGGTACGCCGGGCGCAACGCACTACGTGCTTCTACAGCGACCGGCGAGGCCGCAGTGGTTCACACTATGAAAGCGCCAACGTGGACGAAGAACGCACAAGGCCGCAAGGTGCCTGGCAAACATACGTTGCGTGAGATCCCGGTCCGCAACGCCGATGGCAGCCTGTACAAGTACCGTACGTACAACGACTCGTTGGGCGGAAACATCAAGCAGGCATTCAAGAACATGAAGGGGAGCGGCTGGCGCAAGATCGGTGTTCCTGCCGCGAGTGGCGCGGCCCTCTTGGGACTTTCCGGAGCGGCATATCGCATGGGGCACGGCCGCAATGAGAGGCCTTGGTCATGAACGGGTCGCATTCTAGACATGAATGGGCTAAGAATGATGCCATGAGTGTGCGTCGCAACCGACTACACGATATGACTATTGACGAAGTGTCTTTGGTCGACAGAGCCGCCAACCAACTCGCGAACATTGCTTTCTCGAAGGCAGCAAACCAGGAGGATGACATGCCCGAGCAGCTCGAACTGTTCGATGAAGACGGCTTCCCCGTCGACACCGACAGTCTGGATATCAACGATGTGGTGTACGACGCCGACGGCAACCCCGGCGTGATCGTCCCCGACGATGAGGCCGACATGGAGTACGAGGACGACGGCGAACTTGTGGGCAAGGCCTACGCTGTCGGCGCTGGTGGAGTCGCTGATCGCCTTGGATCGGCGCTCTTGCCGTCCGCGAGCAAGCGCCCACGGTTCCTCGCCGGTCACCAGTTCAAGGAAGGGTGGCGTCACAAGGGTGCTTTTGGCGCTGGTGCGAGCCGTTCTTACAAGACTGGCGGCAACATTTCTCGCAACCGTGGCAAGTACGCTGTAGGCGCTGCTGTCCCCGCCGGCGCTGGCGTTGCCTACAACGGCAAGAAGTACTACGACGATCGCAGTGTGGGCAAGAGCCTCGGCGACGCGGTGCTCGAGGAGCTGAGCAAGGCAGCCAGCGAGGACGAGCGCAGCGAGATCATCGCAAGCGCCATGCAAGAGGTCGAGATCGCCAAGGCCCAGGCAGAGCAAGCGATGGCCTACGCCGAGCAGGCCCAGGACGAGCAGCTCGAGATCGCCTTCATCTCCAAGGCCGCGGAGTACAACCTGCCGGTCTCCCCAGAGGTGCTTGGACCGATCCTCAAGAGCGCGTCCGCTGTCCTCAGCGACGAGCAGCTCGATGTTCTGGACCAGTTGTTCTCCGGTATCGGTGAGTACCTGTACGAGGAATTGGGCGTTGTCGGAGACACTGACAACGACGACGTGTACTCGCAGGTGGATCTCGCCGCTCGCGAGTTGGTGGGCAAGGCGGATGGTTCGATCAGCACCGAGCAGGCCACCACGATGATGTTCGAGACCAACCCTGCTGCCTACGAGCAGTACCTCGCAGAGAACGGACGGTGACATCGTGAGCTTCGATGAGTCTCTACGGTCAATCACGCTGGAGGCCGACTCCAGCATCGGGAAGTACACCGGTGTACCTGGCGGCGCTGGTTCAGCGTCCCCCAACGGTGGCAAGCAGTACTGCTTCGTGAAGCTGACTGGTGCGTTGACGGTCGGGCTGTCTGTTGCGGCTGCCGACGTCACCATCGGTGTGTTGCAGAACAAACCGCAGCAGGCCGGTGGCGCAGCCACTGTGGCCATCCGCGGTGTAAGCAACGTCGTGGCCGGCGAAGTCCTGGCCGCTGGGGATGGAGTCGTCCCCGACGACGAAGGCCGGGCCGTGAAAGTTGGCATCGGCGAGACCGCTGTTGGCATCGCACTGAAGGCTGGGACAGAAGACGCTCTGCTCCCCGTTCTTCTTCGGGTGTAAAGGGAGAGTAGAGAACAATGCCAAGTCCTTCACAGAGCGATCTGCACATCAACCAGCCGCTCACGAATGTGAGCATCGCGTATCTGCAGAACTCCTCGGCGTACATCGCCGACAAGGTGTTCCCGCGCGTGCCGGTTGCCAAGCAGAGCGACTTGTACATCAAGTACAGCAAGTCCGACTGGCGTCGCACCGACGCTGCCAAGCGTGCGCCTGGCACCGAGACCAAGGGCGTCGGCTGGAAGTACAGCCAGGACACGTACTTCTGCCACGTCTACGGCGTCCACAAGGACCTCGACGACCAGGTGCGCGCCAACGCTGACTCGATCTTCAACTTGGATCGTGACGCGACGGAGTTCGTCACCAACCAGCTGCTGCTCAAGCGGGACCTGGACTGGAACGCCAACTACTTCGCGGCCGACAAGTGGGACACCGAGGTGTCTGGCTCTGGCGGCACGCCGGACTTCCAGCAGTGGGACGAGGCTGACTCGGACCCGATCGGTGACATGGCCAAGTGGACCATCGAGTTCCGCAAGCAGACCGGCATGGCACCGAACACGCTGGTGCTCGGCGCTCACACGATGGCCGCGCTCAAGCAGCACCCCGACATCATCGACCGGATCAAGTACACCCAGCGCGGCATCGTCAGTGAAGACCTCATTGCGACGCTGTTCGACGTGGACAACATCTACACGTCGTACGCCACGGTGGCCACGACCGAAGAGATGACCGACGCGGCCTTGCAGGATGCTGCTGCCGAGTACGACTTCATCACCCCCACGAAGTCCGCTCTGCTGCTGCACACCACGAAGTCGCCGTCTCTGATGCAGCCCACCGCGGGCTACACGTTCACCTGGAACGGGTACCTGGGTGGCAACGCTCAGGGCATCCGGGTCAAGCGCTTCCGGATGGAGCACATTGCTGCCGACCGGATCGAGGCGGAGATGACCTACGACCAGAAGATCGTGTGCCCCGACCTCGGTGTGTACATCAAAGACGCCGTGCAGTAGTCGGCGGGGAAGGTGGGCTGACAGATGCCGTACCGAACTCCTACGTCGTTCTACGCCGCCCGCCGCTTGAAGCTGAGCGGCAAGGTCTACCTGCGCGGGGATGAGATCCCTGCGGACGTGATGGCGAAGATGCGCAAGGCTGACTCGCTGCTGACCTACGGGTACATCGTGGCTGACCGCGATCCGTGGGCGCGCAAGGGTACGATCACTACTCCGAACCCGACCGCGCTCAACGTCGGCACTCGTCGTCGGCTGGCCGGCGGTGTCTCTGAGACTGATGAGACTGACTACTCTGCTGTGGACACTGTGACCATCAACACTGTCCAAGATGTGCTGGAGTGGGTCGGCGACGACAAGGACCGCGCCCAGCAGGCGTGGGATGCCGAGGTCGAACGCGACAAGCCTCGGTCGACTCTGGTGAAGGCTCTGGAGTCAATTCTCGGGATCGAGGACGAGCAGTGATCTCATGTCCTCCCGTATCCTCCATTGCGGGTGTGCTGCGGACCCCGGCCCTTCGGGGTCGGGGTTTCGTGGCCGGAAGAGGTGTGTGATGACCCAGTCCTTGGCAGAACTCGGACAGATCAGCAAGGCCGGAGGACCGTTCGACCTCACTGCGTACAGCGAGCGTCGCGCTCGCCGCGCTGGGCGACGTGTTGCGCGTCGCGCGAATCGTGGTCACGCCCTGGGCCGTGCGGGCGGGCGGGCCGCATATGACACGGTGATGGGCGCTGGTCATGGCGCTCGGCAGAGCGTGCGAGGGATCATGGACGACGTTGCGCGCGGGGCTCCTGCTATCGCCGAACGGACGGTTGATGATGCCGGGAAGGCGCTTGTCAGTCATGGCAGCCGGTTGGCCGGGAGGGCTGCTCTCTTCGGCGGCCTGGGCCTCGCTGGCGGCATCGGTGGTGGGATCGCGCTGGGAGAGTTGTCGCGGCGCGGTTTGCGCCGAGATGTGTCGAAGTCGCAAACGGACTTGGCTGATCTGGGGCGCATAAGCAAAGCGCAGAACGACTGGAAGAACATTGAACAGCGCAAGCTAGAGGCTCGCAACGGCCGGCGTGCCAAGCGCCAAGGTAGAGGTGCCTTCCAGTTAGGTTCGGCGAGTGTCGGTTCCGCGCTACTGCTTGACGGCGGCGCGGGTGCTCAGCACGTAGCGCGCAATGTCGCGCATGGCTATAGAACGCCGTTGTACACCGATGGGACGCGCGGTTCGGCTGTCAGGCACGCTGGTCGCGGACTGGGCACTGGACTACGCGCCGCGCAAGGCATGAAAATGCACAACCGGGTTGGCGCAGTGGCTGGTCTAGGCGGATTGGCAGCAATGGCTGGTGGTGCTGGAGTGTACGGGTATGGAGCGGCTCGTGAGCGACGGGCTGAGTCCAAGATCCGCCAGATGCGCCGCAAGCGCGACCGTGTTGCGAGCGCCGGGAGGCGGTGATGGCCTGGTCCTACAGCGGTGATCCTGCATCCTCGGACAAGGATGCAGTGCGCTTCTGGACCCAAGACACCGACCAGGCCGTGCCATTGCTCTCCGATGCCGAGATCGCGTATCTGCTGGGTATGTGGATGCCCCAGTACGGATCGGTGATCTTCACTGCGGCGGTCGCCGCTGAGGTGATTGGAGCCAAGTACACCGGCGACGTCAGCGTGGCTGCTGACGGTGTGAGTGTGCAGGTCGGCGACTTGAGCCAGCGCTACCAGTTGCTGGCCTCTCGGCTGCGCGAACAGTACAAGAACGAGTCGGCCGGTGCTGAGCCGTTCCTGTCCGGGGTGATGTGGGACGAGGTGAAGGACCAGTCCATCAAGCCGCTGATCTTCGGCGTCGGCTTCATGGACAACTACGAGGCGGGCAAGGCCGACTACGGCGACTACTCACCGGCGGACGTACCGGACTGGTACACCTACGGTGCTGCCGATGCCTAACGCGCCGGTCATCAAGACCGCTACCATCCACCGCCTGGCCCGTAAGTACACCGAGGCCAACATGACCGCCACAGTGCGGATCGCTCGCATGCAGCAACCAGCGGAGTACACCGACGACGACTGGAGCAACGTCAGCACACAGTTGCAGGTGACCTACGAAGGCAAGGCGCGCCTGTGGGGTGTGTCCAGCGCTGGTGCCAACGACTACGGCGACGAGATGACGGCGTTCTCATCGTCGTACGTGTCGCTGCCACTGACGGTCGGTGACGACAACGAACCGCCCGACGTGCAGGTGGACGACATTGTGCTGGTGCTCACCCACCCGGACCCCGCGGTGGTGGGCCGGTCGTTTCGGGTGATGGACGTGGACGCTGGTGGTCAGTTCCCGGCCGCTCGGCGGCTACAGGTGACTGGCGTGCAACGGTCCCGGAACTGGGAGTTCGTGCCGTGAACGGCGGATGGGGTGCCACGACCACAGGACTGGACCGAGTCCAGGCGATGCTGAACGCGCAGCGAAGCGAGGTGACTGCCAATGTCCAGTCGCAAACAGCAGCAGCTGCGTCACGCGCAGCGAGCGTTCTTCAGCAGGCGGCGGCTGCGCGCACCGGCACAGTCCGCACTTCGGTGGCAACCACGTCCACCGGCTCGGTGGTTACTGCCGTCGCGAACGTACCCATCAGCCGGGCGCGAGTGAGAGCAGCGCTGGCAGCCGGTGCTGAGGTCATGGGGGTAAGTCCGTGAAGCGCGGAGCGTTGACCGACTTCCTGATCACCACACTGGAGTCCCACGACATCATCGTCGGCGATGGCGTGGCTCCCAAGGATGGCGGCTGGGAGTCCGGTCAGCCCAACGTGGGGCGTTTCGTCCCCTACGTGGTGGTGATGGGCGGCAGCGTTGAGGGTATCGACCGCAACGTGGCCAGGGGCAGCACGAAGGACTGGCGGGCGTCGTATTCGTTGCGTATCTTCTCAGCCACCAGGCGCACAACGGACGCGCTGGCGTTCGCTGCCCGGGAGGCGCTGGAGGACTGCACGCCGTTCGTCTTCGGGTCTTTCAAGGCCATTCACGTCAGTGTGTCCACCATCGGCGCACTGCAACGAAACGATGCTTCTGACCCGCCTCTGTGGCAGGAGTTCGACTCTGTGGAGGTTCTTTGTGTTCCACAGAGGACGTAAAGTGAGTCACGACGTTAGTATCAGTGTCGTGGCACTGATCACGAAGGAGAGATGATGTCCAGGATCATTCCGAATGAGACCTCGTGGATCGGTTTCGACACCACGGTCCCGACAGATATCAAAGCACCGAAGTTGGCTGACATTACTGCCGCTGATGACATCACATGCTTCGTGGTGAACATCAACGCCAGTGTGCAGGGCAACACCGTTCCGGTGCCTGAGCTGTGCAGCAAGTTCGAGAAGAGTGTGGGCGGCACGGTGCAAGCCTCGTTCACCGCGGACTTCTACCGCGACGACGCGCTCAACGGCGATGTCGCCTGGGACACTCTCAAGCGTGGCACCAAGGGCGTGTTCTACATCTCGCGGTTCAAGCAAGGCTTCCAGGCCGGGGACGACCCGACGCCGGAGGTCGGCGACCATCTCGAGGTGTGGCCGGTGGAGATCACCAGCCGCACTGCTGGCCCGATGAGTTCCAACACGGTGCAGACGTTCACTGTCACCGCTGCGGTGAACATCGAGCCTGCTGAGGACGCGACAGTCGCGACCTGAGCAGTTTGGGGTCGGCGAGGACGTCTCGCCGGAAGGCACACAGTATGGAGGCTGATGTGGCATCGAAGAAGGTTGAGCGCGCATCTCTGGACGTCTTGCTGAAGAAGCCACCTCGTACGAAGGTGATCGAGGTGGAACTTGCAGACGACCAGAAGGTGTCGATCCTGTTCCGGGCCATCGGCAGCAAGGCCTACGACGACCTGTTGGGTTCTCACCCGCCGAGCAAGCGGGACAAGGAGATCGGTGGCGTCTGGAACTCCGACACGTTCCCGCCGTCGCTGATCGCCGCGTGTGCGGTGGAGCCGGAGATCAGCGAGGAGGCCGCCAAGGAGATCTTCGCCTCCGAGGACTGGTCGCGCGGGGAACTCATGGACATGTTCATGAAGGTTGTCACCTTGAACTCCGAGGGGATGAACATCCCTTTCACGCAGAGCGACTGAGGTACGACTCCACGTTCAGTCTGGAGATGGAGTGGTGCGCCGAGCATGGGGTGCCGCACTCGGAGTTCCTGGCGTGGGACGACGAGGACCGTTCCAAGTTGCTGGCCTACATCCTGGAGTCCCGCAGCCGTTGCTCATCGTGCGGCACCAGCCAGTGGGAGTGGGACGACGATCCTGACGCCTACTCTCCGATGCGCCACTCCTGTCGCGGCTGCATGATCCTGTACGCCGCTGAAGAAGACAACGATCGCAGTCTCGGTTCTCGTATGGTGTTGGTACCGAAGCGTCGTGCCAAGGAGATCGAAGCCCGGCCCAAGCGTGTGAGGAGGCGGACGTGATCGACCAGAGCGTGAACGTCGCATACACAGCGGACACGTCGCAGTACATGGCGTCGATGGGGGAGATGATCACCGCCACGTCCCGGTACGGCCAGGTGGCAGACGGTGTAGTAGGCCGGATCTCCAAGGTCGGCGTGGCGGTCACCCGCACTGTCACCGACTGGGCCACGCTGGGCAAGTCGATGAATGCAGCCACGCAGACGGCCGCTGCCTACCAGCAGGCGATGAGCCAACTCGAGGCACGCACGGTAGTGGCCGGGGGTAACTTCAAGGATTTGAGCAAGCAGGTGCGTCAGTTTGCCCGCGACGTGCCTGGCGGTTTGCAGAACGCCGTGCAGCAGGTGGACGCTCTGGCGAAGATGGGTGTGACGGCCAACCAGAACCTGGTTCCGTTGGCCAAGACGATGAGCCAGATCGGCGCTGCCAACGGCGAGATGGGCCCGCAACTCACCCAGTCGTTCGCCCAGCTCAACCGCACGTTCAAGAGCCTGGACGTGACCAGTGTAGACCGGATCGGCGCGTCGTTGACCAAGGTCGCCTCGACCACTGGTGCCAGTGCCAGTTCCATCGTGGAGTTCTCCAACGCGGTGGCACCGCTGGCGCAGACCTTGGGTATGACCAAGACGCAGGTGCTGGGGTTCTCGGCGGCGTTCTCGCGGTCTGGCCAGGACGGCTACCTGGCAGCCAACGTGATGAACAAGATGATGGGCGACATGGAGCGCTCGGCCCGCGAGGGGACTGGCGAACTGACCACGTACGCCACGGCAGTCGGCAAGACGACCACCCAGTTCGCGTCGCTGGTCAAGAGCAACCCTGGTGAGGCCTTGGCGCAGGTGTTCGACGCGCTGAGCAAGGGTGGGTCGGACTCGATCCGCACACTGGAGAAGATGGGCTTCGAAGGCCCGCGGGCGATGAAGACGTTGACGGCCGTTGCCCAGGCCGGTGGTGTGCGAGAGGCGATCAACGCCTCGATGTCCGGATACGGCGGGGACTCCACGGCCAAAGGTGCCGAGGCGGCATTCGGTGGTCTCAACGACGAGCTGAGCAAGACCCAGGAGTCGATGACGCAACTGGTGGAGGCCAGCGGGCGGCCGCTACTCGGGTTCCTCACCGATGTCACTCAGCGCGCCAACACCATGGCCAGCGCATTCGCTGGGTTCGCCGGCGGGGACTTCGCACAGACTCTGGCCACTGTGACGATGTTCGGTGCTGGCATCGCGGGCACTGCTGGCAAGGTCGCTGGTGCTACGGCAGGTATGGGCACTGCCAAGCAGGTGGCCACGATGCTGCCGGGGATGGTAGCCATGCCAATGGCTCGCGGCGTGGACGCGATCGGCCGGTACCGCAACCCGCTGATGTTGGGCGGCGTGGGTGCCTTGGGTGTCGGGATGGTGGGCGGCAACTCCAGCCTGGCCGCGCTGGGCAGTGCAGCGCTGCTGTTGAGCAACTTCGGCAGCGGTTCGGCCATGATGCGCGGGCTGCGCAACATCTCCGGTCGCGCAGTGGATGCCTTCTACTCCTCGGCGATGCGCCAGGCCGGTGTTCCCCTGCGCGACTCCCTTGAAGGCCGGACGGCGATACGCGACAGTGAGGTGCGCACAGCCGCTTTGAAAGCCTCGGGAATGTCACAGAACAAGCTGGACTTCTGGTTCCGCGGCAACGATACGGCGATGTCTAAAGCGCTGGACAGACTGCCTGACGAACTGGAAAAGAAGGGTGTGCTGCTCGACTCAACCGCCGGTCGCAGGGTTGCCACTGGTCTGCTGCGCGAAGAGTACAACGCGAGCAACCCAGCGCGACTGGCGGGCATGGATGCGTTGAAGTCCACTGGTGCTGGGTTGGGCGGGGCGGGTGGTGCCGCGATGAGTGCGCTCAGCGCGCTGCTGTTCTCACCGGCCGGTGCGGTTGCTGGTGGCCTGGCCGCTGGTGTCGGCGGCTACATGATGTACAGCAACTACAAAGACCAGACCAAGCAGTGGCGTGACCCTGGGTTCAATGCGACTCGCACATTGAGTGAGCAGTACGGTATTGCGCTCGCCCCTGTATCGGACTTCTCCAAGGTGATGTCTGAGTCTGTGAAGACGGTGGACACCTGGAACGAAGCCATGAACATCTCCGGCGACCGGGCAAAGCAGTTAGAGGAGATGTACCGCACTAATGACACCGAGAACGTGCGGATGCGTATTGCCGGTGAATCCAACGAAGATGAAGTGCTCGCCCAAGTGCAAGCGGCGGGCAACTCGCAGTCTCCCGCTTTCATGTCTGCACTGCTCAACGATGTAGCGGCTCAGCGCGACGTGGAGTACGCCCAGCGGATCGCCGACCGCGTGCGTGGGACCCAAAGCCAAGTCCAGCCTGTAGTTGACTCAATTGGTCAGATCGCTTCAGATGCTGAGACTGGCTGGTGGTCTATGGTCAGCCCGAACTACACCGGGCAGAAGGAGAACATCGAACAGGCCAAGGGCGGCGTGGAGCAACTGCGCGCGCAACAGACGCAAGCGTATGAAGTTGGCGGCACGCCAGCGCGCGCTGCCAAACAACTAGAGCAGTTCGACGCCGTGCGCGAAGAGATGCTCGGCCAATTGCGTTCAGGGAAGTTCGACGAGCAGTTGGCGTTGGAGGTTGCCAGCGCAGTCGTGCCAGCCGGCAAGCAGGCCGAGTTCGTTGACGCGATCAAGGCTGACTATGACGCGGAGACAGCGTTCAAACTTCCTTCATGGACGGGTGTGGAGTACAGCGAGGTAGCTCCTTACACCTCTGGTCTACGCCAAAGCCTGGTGGATGAATCCAAGAAGCCGATCGACCCTGAGCGGTTCAACAACGCCGCGGAGTTGATGTCGAAGTCAGGACAGTTGATCTACCAATCACTGACCGCCGCCCGAGCATCCGGGGTCAACCAGGAACAGCTGCTCAACCTGTGGGAAG
>JAKIXW010000059.1 GCA_022708865.1 Acidobacteriota bacterium
CGGGCCAGCAACGCGTCGTGCTCACCGACGCAGCGGTCCCGCTCCGCGTCGTCCCGGGCGAACAGGATCGCGATGGCGTGCAGGTCGTCGCCGGCCAGACCGCCGTCCCAGTGCTCCGGTGCATTGGCTCCGGTATCACCGAGAATGTCAGCTCGCGCCGCCATGCCTTCCCGGAACGCGTCGGGGAAGGTGTCCAGCACGGCGTCCGGAACCCCGAGCGCCCGCAGCCCCGTCCAGGTGAACGCCAGCGTGATCCAGCGCTTCGACGCGTCCATCGATTCTACGGCGGCGCTGGCCGAATCCACCCGGTCCATCAGTTCGCGCAACCAAGCGCAACCGGCCACGCTGTCAAAGGTCAGGAACTCATACCGGCCCGTCATGGCCGGTGTCCGAGTCAGCAGGATGTGCTGGATGTCGTCGAATTCGAGCGTGGGGGGCATGGGCGCTCCGAACCGCTACTGCATCTGGTCGAGCATGTCGGAGAACGCCGACTTCAGTTTCAGCGCCTTCTTGATCTCATCGGCGGTGACATAGGGGTATTCGCCGTACTCGAGGAAGCTCGGGCACTGGTGCTCACGCACGAACTCGATGAACGCCTCCGGGTTGGTCTTCCAATCCTCGGGAAATCCTTCGAGATTGGTGAACACCGTCGTGATACCGGTCTGGCTGAACAGGCGCACCGCGTCCTCGGTGTATTTGTCGAAATCCGTATCGAAGATGCCCTGGTACTGGAAGTGCAGCCCCGAGCCGACATCGAAGAGGACCCAGCGCAGGTAGTGCAACCGCAGCGGGGCGAGCACATCCGGGGATGCGGCGATCGCCTCCTCGATCTGTTTTCCATACGCGCGAACCGCTTCCTCGCGGCCCTCCTTCACCTTGGCGATGATCGAGAAGCCGTGACAGGAGGGCGTCCGGGGATAGACCGGGCCGTAGCGACCCCGCTCCATCTCGAGGTAGCCCTCCGGCGGGATGGCCAGTGCGGCTGGCTTTGCCCATTCAGGATCGTTCGCCATGTCGAACCTCTTCTCCCTGGATATGAGTCCGAACGCTAATGGCACGGTCACGGCGTTGTCGTCCCCCGGCCTGGGGGATGGCCGTTGCCGCGCTCGCGTCATAGCATCTGTGCAATGCGGTTGTTGTGGGGATTCGTGGCGCCTGCGTTGGTTGTCGGCGGACTGGGTTTTGCCGATGTCGTCGATGCGGTGCCGGCGCGCGCCGACTGCACCAGCAGTGGCGGCACCACCATCTGCTCGCAGGGCGACGTCCGGGGTGCGGACAACGGCCAGGGTCCGGGCAGCATGAGCGGCGGCAGCGGCTACGGATACATGTGCGGTTACGACTGGGACTGCGACTACGGCTGGGGCGTTGACTTCGACATCGACCTGAACCCCGGCCCGCGTCCGCCCGGCGGTGGCGGCATCGGACCCGGCCGACCGGGCGGCGGCGGCATCGGCGGCGGGGGCGGGGGCCGCGGGGGCCGCGGGGGCTGACACGCTACCTGCCGACTGACCCGTCTCTCGGCTCGCCCTCCTGCACGATGTCGTAGAACGACTCCCCGTCCTCCGGGCTACCGTCGATCTGGCCATGATGCCGTCGCGCGGGGCGCGCCCTTTCACCCGAGCCGGGAGGCAGGATGTCAGGGACCTCGGCCGCCAGCTTCTCGTCCAGGGTGGTGTCCTCATGGACCTCGATCCAGCGGTCGGGCGGATCGGCGACGATGTCGCCGTCGTCGTTGCGCACCTCGTCGGAGTCCAGCGATTCGCTGGGGCTGAGAGTGTTGTCGGGTCCGGGGTCGTCGTAGTCGCTGGCCATGAAAGTAAGTGTGCCTGGTCCGCGTGGGCCAACGTGACCCAATCGTTATCCAGGCTGGTCAACCGGCGATCGCCAGGCGTGTCGTCAACCGTTCGTTACTCACCAGTAACTAGATCTGACCTAAGTGCAGTTACGGTAGATCGAGACCTACGGCCCAGAGGAGGCGACAAGACATGACCGAGATGAAGTATCTCGAGGTGAACAGTGACCGGATCGCCTATCGCGACGAGGGTAGCGGCGAGACCCTGCTGTTGGTGCATGGCATGGCCGGCAGCTCGCAGACCTGGCGGGAACTGATCCCCCGGGTGGCGCGGCATTATCGGGTGATCGCCCCCGACCTGCTGGGGCACGGACTTTCCGACAAGCCAAACAGCGACTATTCGTTGGGTGGCTACGCGGTCTGGTTACGCGACTTCATGGCCGCGCTGGGGATTCCCCGCGCCACCGTGATCGGCCAGTCCCTGGGCGCCGGCATCGCGATGCAGTTCGCGTATCAGCACCGTCAGCGCTGCGAGCGGCTGATCCTGATCGGCGGCAGCGGTCTCGAGACCGAACTGAGTCTGCCGCTGCGGCTACTCTCGGCGCCCGGCGCCGAAGTGGTGCTGCCGATGGTGGCCCCGGCACCGGTGCGCGACATGGCGAAGATGGTCGGTTCCGTGTTGTTCTCGGCCGGACTGCCCCCGGCCGGCAAGGAGTTGTGGAACACCTACACCTCGCTGAGCGACGGCGCCAGCCGCGCGGCTTTCCTGCGTGCGGCGCGATCCGTCGTGGACTACCGGGCGCAGGCCGTCACCGCGATGAACCAGCTGCACATCGCCGCACAGCTGCCGGTGTTGTTGATCTGGGGTGAGCGGGACTGGGTGGTGCCGGTGTCACACGGACATGCCGCACATCAGGCTCTGCCGGGCAGCCGACTGACGGTCCTGGCCGGCGCCGGGCACTTCCCGCATGTGCAGGAGCCCGACGCGGTGACCGCCGTGGTGCGCGATTTCGTCGCCACCACCGAGCGGCGGTCGGCCAAGGTCACCCGCTGCTGATCGCGCATCAGCCCCAAAGGGGTTGCCGCCCAGTCTATTCGGGTTGGCCGAACCTCAGTAGGCGATGAACAGGATCTCGTCGCGGGAGTACTCGTGGCCCGGATGGTTGTCCTTGAGGTGCGCCTGGGTCTTCTCGACCAGATCGTCCTCGTCGGTGCCGACGATGGATTCCCCGCACGGGCAGTTCAGATGCGTCTTCATGGGATAACTGTCTACCCGAAGCGGCGCCGGTGCGGTAGCCGGGGTTGATCACCATGAACTGGCTGCTCCTGCCCGCGAGCGGCCGTGTCTGTACGCGACACACCGTGGGCGACCGTACGAATGCGGGCGCTCGCGGGGCGAGAACGAGGTATCAGCCGCCGATGTAGCGCAGCACGCTCTCGGCAACACAGGCCGGCTTGCCTCCGCCCTCGATCTCGATCACCGTCGACACGGTCAGCTGCACGGTGTTGTTGCCGACATCCTCGGCGTCGACCAGCGTGCTGGTGGCCCGGACCTTGGAGCCGACCGGCACCGGGGACGGGAAGCGGACCTTGTTGAGGCCGTAGTTGATGGCCAGCTTGATGCCGCCGACGGTGTACATCTCGTGCATCAGCCGCGGGATCAGCGACAGCGTCATGAAGCCGTGCGCGATGGTGCCGCCGAACGGTCCGGACTTCGCCTTCTCCACATCGACGTGGATCCACTGGTGATCGCCGGTGGCGTCGGCGAACAGGTTGACCGCTTCCTGGGTGATCTCGACCCAGGAACTGGTGCCCAGCACCTCACCCTTGGCGGCGACGAGGGCATCGAGTGATTCGAAGGTCCGCATCTTTTTCTTCCTCTGCTCGCGTGTTGAACCACCGTTATATTGCCCGGTCACTCGCGGGCGGCGATCAGGCCCTCCTGCACCATGGTCGCGGCGATCAATCCGTTGTCCCCCACCAGACTGGCGGTAACCAGTCCTCGGCCGCGGGTAGCCGCCGGGGATCGGGACGCCAGCAGGTTCCAGCCGTCGGCGCGGACTGGGCGGTGGAACCAGACCGACGCGTCGATGGTGCCGCTGCGGTGGGTGCGCTCACGCATCGCGAATCCGTGCACCTGCAGTGGGGCGTCGATCAGGTAGACGTCGGTCACGAACAGCGCCACGCACAGGTGCGCCAGCGGCTCGTCGGGCATCGAAACCGTAGTGCGCCAGAACATCCGGCGTACGAACTCGCCGCTGCTGCGGTCGTCCACGTAGCGGATGTCCAGTTCGTCGAGCGGCAGTCCGGGTGCGGGACCGGCCGGCCCGGTGGGTTCCAGTAGATCCGGATCGTGGGCCAGCCCGCCGTATTCACCGTGCTCGGGGCCGGCCATCGGCGCGCCGAACGACACCGTGGCGGCGATCAGGGTGCGGCCGTCCTGCGAGCCCAGCACCCGCCGGGTGGCCGCGGACCGGCCGTCGTAGAGGCGCTCGACGTCATAGGTGGTGTCGACGCCACCGAGGCCGCCGCGCAGGAACTGCAGGTGCAGGCTGGTCGGGGCCTTCGCGTCGTCGACGGTGCGTACCGCGGCCGCCAGCGTCTGCGCCAGGAACTGGCCGCCGAAGGCGCGTTTGCCCTCGGGGCCGTATCCGGGTGCGACGAACGCGTCGCGGCCTCCGGGTCGCAGCTCCAGCAGCCGCAGCAGCTCACTCATCCCGCGGAACCTGTTGCAATGGTGCCTGATTCGCGCAACCGGGACAGTTCTTCCGGCGGTATCCCCAGACCGGAGAGCACATCGGCGGTGTGGTCGCCCAGGGCGGGCGAGGATGCCGCTGGCACCCGGTCACCACCGATCGAGTACGGCAGGCCCGGCGCCAGATATTCCCCGATCCCGGGCTGATTCAGCGTGGTGAACAACGGGTTGGCCGTCACCTTGGGGTCGACGGCGGCCTCGGCGAAGCTCCGGTAGCGCTCCCACAGGATCGAGGTGCCCGCCAACGCCGTGGCAATCTGGTCGGCCGCGTGCGTCGCGAACCACGGTGTGAACAACGTCGACAGCGCCTCGCGGTGGGTGAATCGTTGGCCCTCGTCGGTGAAGTCGGCGCCCAGCTGCGAGGCCAGCGCGTCGGCCGCCGCACCCGTCCCGGTCAGCCCAACCAGGTCGCGGAAGTGCCGGCCGGTCAGCGCGACCAACATGAACGGCACGCCGTCGACGCTGGTGAAGGTCTGGCCGTACTGGCCGTAGATCGCATTGCCCAGCCGCTCGCGCTGACTGCCGTTGACCATCGGTTCGGTCAGGAAGCCCAGGTTGCCCGCGGTGGCCAGTGCGACGTCCTCGAGCGGGAGCCGAATCGCCGCGCCGGCACCGGTCGCGTCGCGGTGGTGCAGTGCGGCCGTCACGGCCAGCGCCGCGTACAACCCGCACGACACGTCCCACGCGGGCAGCACATGGTTGACCGGACCGGGTTCGGTCGGCGGGCCCGTCACCAGGGGAAAGCCGAGCCCGGCGTTGACGGTGTAGTCGACGCCCGTCCCGCCGTCGGAGCGGCCGGAGACCTCCAGGTGGATCAGGTCGGGCCGCACCGCGGCTAGCGACTCGTAGGAATGCCATTGCCGCCCAACCACATTGGTGATCAGGACCCCGCAGTCGAGGATCAGCCGGCGAACCATTTCCTGGCCGTCGGGCGACCGCATGTCGACTGCCACCGACTTCTTGCCCTTGTTCAGGCCGGTCCAGTAGATGCTGGTGCCACTCTCGGCCAGCGGCCAGCGCCGGTAGTCCGCGGCGCCGCCGACGGGATCGACGCGCATCACCTCGGCGCCCAACTGTGCCAGCGTCATACCGGCCAGCGGCACCGCCACGAAACTGGAGATCTCCACGACCCGTACCCCGGTCAGCGGCCTCTGCGTCATGGAGCATGAGTCAACCAGGTTGTGGTTCGATCGCCCCATGGCGGTGTCACTGCTGCTCATCTCCGACACCCACATCCCCCGCCGGGCCCGTGACCTGCCCGCGCCGGTGTGGGACGAGGTCGCGCGCGCCGACGTCGTCATCCATGCCGGCGACTGGGTCGACGTCGCGCTGCTCGACGAACTCGAACGACGATCGGCCCGGCTGGTCGCCTGCTGGGGCAACAACGACGGACCCGAACTGCGGGCCCGGCTGCCCGAACGCGCCGACGTCACGTTGGACGGGGTGCGCATCACGGTGGTCCACGAAGCGGGTGCGGCGGCGGGCCGGGAGCAGCGGATGTCGCGGCGCTATCCCGAGACCGACGTACTGATCTTCGGGCACAGCCACATCCCGTGGGACACCACCGCCGAAACCGGGCTGCGGCTGCTCAATCCGGGCTCGCCGACCGACCGTCGCCGCCAGCCGCACTGCACCTACATGACGGCCGTGGCGGCCGCCGGATCCTTGGCCGAGGTCACGTTGCACGCGCTCGATCGAGCGCATACTGCGTGGTGTGAAGTCTGATCTGCTGTCGCGCCGAGATATCGATTTCCTGCTGTTCGAGTGGCTCGATGTGGCGGCCCTGACGAAACGCCCGCGCTTCGCCGACCACTCCGCCGAGACCTTCGCCGGCGCCCTCGACCTCTGCGAACAACTGGCCACCCGGTACTTCGCCAACCACAACAAGTTGAGCGACGCCAACGAGCCCACATTCGACGGCACCACCGTCACGATGATCCCCGAGGTCAAGCAGGCCTGGGATGCGGTGGCCGGGTCCGGGGTCCTGGCCATGACGATGGACGCCGAGATCGGCGGTGCCCAGTTGCCGGTGTCGGTCGGGCAGGCGGGCTTCGCCTGGTTCGAGGCCGCCAACGTCGCGACGGCCGGCTACGTGATGCTGACCATGGCCAACGCGAACCTGCTCAGCGAGTTCGGCACCCCGGAACAGATCGAGTCGTTCGTGGCGCCGATGCTGGCCGGGCGGTTCTCCGGAACCATGGCGCTGTCGGAGACCCAGGCCGGCTCGTCACTGGCCGACATCACCACCCGGGCCGAGCCGCAGCCCGACGGCACCTACCGGTTGTTCGGCTCGAAGATGTGGATCTCCGGCGCCGAGCACGAAATCACCGACAACATCATCAATCTGGTGCTGGCCAAGATCCCCGGCGGGCCATCAGGAACCAAGGGCATCTCGCTGTTCATCGTGCCCAAGTTCCTCGTCGGCCCCGACGGCGCACTCGGCGAACGCAATGACGTCGCGCTGGCCGGGCTCAACCACAAGATGGGCCAGCGGGGCATCACCAACACGGTGCTCAACTTCGGCGACGGCACCTTCAGCCCCGGCGGGCAGCCCGGCGCGGTGGGGTATCTCGTCGGCGAGGCGCACCACGGCATCGTCTACATGTTCCACATGATGAACGAGGCCCGCCTCGGCGTCGGGATGTCCGCGGTGGCCCTGGGATACACGGGATATCTGAAATCCCTGGAGTACGCGCGCACCCGGCCGCAGGGCCGGTCCCTGCTGACCAAGGACCCGACCGCCCCGCAGGTCCCCATCATCGAGCACGCCGATGTGAAGCGAATGCTGTTGGCCCAGAAGGCCTATGTCGAAGGCGGACTGGCGCTGGAGTTGTACTGCGCGCGGCTGGTCGACCTGATCGCCTCTGCCGAATCCGACGACGAACGGACCTCGGCGTCGGCGCTGCTGGACCTGCTGACACCGGTGGCCAAGAGTTGGCCCTCACAGTGGTGCGTGGAGGCCAACAGCCTGGCGATCCAGGTGCACGGCGGGTACGGCTACACCCGGGAGTACGACGTCGAGCAGCACTACCGGGACAACCGGCTGAACCCGATCCACGAAGGAACCCACGGTATCCAGAGCCTGGATCTGTTGGGCCGCAAGGTGACCCAGGGCGGTGGCGCGCTGCTGGCCGTCCTGGGCGGGCAGATCGCGGCGACGGTGGCGCGGGCGCGGGAGACCGGCGGCGCCGCCGCCGAGCACGGGCAGCAGCTCGACGCGGTATGGCAGCGCCTGGCCGCCGTGACCGCCGCGATGTTCGCCCCGGGCGATCCCGAGACGGCATTGGCCAACAGCGTGATCTACCTGGAGGCGTTCGGGCATCTCGTCATTGCCTGGCTGTGGCTCGAACAGGAACTCGCAGCCGCCGGCCGCGATGGCGACTTCTACGACGGCAAGCGGGCGGCGGCCCGGTACTTCTTCAGCTACGAGTTGCCGCGGATCGGCCCGCAGCTGGACCTGTTGGAGAGCCTGGACCGCACCACCATCGAGATGCGCGACGCCTGGTTCTGAATGCGATTTCGGTGCACTGACCGTCGCTGAGCGACGGCAGATGCACCGAAATCGCTCACCACGGCGGCCTGTCTGGCCGCCCGGCAGTCGTTTGCCGAATAGCCGGCACCGCGCAACCATGGGCCGGTGACCGAAGCCCATCCCCAAGCACCAGACCACCGCACGCCCGCACATCGCATCCGTCGCATGTCGGGCCGCGACCCACACGAGGACGGCCGGGTCGCGACTCCGCTCGAGTTGTTGTTCGACCTGACGTTCGTGATCGCCGTCGGTGTGGCCGCATCGCAGCTGGCTCACGCCCTGGCCGCCGGGCACGTCGCCGCGGGAGTGCTCAGCTTCGGCGTCACCACGTTCGCCGTGTGCTGGGCCTGGATCAACTTCAGCTGGTTCGCCTCGGCCTACGACACCGACGACTGGGTCTACCGGCTGACGACGATGCTGCAGATGGTTGGCGTGGTGATCCTGGCACTGGGGATCCCGGCGCTGTTCGCCTCCATCGAGCACGGTGAACATGTCGACAACCGGGTGGTGGTGGCCGGCTACATCGTGATGCGGATCGCGATGGCGATCCAGTGGCTGCGCGCCGCCCGCGCGGATCCCGAACACCGGCGGGCCTGCCTGACCTATGTCGGCCTGATCGCCATCGCCCAGATCGGCTGGGTCGGCGCGCTGGTCCTGCACACGTCGGTGTCGACGAGTCTGCTCCTCTTCCTGGTGCTGATGTGCTTCGAGTTGTCCGTGCCGTATGTCGCCGAGCGACGCGGTGGCGGGACTCCGTGGCATGCCCACCACATCGCCGAGCGGTACAGCCTGTTCGCGATCATCGCGCTGGGCGAAGGAGTGGTGGGAACGGTTGCCTCACTGAGTGCCATTGTGGGGGAACAGGGTTGGAGTGTCGATGCGGTGTTGATCGTCGTCGCCGGGGTGGGTCTGACGTTCAGCATGTGGTGGGTGTATTTCGTCGTGCCGGTGGCGCCCGTCCTGCATGCGCGCCGCGAGCGCTCGTTCTGGTTCGGCTACGGCCACATACCCGTCTTCGGGGCGATCGTCGCCACCGGAGCGGGACTGCACGTCGCCGCCTATTACATCGAGGAGCAGACCGTTCTGACGGCCACGCAGACGGTATTGGCGCTGGCCATTCCGGTCGGGCTCTACCTGGCGTTGATCTTCGGGCTGTACTCCTACATGGTCCGCACCATCGACGTGTTCCACATCGTGCTGGTGAGTCTGGTGGCGATCACGCTGGCCGCATCCGTGGTACTGGTGTCGGCCGGGGTGGACATGGCGGTCTGTTTGCTGGTTGTGATGCTCGCGCCCATCGTCGTGGTGATCGGGTTCGAACTCGTCGGGCACCGGCATGCCGAGGAGGCCCTGCAGCAGGCGGTCGTCGGCGAACCGTGACCGATGCCGGTCGGCCGGTCTGCTATACGCCGCTGACCTGTACGAACGCCGAGCCCCGAGCCGACGACCGCGCACGACACGCCCATCCGAGGTCACAACGCGGTGACGAAAGCGGCTCCGCCGTGACGTCCAATCGTTAGTCAACCGCGATCACGGATGGGGGTTTCGTCGCACGTTGCGGCCATAATCACATGCTTCACTTGTGCCACATCGGTAACACGATTAGTTGGGGTCACACACACAGAGGAGCTGTCGTGAAGGTTGTGCAGAATGTTCGTAGGAAGTTGCAGGGTAGATCCCGGCGCTCGCTGCGGGGCCTGGCCGTCGCGGCCGTCGCCGCCGCCACCCTGCCCGGGTTCGCCGGTGCCGTCGGGCACATCACGCCCACCGCCGAGGCATTCTCGCGGCCGGGGCTGCCGGTGGAGTATCTCGACGTGCCGTCGGCGTCGATGGGCCGCAACATCCGCATCCAGTTCCAGGGCGGCGGACCGCACGCGGTCTACCTCCTCGACGGCCTGCGCGCCCAGGACGACTACAACGGCTGGGACATCAACACCCCGGCCTTCGAGTGGATGGAGAACTCGGGGCTGTCGACGATCATGCCGGTGGGCGGGCAGTCCAGCTTCTACACCGACTGGTACCAGCCGTCGCAGGGCAACGGGCAGAACTACACCTACAAGTGGGAAACGTTCATGACCCAGGAGCTGCCGACCTGGCTGGCCGCCAACCGCGGCGTCTCCCGCACCGGTAACGCCGCCGTCGGCATCTCGATGGCCGGCAGCGCCTCGCTGAACTACGCGATCTGGCATCCGGACCAGTTCACCTACGCCGCTTCGCTTTCCGGCTTCCTCAACCCGTCCGAGGGCTGGTGGCCCACACTGATCGGGCTGGCCATGAACGACGCCGGCGGGTTCAACGCAAACAGCATGTGGGGACCGTCGTCCGACCCGGCCTGGAAGCGCAACGACCCGATGGTCAACATCAGTCGCCTGGTGGCCAATAACACCCGCATCTGGATCTACTGCGGCACCGGCACCCCGTCGGAGCTCGACACCTCCGGCGGCGGCGTCAACCTGATGTCGGCGCAGTTCCTGGAGGGCTTCACGCTTCGGACCAACGTGACCTTCCGGGACAACTACATCGCGGCCGGCGGCACCAACGGCGTGTTCAACTTCCCGGCGAACGGCACGCACAGCTGGGGCTACTGGGGTCAGCAGTTGCAGCAGATGCTCCCGGACATGCAACGGGTGCTCAACGGCGCACCGCCCGCTGCCTGACCTCTCCATCTGGACCGCGAGCGTCCGTGTTCGTACGCGCCCAACGGCGTGTCACCGTACGAACACGGACGCTCGCGGTTTTTGGTCAGTGTTGGGTCAGCCGATACGCCAGACCGCTGGCCCGCACCACCCGCCGATCCAGGGCCGCGCGCACCTCGGCCGTCGTGCCCACGATGCGAACCTTCTCCTTGGCCCGGGTGACAGCGGTGTAGAGCAGCTCCCGGGACAGCAACCGCGAATCCTCCGGCGGCATCAGCACCGTCACCTCGTCGGCCTGACTGCCCTGGCTCTTGTGAATTGTCATGGCGTGCATGGTCTCCAGTTCGGCCAGTCGGCTGGTGGCAAAGTCTCGCACGCAGTCGACACCCGCGACCGCCACCCGAAGCGCATCTCCTCTGAGTACGGTCACCCCGGTGTCGCCGTTGAGCAGTCGCAGACCATAGTCGTTGGCCGTCACAAGAATTGGCCGGCCGACGTACCACTGCGCCCACATCGACTCGCCGGTCTCTTCGGCCAGCCATCGCTCCACCTGGCGGTTCCAGTGCCGCACACCGGTGGGGCCGTCCCGGTGCGCACACAACAGCCGATGCCGGCCCAGCGCGGTCAGCGCGGCATCGGCATCCCCGGACATCGACGCCGCGCGCACCCCTAGCGCCTGCGCCACCAACACCTCCCGCAGCGCCGCCGCGGGCGCATCGGTGGCGACGAACTCGATGTGCTCCCCACCAGCGGCCAGCAGCCGTACGACGGCGTCGCCGTCACCATCCCGAATCGCCTGTGCCAGAACGCCGATCGAGGCGCCAAACCGGTGCGACGTACGCAGCGTCGCGATCTGCAGATCGCCGCGCGCGCCCAGACCTTCGACCAGGTCAGCCAGCACCGCACCCGCCTCGACCGACGCCAGCTGGTCCGGATCCCCCACCAGGATGAGCCGGGCGTCGGCCCGGACCGCTTCCAGCAGGCGCGCCATCATAGTCAGTGACACCATCGACGTCTCGTCCACGACAATGACGTCGTGCGGCAGCCGGTTGCCCCGGTGATGCCGGAACCGCGCCGAGGTGTCGGGTCGGGAGCCGAGCAGCCGGTGCAGGGTGACGGCCTGTAATCCGGTCAGCCGGTTCCGGTCGTCCTCGGGCAACCCCGCGATCTCGGCCCGGACCGCCTCCTGCAGCCGCGCCGAGGCCTTGCCGGTGGGCGCGGCCAACGCAATCCGCGGGGCCGCCCGCCCGGCCAGCTGGGCCTGCTCGGCAAGCAACGCGAGCAGGCCGGCGATGGTGGTGGTCTTGCCGGTTCCAGGGCCGCCGGTGAGCACGGTTATCCACTGCGACAGCGCAATTCGGGCCGCAGCGGCCTGCTCCCGTGAACGGCCGCGGTGGAATACCCGGTCCAGACCTGCGCTCAGCAGCGCCTCGTCGACCTGAGGCGGCTCCGCGCGCGGTGCCAGCAGATCGGCACACACCTGCTGCTCCTCTCGCCAGTACCGGTCCAGATAGAGCAATCGGTCCTGCTCGATGCGCAACGCGGGCGGCTTGTCCTGCGCGCCGAGCATTGGACTGCAACGCAATTCGGCTAGCCAGCCCGCTGGATCGGGCCATGGAATTTGAGGTTCTGCCGGGTCGTCGAGTTCGGCGGCGACGGTGGTCAGATCGACGCACACCGACCCGTAGCGCAGCGCGCGCACCGCCAGCGCCACGGCCAGCGCCACCGCTTCGCTGGGTTCACCCGCCAGCATGGTCAGTCGGGTGGCCACGTGTACATCGGCCGCGTCGAGCACACCGGCCTCGTTGAACTCCGCCAACAGGCCCCCGGCGGTGAGCGCCCGTCGCCAGTGCAGGGCATCCTCGGACTGCAGGTCAGTCACTGCGGCTCCCGTCCAGCAGATCCGACAGCGCCGCGACCAGTTCGGCCGGCGGCCGCCAACTGAATACTCCCGACGGATGCCCGTCGAGCACCGGAGTGTCCGGTCCGCACATCCCCCGCAGAAACAGGTAGAGCACGCCGCCCAGATGCCGGACCGGGTCGTAGTCGGCCTGCCGCCACCGCAGGAATCGGTGCAGCACAACGGTATACAGCAAGGCCTGCAGGATGTAATCCGAATGCAGCATGGCCTCGGTCAGCTGGGCCGGCCCGTACTCGGCGGCGCTCTGCACATCCCCGAGCCGGTTGGTCTTGTAGTCCACCACCAGATATCGATGGCCGCCGGCGCCGTCCGGCAGGCGCAGCACCGCATCGATGGACCCGGCCAGGTAACCACGCAACGACGACGGTCCCAGCGAGGGCCCGCGCAGCTGATCGGCGTAGAGCGACACTGGGTCGTCGGCATCCAGATGACGGCTCAATAGGTCGCCGACGTCGGCCAGAGTCACCTGAGCGGCAGGAGTATCGAAATCTCCTCCCGCCAGGGGTATTTCGAAGTCCAGCTCGCGCAACCGGTCGTCCAGCCCGATATCGCGCAGGGTGTGACCGGACGCCAGGGGTCCGAGTGGGGTGTGGTGCGCCGGCATCAGCGCCGCGGCAATCACATCGGCGGGGGCATCCACGGGCCACCACGCCAGATGCCGGTCAACCTCTGCGGCCAGCTCTTCTTCCAGATCGGCAGCGTGCGGATCAGCCGTTTCCAGGACAGCGTGCACCAGGGATCCGAATGTGGTGCCGCCGGGCAGCTCGGACATCGGGGAGGTCACCTCGGCTCCGGGGCGGCCGGCGGCGGGCAGCACGGCGTCGGGCAGATCCTCGACCTCGTCGTCCTTGCCGGCCACCTCGGGTTCGCTGGACACCCCGGGCAGGCGGTCCTGCGCGAACCGCACCAGCGCCGAGTACGACGTTCGGCGCCACTCGGTGTCGACTGCACGCGAGAACTCGCGCACCTCGAGATGTTCCGGTAGCGCCTCGGCAGGCAGCGGGCGCACCGGGACGACGACGGATGCTTCGACCACCGGCCCGCCCGCCCGCTCCCACTGCCCGAAGCAGCGCAACGCATCCTGGTCGCCGATACCTGCCGGGCAAACGTCGGGCACCGCGGCCTGGCCCAACGTGCGGCCACGCAGTAGCCGGGACAGACCACCATTGACCTCGTCGTGGGACGGCGCCCACCAGGCCACCACCTGGGACTGCGCCCGCGTCAGCGCCACGTACGTCAGTCGCAGGGTCTCCCCGGCAGCTTCAGCCTTGGACCGGGCCACCGCGTCCCGGTACTCGGCACCTGGTCCGCCGCCGACGTGCAGGCAGCGCTGCCCGTTGTCGTCGTGGAACAGCACGCGGTCGCCGACCTTCACGCGGCGGTTGAACATGAACGGCAGGTAGACGACCGGGAACTGCAGGCCCTTGCTGCCCCAGTAGGTCGTGATCTGCACAGCGGACGCCTCGCTGTCGAGGCGCCGATTGCGTTGCACACCAGCGTCTTCTGCACTGCGCTGGCCGCGCAGGAGTTCGGCCAGTGCGGGCAGGGAGGCGCCGTCGCGCAGGGCCACCTCCTGCAACAGATCGGCCAGGTGGGACAGATCGGTCAGCAACCGGGGACCACCCGCCGCCGCCAGCACGCGACCACCCATCCCGGCCAGGTTCGCCGATTCGTAGACGGCCGCAACCCCGTGCCGGCGGGCCCGATCGGCCCACTCCCGCAACGTCTCGGCCACCTGGTCCGTGCGGGCATCACCCCCGGCCGCCAGGGTGGCACCGGTGTCGCCGAAGAAACTGGTCATCGCAGCCGCCCGGACCAGGGCTGGGCGATGGGTCTGTTCCATGGCCTCGATCAGAGTCAGCCAATCGGTAGCCGCCCGCGAGGCGAAGACGTCGGCATCACCCGAATACACCGCGCTGATCCCGACGTCGGCCAGCGCAGCCCGGCAGGGCGCGGCGTCCCACCGGTTCTCCACGATCACCGCGATGTCGCTGGCCTTGATCGGCCGTCCATCGAAAGTTCCTCCGGTACTGAGCAACCCGGCGATATCGGCGGCCAGATCGGCGGCGATGTGGGTGCGCAAATCGGCGATCGGGATGGTTTCGTGGTCCTGTTTGCCGAACTGCGCGCGGTCGACCACCCGCAGCCGGAACGGCGCGTTGTGCGGAGCCTCGGCCAACCGGTGCCCCTGATGCCGAGCCCCCACGGGACCGACGACAATGCCAGGGTCACCGAGTTCGGCACCGCCGAGCACCACCTGCAGCGCCTCCACCAGTGGCCGGTCGCTCCGCCAGTTGTCGACCAGGGTGCGCTGTTCCCCTGCGCTGGATGCGGCCCGCAGATAGGTGACGATGTCGCCGCCGCGAAACGCATAGATCGCCTGCTTCGGATCCCCGATGAGCACCAGGGTGGCAGCGCCGGCGAAGGCGCGCTCGATCACCTGCCACTGGATCGGGTCGGTGTCCTGGAACTCGTCGACCATCACCATCTTCCATCGCGTTCGCATCCGCAACCGGGCCGGGGCGTCCTCGGGTTGCAGCGCCTCGGCGAGCCGGCCCAGCAGGTCGTCGTACCCCTGAATCCGGTTGCGCCGCTTGCGTGGTTCCAACTCGGCCAGCACCCGGTTCACGAAATCCACCCGGGCGGTGGCGGCTTCGGTCGGTGGATCGAGCGGATGGATCACCGCGCCCGGGTGCGACACTGCATCGCGGGCCATCGCCAGGGCCTCGGCCCGCGTGAACACCGGCACGTCGTGGCTGCGGCCATATTGGGCCAGGTACACATCGTCGGCGATCTCGGAGACCAGATGGTCCAAGGACTCCACCAGCGTGACCGCCGGATCGTTGTCGCCGGCCACCCCGAGGGACCGCAGCACGATCTGGCAGAACTGGTGGGTGGTGGCAATGGTGGCGCCGTCGAACCCAGCCAGCGCACGTCGCAGCCGCCGGGCTCGCAACTGTCGTTCGTCGGCATCGACGGACCGCAGATGGCTGATCAAGTTGTTGTCGGGCAACGCATCCGCCTCCAGCGCGTCAGCGGCCTGAGACAGTTGGTCCCGAACCCGCTCCCGTAACTCGCGGGTGGCGGCGCGACCGAAGGTGATCAGCAGCATGTCGTCGAGCTCCGCGGCACCCTCCGCGATGTAGCGCGTCACCAGCGCGGCCAGCACGAAGGTCTTACCGGTACCCGCGCTGGCCTCCAGTACGGTCGTCGAATTCGGTTCGGGCAGTGGACCGAACAGATCGAACGGTTTCACGCGCGGGGCTCCACTTCCGCGGCCAGCAGCGGTGCCCAGACCCGTGCTGCGAACGCCCCGAGGCGGGTGTCCTCGCCGACCACGGCCGGTTCGTCGTCGCGCACCGGGTCCAGCAGCACGGCAAAGGGCGGTTCGGCACCCCAGGCCAGGATGTGCGCCGGCCGAGCATCCTCGCCGTCGTATTTGCCGGACTTCCACGCAAACAGCGCCGCCCGGTAATGGTCGGCGCCCTTGCGGCGGGCCGACGTCCAGGCATGTGATGTCCCGAGCGGCAGGGGAATCGGCTCACGCAGCCCCGCGTCGCGGATGTCGACCAGGTCGGCGAGCAGCTCCGCGCTGTCGCGTGGCGCGGCGAACTCGCGCACTGCCGCATCCTTGCCCGACTTCCCGATGCAGACCGCCGACCAGTCGGTACCCGGATCGACGGCACCCAGCGCCAGCAACCGGATCCACGCGTCCAGCAGATGCTTGGGTCCCAGCGTCGAGTACGTGACCGAAACGAGGCGACGGCCGTACACCGGGTTCACTGTCCCCGTCAATCGCCGGCCGTCACCGATGTCGACGACCACGTCGATCCCCCGCCCGGTGGCAACCGGCCGCGCCGCCACTCGGCCTGCAGCGCCCACCGCGGATCATGCCCGCGCTGCAGGTCGTCGAGCATACGATTGCCCACCGCCCATTTCTGCAACGCGTCGATCTCCATCGGGATGGAATTCTCTACGGCCGCTTCCTCGAACGGCACAGCGACCTCGAACTCCCGGAAGAAGGCCCGGACCGGGTCGGCGAAGAACCTCAGCAGATCGTCGAGCCCGATGTCGGTGTCGGTCGCCCGGGACAACGGTTCTGGCAGGAACAGCCGTGGCGCATCCGGTGCCGGTTCCACCGCCGCCCGCGCGGCGGCCAGCGCCGTCCGATCGAAGGTGAACGCCGCTGCGGACCCGAGCGCGCCG
>JAKIXW010000005.1:0-12828 GCA_022708865.1 Acidobacteriota bacterium
ACGCAGCGGACGCTTGCTGCCGTCGCCGCCGACCAGCGTCAGGGTGCCCTCGGTGAACCGCCGGTTGTCATCCCGGAAATGCAAATCCTGGATGACATCGGAGAACCGCCGAGAGGTGCCGTCATCGTTCTGCTGCTCGGCCTGGCAACGGATCTCGCTGTACCCGTCGCCACGCTCCTCCTGACGGAACACGAACAGCGAGTACCGCGAACCGTCCGGACGGGTCAACGTCATCGGCAGCCAGGTCATGAACATCTGGTTGATCCGGTGCCGGCCCCGGCGCGGCAGGCCGGGGATCGGCTTGCCCACGCCGGGCCGCAGCCCCCAGGAGTGGTCCCGGATGGAGATCCAGTTCTCACTGGTGACCGCGATGCGCTCACCATGCAGCTCCACCCAACCCTCGGCGGTCCCCACCTGGTGATAGCGCAGCACATTGTGCGTGACCCGGTAGCCGTCCGGGCTGCGATCCGGCCACGGATCCTCCAGCGCCGCAGGGAAATCCCCGGTCATGGTGACGTCGAATGCGATCGGCGCGTGCTCGTTGTGATCCAGCGTCACGCGGATGGACTTCAGCGGCTCCACCACCCGGTAGTGCACCGGGCCCACGTCCGCGGTCGACGGATCGCTCGACAGCCGGCGGCCCGCCCGCACGGTCCACTGCTCGGTGCCGCGGCACACGCCGGCCGCCCCATCGAACACCCCGCGGTTGGTGTACTTGCCGACGCCGAGCACCAGTTGCAGCGAGTTGTCCCTGGCGTGCGCGATGGTCCAGATCTTTTCCGTCCACGACGGATCGGATTGGCTCACGGTAGCGAAGGTGTCGACGATCTGATGGGTCAGCAGTTCATCCTCGGGCACCAGATCGCCGTAGTTGGTCGACAGCACGTGTTCGGTCAGTCCTCTCGGTCGGCCGGCGGGTTGCCGACGAAGCGGGTCATGTCGGCGCCCCGGTCGTACTCCCGCATCCAGGTGTCCGCCCATGGCGGCAGCGGCTGATTGGCCGGGTCGTGGTTGGGCAGCTGCGAAAGTGCCAGCCGCCAGAGCATTCTGGTCAGGTCGCCGGTCGGCACCGCCGCGAACAGCGTGGGCGCACCACCGGCACGGGCGCGGCGGCGCGCACCACCCGGGCCGCGCAACTTCAGCTCGTCGACCAGCAGCTCCGGCGACATCAGCGCTTCGGCCGACGCCCCGCGGTCCTCGAACGGGATGTGCCGGTCGAACGCCCGAGCGATATTGGCGGCGATCTCGGCGGTGTGCCGGAAGGTGGACCGAAACTGCCTGGTGCGATACCGCGGGTCCGGGCACAGGTGACGATAGAGGATCAAACCCGAACTGCGGTGCTCGATCTCCTCCACGAAATGCCACATCATCAACGCGGCCACCCGGGGGTCGCCGCCGTCGAACATGGATTGCCGGTTGTCCAGGAAAACCTTGAACAGCGGGGTGAACGTGGCCTCCAGGTTCGCGACGTATGCCGCGTGGAACTCCACCGGGTGCTCGGCCAGCAGTCGGTCGTAGGACGCCACGGTGTCCTGGTAACACTCTTCGAGCTCGGGGTAACGCGCGATCAACGCCAGCATGTGCTTGCGATGGGCGGCCGCATGTTGCGCCTCCTGCCGCAGGAAGGCCTCGGCCTCGGCGGCGACGTCCGGATCGCGATCGAGCCGGTCCTGGGCCTGGCGCAGCGAGGCAATGATGTACTTCTCGAACGGCACCGCGATGAATGTGAAAGCGTTGCAAAAGATTCCGAAGTTCGGGTTCGTGGGCTGCCAACGGAACGGGACGTCGGCGTCGAATTCCCACGGGATCTTTCGGATCACCAGATCCGTCATCGCCGTGCCCCTTCTTTCCGCCGTGCTCGACCCAGGACACGGACCGCCCCAGTGTGACATTATGGGCTATTCATGTAAAGGACTCTGACTCGATTGGGTGGTGATCTCCAATGGCGATCGGCGATCTGGAACCGTCGACGCGTCGGCGCATCCTGGACGCCACCCACGTCGTGTTCGCCCGCAGTGGGCATCGCAATCTGCAGCTCTCGGACGTCGCGGCGGAAGCCAAGGTGTCCCGGCCGACGCTGTACCGCTACTTCGGTTCACGGGAGGGTCTGCTCAACGCGTTCGCGCTCTACGAGCAGGACAATTTCGATGCCGGGATCGCCAAGGCGATGGCCGGATTGGACGGTCCGCAGCGCCTCGATGCCGCGCTGCGGTTCGTCGTCGACTTCCAGGATTCCTATTCGCTGGGATCGATCGTGGACATCGAGCCCGAGCACGTGCTGAGTCAGATGCAGCGGGTCATCCCGATCATGCACGAACGGATCGCACGGGTGATCCCCGGTGCGAACTCGGACGTCGCGGCGGCCGCGGTGGTGCGAATCGCAATGTGCCACTACCTGGTTCAGGGCGGAACCCCCGAGGATTTCCTGGCCGAGCTGCGGCTGGCGGCCGGGCTGGACCCGCGCCACGGGCGGTTCACCGGCGCCGAGCGCCTCTCGACGCGGTCCGGGACCTAAACGAGCCAGGCCCGGATGAGCCCCGCGACCTCGTCGGGGCGTTCGAGGTGCAGGAAGTGGCCGGCGTCCTCGACCAACCGGAAGGCCGAACCCGTTGCCGGCAGGTAGGTTTCGACGTCGGTGAGCAACTCGGCGCCGATCGCACCGTCGTTGGCGCCGTGCAGATACAGCGTCGGCACGGTCGGCGGGAAGAGCGCGGCGACCGCCTGGTCGGCGAACCGCGGATCGGTGAGGTCCGGGTGGAAGTTGGCCCGGTACGGGTTGATCACGTCGGCGATGGTCTCAGCGGTGACGTGGCGGCGCAGTTCGGCGATGTCGTCGCGGGCGTCGTAGCCCGGTGACCAGTCGGCCCACAGCTGCTCCCAGAAGCCGTCGGCCAGCAGGGCCGGTTCGGCCAGGCCCACCTGCTGGATGAACCAGACGTAGAACGACCGACGCAACTGTTGGTAGCCGAACAGGCCCGCCCCCAACGCCGCCGTCGGGGGCACCGCCAGGGCGATGAACCGGGAGAACGCGGCCGGCGCGCGGTTCACCACGCCGTAGCCGGCGTTGGCGCCCCAGTCGTGGCCGATCAGCACTGCCCGTTCATCACCACCGAATTCCCCGTGCAGCTCCAGGATCCGGTTCACGTAGGTGCCGACGGTCACGGGACCGTCGGCCTGGCCCAGATACCCGGGCAGCCACGGCGCGACCACGCGATAACCCTCGGCGACGAGCTGCGGGCCCAGGTGCCGCCAGGTATGCGGGGTGTCCGGGAATCCGTGCACCAGCACGGCCAACGACCTGCTCAGATCATTCAACGGCCCGTAGGCCACGTAGTCCGGCGCCGGAGATTCAGTCACGCGGGTCATGTTACATCTGGGGGTTTTGACGTAAAGTGCATCGAATGGCCGGCATCTCTCTCGTCCAGCGCGACCTCGTCGAGACCCGCACCCAGCTCACCGCCTGGTTCGGCGCGCAGTTGGGCGAGCCGGACGTCGAGCTGTCGGATCTCCGGACCGCCAACGCGGCGTCCGGCTGGTCCAGCGAATCCCTGGTGTTCAGCGCGCGACAGGACGGCCGGACGTCCGAATACGTCATCCGCATTCCGCCGGCCGGGGGCGGCATCTTCGCCGAATATGACCTCGCGGGCCAGACCAGGACGCAGGAACTGTTGCACGGGTACGGCATTGCCACGCCGTCGCCGATTCACTACGAGCCCGACACCAGCTGGATCGGGTCCCGGTTCATGGTGATGCCGCGGATCGTCGGTCACACGCATTCGGACATGACCTACGCCGGTCGGGGTTGGCTGCACGACGCCGGGCCGCAGGCGCAGCGCCGCCTGCACGACGACTTCCTGGACACGCTGGTCGCGCTGCAGCGGGTTCCCGTCACCGAGGCACCGTGGCTGCAACGCGACCAGGGTGTCGGTGCGGCGGGCGAATTATGTTGGTGGCGCGACTATCTCGACTGGGCCACCGACAGCGACCCACCCGATCTGATGGTCCGCGCGTTCGGCTGGCTGGACCGCAATCTGCCCACCGAATCCGGCCCGCTCGCCGTCAGCTGGGGTGATGCGCGGCTGTCGAACACCATCTGCGACGACTCCGGGGCCATCGTGGGGGTGCTGGACTGGGAGCAGGCCTGCATCTGCCCGGCCGAGGCGGACCTGGGCTGGTGGCTGGCCACCCGCCGGCAGATGCTGGAGTCGCAGGGCAGCCAGGCCGATCCCGAACTGCCCGGCTTCGACAGCCGGGCCCGACTGATCGAGCGCTACGAGGAGTTGATCGGCCGACCGCTGCGCAATCTCGGCTGGTTCGAGATGTTCTCGATGGTCCGGATGGGCTGCTGCATCCTGCGCATGCAGGTGCTGCTGCGCCGGCTCGGGCTGACCGACCACGCCTTCCTGCGGGCCCCGCTGTTGTCGCCCTGGGTGATCGACGCGATTTCGGTGCAGTAACCGTCGGTCAGCGACGGCGAATGCACCGAAATCACAACTGGTCGGCCAGCAGCTGGGCCAGGTGCCGGCCACGCCGGTCGGTCAGATCGGCCAGCTGCGTGCGGCAGGAGAACCCGTCGGCCAGGATCTCGGTGTCGATCGGTGCGGCGGCCACCGCGGGCCGCAGCTGCTGATCGGCGACGGCCACCGACACCTCGTAGTGCCCCTTCTCGACGCCGAAGTTGCCGGCCAGCCCGCAACAGCCGCCCAGCCGTTGCACCGTCGCGCCCGCGGACCGCAGTAGTTGCTCGTCGGCGCCCCAGCCCAGCACCGCGTGATGATGGCAGTGCGGTTGGGCCACAACACTTATCCCGTCCAGCCGGGGAAGGCTCCAGCCCGGTTCGGTGAGCAGCTCGGCCAGGGTCCGGGTGCGGCCGGCCACCGCCGCGGCATCAGCAGAGGACAACAGCTCGGTGGCATCGGAACGCAGCACCGCCGTGCACGAGGGTTCGATGCCGACGATCGGCACCGACCCGGCCAGCGCCGTCACCGTGCGGCCCAGGATCTTGCGGGCCGCGTCCAGCTGGCCGGTCGATATCCAGGTCAGCCCGCAGCACTGCTGACGGTCGGTGAGCCGAGGTGAATACCCGGCGGCTTCCAGTACCCGGACGGTGGCCACTCCGACCTCGGGCGTGAAGTAGTTGGTGAAGGTGTCGACGAACAGCAGCACCGGATCCCCGGGGGCCACCGGACGGTCGCGGAACCAGGACCGGAATGTCTTGCGCGCGAATGGCGGAATGCTGCGGCGCGGATCCACCCCGGCCATCGACAGCCCGGCCGCCCCCAGGCCCGGCAGACCCGCGGCGGCGTTGACCAGCCGGGGCAGCCGGGCGGCCAGCGCAGCCCAGCGCGGCAACCGGCCCAGCGAGTAGTGCGAGGCGGGCCGCAGCCGCCCCCGGTAGCTCTGGTGCAGGACCTCGGCCTTGTAGGCCGCCATGTCGATGCCGGTCGGGCAGTCCGACAGGCATCCCTTGCAGGACAGGCACAGATCGAGCGCCTCGTGGACCTCGGGAGCGCGCCAACCGCCGGTGACCGCGCTGCCGTTGATCATCTCCTGCAGCACCCGGGCCCGGCCACGGGTGGAGTCTCTCTCGTCACGGGTGGCCCGGTACGACGGGCACATCACCCCACCCGCGGACGTGTTGTCGGCGCGGCACTTTCCGACGCCCGTGCAGCGATGCACCGCCTGGGTGAAGTCCCCGCCGTCGCCGTGATAGGCGAAGGCCAGGTCCCGTCGCCAGACCGGGGCCGGCTCGCGCAGGTCGGCGTCCAGTGGGCGCGGGTCCACGATGACGCCGGGGTTGAGGATGTTGTCCGGGTCGAACACGTCCTTGACGGCGGCGAACAACGCCAGCGCGGCCGGTGAGTACATCAGCGGGAGCAACTCGCCGCGGGCCCGGCCGTCGCCGTGCTCGCCCGACAGTGACCCGCCGTAGCCTGCCACCAATTGCCCAGCCGCCAACAGGAATTCGCGGAACACCGCGGTGCCACCCGGATCCTGGAGCGGAAAATCGATCCGGATGTGCAGGCAGCCGTCGCCGAAGTGGCCGTAGGGCAGGCCGGTCAGTCCGTAACCGGACATCAGGGCGTCGAAGTCGCGCAGATAGTCGCCCATTCGTTCCGGGGGCACCGCGGCGTCCTCCCAGCCGGCGTGGGCGGGCAGACCCGCCGGGCTGCGGCCCGAGAGCCCGGCGCCGTCGGCCCGGATCCGCCACAGCTCGCCGGCCCGACCGGTGTCCACGACCACCATGGAATCCATTGCACCACAACTATTTCCGAGCTCCGCCGCACGCACCGACAACTCGGCCGGGTCGTCACCGGTGAGTTCCACGAAGAGCCAGGCCGCACCTCGCGGCAGCGGCGGCACGGCACCCGGTCCGCGTCGGTCGCGCACCACGTCGACGATGCGGGAGTCGATGCCCTCGCAGGCGACCGGGCCGTGCGTCAGGACCGCCGGTGTCGCGTCGCCGGCGGCCGCGATGTCCGGGTAGCCGAGCACCACCAGCACCCGGTGCGCCGGTTCGGACACCAGCCGCACGGTGGCCTCGGTGATGACCGCCAGCGCGCCCTCGCTCCCGGCCAGCAGCCGGTGTACGCCGAAACCCTGCTCGGGCAACAGGTTCTCCAACGCGAACCCGGACACCTGCCGGCCGAACCTGCCGAACTCGGTCCGGATGGTGCCCAGCCCGGCCCGGGCGACCGCGCTCAGGCCGTCGCGCACCGCGGGCGCGTTCCAGGCCGCCCCGGATCCGGTGATCGCCCGCAGCCCCAGCAGGTTGTCGCTGGTGCGGCCGTACCCGAGCGCACGTGTCCCGCAGGCGTTGTTGCCGATCATCCCGCCGATGGTGCAGCGTGACGACGACGACGGGTCCGGCCCGAACCGTAGCCCGTGCGGGGCGGCGGCCCGTTGCAGATCCTCCTGCACCACACCGGGCTGGACGGTGGCGGTCGCCGCGTCCGGGTCCACCGCGAGCACCCGGCCCATGTGCCGGCTGAAGTCGAGCACCACGCCGGTGCCGACGGCATTGCCGGCGATCGACGTCCCCGCGCCGCGGGCGGTGACCGGCACGCCCTCGGCCCGGCACACCTCGAGCACGACGGCCACCTCGTCGGCGTCGCGCGGCGCGGCCATCAGCAGCGGCGGCACGCGATACAGCGAGGCGTCCGAGGAGTACAGCGCCCGGGTGGTGCCGTCATGACGGACATCGGCCAGCCCGGCCGCCGTCAGCCGCCGGGACAATGACTCCGCGTCGATCATTCGTAGCATGCTACAGTTCGCCGGTGGCCCAGGGCCTCCCCGACCTCGAACCGCTCGATCCTGGCGGCGGCCGGCGCGTCGAGCAGGCGGTCGCCGCCGTGCGGGCCGCCATCGACGACGGCCGGATGAAGCCCGGTGTCCGGTATTCGGCCTACCAACTCGCCGCGTCCCTCGGCGTCTCCCGCACGCCGGTCCGCGAGGCACTGCTGCGCCTCGAGGAGGTCGGGCTGATCACCTTCGAGGCGCGTCAGGGATTCCGGATCCGGCTCCCCCGCTCGTCCGACATCGCCGACATCTTCGCGGTTCGGCTGGCCCTGGAACTGCCCGCCGTCCAGCGCGCTGCCGCCACGGCGCACCCCGGCCTGGCCGACGCGCTGCGGGCCGAACGCACCCTCATGCGCGAGGCGGTCCAGACCGGCGGCGAGGACGAATTCATGCGCCACGACCTGCGGCTACACGATCTGATCCTGGAGTGGGCCGGCAATCAGCGTGCCCGGGACATCGTCAAAGGCCTGCGCGAGTCCACCCGCCTGCTCGGTGCCTCGACCGCCGAACGCACCCGGTCGATCGCCGACATCGACGCCGAGCACACGCCCGTCGTCGACGCCATCCTGGCCGGGCAGCCCGCCGCGGCGGCCGCCGCAATGCGTGCTCACCTGGTCAATACCGGCCGGCTGCTGGTCGGTCAGGCACTGCGGGACGAGGTGCACCCGGCCCAGCCCGGGCCCGACGACGTCGATCGGATCTGGTCCGCGGCGGTTGATTGAACAACAGAATCCATCGCCAAAGTGAACTTTGGACACGGAATCGGTTGCGGCATGTCCCCGGATGGGTGATCGTTAACGGACGGGGGAACGAACAGAGAGGTCGAGTCCTGACCGAGACAGGCACCCAGGCCACAGACAGCCATTCAGCACAGCAACAACGCGGAGCGGCGCCTCCCGCGGGCACTCCCGTGATCGAGATCGATCACGTCACCAAGCGGTTCGACGACTACGTTGCGGTTGCCGACGCCGACTTCTCCATCGGCTCCGGCGAGTTCTTCTCGATGCTCGGCCCGTCGGGCTGCGGCAAGACCACCACGCTGCGGATGATTGCCGGGTTCGAGACGCCGACCGAGGGCGCCATCCGGCTCGCGGGCACCGACGTTTCCCGGGTCCCGCCGCACAAACGCAACGTCAACACCGTCTTCCAGCACTACGCACTGTTCCCACACATGAGCGTGTGGGACAACGTGGCGTACGGGCCGCGCAGTTCCAAGAAGGGAAAAGACGAGGTCAAGCGCAGCGTCGATGAACTGCTCGAGGTCGTCCGCTTGACGGATTTCGCGCAGCGCAAGCCCGCGCAGCTGTCCGGCGGCCAGCAACAGCGCGTCGCCCTGGCCCGCGCCCTGGTCAACTATCCGAGCGCCCTGCTGCTCGACGAACCGCTCGGTGCGCTGGACCTCAAACTGCGTCACGTCATGCAGTTCGAGCTCAAGCGCATCCAGCGTGAGCTCGGCATCACGTTCGTCTACGTCACCCACGATCAGGAGGAGGCGCTGACGATGAGTGACCGCATCGCGGTCATGAACGCCGGCAACGTCGAGCAGATCGGCACTCCGACCGAGATCTACGACCGGCCCTCGACCGTGTTCGTCGCCAGCTTCATCGGCCAGGCCAACCTGTGGCACGGCCGCCAGACGGGCCGCGCCGGTCAATCGGGCGGTCAGAATCTGGTCGAGATCGAGGTGCTGGGCACCAAACTGCCGGCCGCGCCGGGCTCCACCACCATCGAACCCGGGGGCCAGGCCACCCTGATGATCCGGCCGGAACGGGTCCGTGTCACCATGCAAATCCCGGCCGCGCCGGCCAGCGAACTCGCCGTCGTTCCCGCCACCGTCACCGATCTGACCTTCCAGGGCCCGGTCGTGCGGTTGGGCCTGGCGGCTGCCGACGATTCGCCGATCGTCGCCCATATCGGGCCCGACGACGACCTGCCGTTGCTGCGGCCGGGCGACCAGGTGCACGTCAGCTGGGCACCCTCGGCGTCACTGGTGCTCCCGGCCGCCGACATCCCCACCACCGAGGATCTCGAGGAGATGCTCGACGACTCCTGACGGACCCGGAGCACGGACCCGGAGCATCGAGCCCACCGACCCCCAATCCCCCCGACGAAAGGCAGCGCAGGTATGGCCTCCAACGACGAATTCGATCCCCGACTCCTGGCCGCCCGACTGGCCGCCAACCGCACGTCCCGGCGCCGATTCCTGGGAAGGGGCGGCGCCGCCGCGGCGGCCCTGGTTCTCGGGCCGTCGTTCCTGGCCGCTTGTGGGTCGAAGGACTCCGGCGGTGGCGGCACGACGGCGACGGCGACCACCCCCGACGACGGCGCCAAGGCCTCCGGCCATCTACGGATCTCGAACTGGCCGCTGTACATGGCCGACGGCTTCGTGGCCGCGTTCCAGACCGCGTCGGGCCTGACGGTCGACTACAAGGAGGACTTCAACGACAACGAGGAATGGTTCGCCAAGAACAAGGAGCCGTTGTCGCGCAAGCAGGACATCGGCGCCGATCTGGTGGTGCCCACCCAGTTCATGGCGCTGCGGCTCAAGCAACTCGGCTGGCTCAACGAGATCAGCGAAACCCGGGTGGCCAACCGCAAGAACCTGCGCCCCGATCTGCTGAACGACGTTTCGGATCCGGGCCGCAAGTACACGGCGCCCTATATGACGGGCATGGTGGGCCTGGCCTACAACAAGGCGGCCACCGGCCGGCCGATCACCAAGATCGACGACCTGTGGGATCCCGCCTTCAAGGGCAAGGTCAGCCTGCTGTCGGACACCCAGGACGGCCTGGGCATGATCATGTCCTCGCAGGGCAATTCGCCCGAGAAACCCACCCTGGAGACTATCCAGAAGGCGGTCGACCTGGTCAAGGAGCAGAAGGACAAGGGCCAGATCCGGCGGTTCACCGGCAACGATTACGCCGACGATCTGGCGGCCGGCAACATCGTTGTGGCGCAGGCATATTCAGGTGACATCGTGCAGCTGCAGGCCGACAACCCGGATCTGGATTTCATCATCCCGGAGTCCGGCGGCGACTGGTTCATCGACACCCAGGTGATCCCGTACACCACACAGAACCAGCATGCCGCCGAAGCGTGGATCGACTACGTCTACGACCGGCCCAACTACGCCAAGCTGGTCGCATTCACCCAGTACGTGCCCGTTCTCTCGGACATGACCGAGGAACTCGACAAGATCGACAAGAAGTTGGCGGCCAACCCGCTGATCAACCCGACCGACGCGATGAAGGCCAACCTGAGAACCTGGCCGGCCCTGTCCGACGAGGACACCCAGGCCTTCAACGCCGCATACGCCGCCGTCACCGGCAGCTGAGCGCCGATGGCAGGGGTAGCCAGTAGCAGTCGCCAGCGCAGCAGGGTCGCGCCGTACCTGATGATCCTGCCCGGGCTGGCGTATCTCGCAATCTTCTTCGTGGTGCCGTTCTTCTCGCTGTTCCGGACGTCGCTGTCCACCATGGGCGGCTCGGTGTACCTGCCGAAGCTGACCTTCGCGTGGGACTTCGGCAACTACGCGCAGGCATTCTCGTTGTACAGCGATCAGATCATCCGTTCGCTCACGTATGCCCTTGCGGCAACGGTGATCTCGCTGCTGTTGTCCTATCCCCTGGCCTACGTCATCGCCTTCAAGTCGGGCCGGTACAAGAACCTGCTGCTCGGCCTGGTGGTCCTGCCGTTCTTCGTGACGTTCCTGGTGCGCACACTGGCGTGGAAGACGATCTTCGCCGACGACGGGTACATCGTGCAGGTGCTGGATGCACTGGGATTGGTGGACGGCCGGCTGCTGTCCACCCCCTACGCGGTCATCGGCGGCCTGGTCTACAACTCGATGACGTTCATGATCCTGCCGCTCTACGTCAGCCTGGAGAAGATCGATCCGCGGCTGATCGAAGCGTCCAAGGATCTGTACAGCTCGGCGTTCCGGGCGTTCCGGAAGGTGATCCTGCCGCTGTCGCTGCCGGGTGTGATCGCGGGGTCGATGCTGGTGTTCATCCCGGCCGTCGGTGATTTCATCAACGCCGACTACCTGGGCAGTACGCAGACCACGATGATCGGCAACGTCATCCAGAAACAGTTCCTGGTGGTCAAGGATTATCCGGCCGCCGCGGCGCTCAGTTTCGTGCTGATGGCCATGATCCTGGTGGGCGTGCTGTCGTACGCCCGCGCCCTGGGTACGGAGGACCTGGTATGACGGCCCCCGCCACGGTGACGGAATCCCTGGAAAAGGCGGGTGGCGGCCGGCGGCGTGGGCTGCGCGGCTTTGGCGGCAACGGCCGGTTCGGCGATCTGGCGCTGCGCGTCGTCGCCGGACTGGTGATGCTCTACATCTTCCTGCCGATCTTCGTGATCGTGCTGTTCTCGTTCAACAAGCCGGCCGGCAAATTCAACTACACCTGGCAGGGCTTCACCCTGGAGAACTGGCTCAATCCGTTCAAGTACCCGGCGCTGACCAAGGCCCTGCAGATGAGCCTGACGGTGGCCGCGGTCTCGACGGCCGTCGCACTGGTGCTCGGCACCCTGCTGGCGATCGCCCTTGTGCGGCAACGATTCCGGGGCAGCAAGACCGTCGAGACGTTCCTGGTGCTGCCATTGACCGCCCCCGAGGTGGTGATGGGCGCCTCGCTGCTGACGCTGTTCCTCGACCTGGGCTGGGCCACCGGGTTCACCACGATCATCATCGCGCACGTGGCATTCCAGATCAGTTTCATCGCGATGACCGTGCGCGCGCGGGTTCGTGGCTTCGACTGGACACTCGAGGATGCGTCGCTGGACCTGGGCGCCGGACCGGCCCGGACGTTCTTCAAGGTGACGCTGCCGCTGATCGTTCCGGGCATCGTCGCCGCCGGGATGCTGTCCTTCGCGCTTTCCCTCGACGACTTCATCATCACGTACTTCGTCAGCGGCTCGACAGTGACGTATCCGTTGTTCGTCAACGCGGCGGTCAAGGCCGCGGTACCGCCGCAGATCGACGTGCTGGCCACGGCCATCCTGGTGGTCAGCCTGATCCTGCTAGCGGTCGGGACGCTCTACCGGCGCAACCGCGAAACCTGATTCAGCCGAAGAAGCGCACCGCCCGAAAGGTGTCGTCGTCGGCGAAGTCGAAGATCAGCACCCCACGCGGCTCCGATCGGCCGGCGGTCAGCGACACCGTGATGGAGTGCCCGGCCGCCAGGATCTTGCTGGTGTGCGCGCCGCGCAGCCGCTGCACCAGCAGCCCGAGATCGGCGTCGACCCGCGCACCGTGACCGAGGGTCCGGCGGGTCGACAGCTCGTCGCCGCCGGACAGCGCGGCGAGCAGATCGTCGACCTTGGCCCGCGCCCGGCGCCCGGGCCTGCGCAGCCCACGGGCGAACCCGAACGCACCGCCCATGCCCTGGTTGGCCAGCAGTGCCCGTGAGAGCGTCAGGCCGGCGGCCAGTGCGGGCGCACCCTGTCTGGCGAACTGCGCCATCATTGGCGCCAGTTCCCAATAGGCTTGCAGCGAAGCGATTCTCAGCCCCTCGGCGGTAT
>JAKIXW010000005.1:12838-17821 GCA_022708865.1 Acidobacteriota bacterium
GCACCGCCGGGATCTGCATTCCCACCGCCGCGCTCATCCGGACATTCAGGGTCAGATCCCGCACGACCGTGGACCCCGCGACGAAATCCGCACGGGAGTCGAAGGTGATTTCCCGGGGCCCGATGAAGGTGTCGTAGAACCGGCCGATCTGGGCGTGCCCGACGTGCGGGGTGGACCCCACGGGATCCTCCACCCGGCCGTCGTGGGCGAACAGCCCGAGCCATTCGGCCCGGTCGCGCCGGCCGGCCGCATCAAGCGAAAGCTGAGCTGCGGCAAGGACTTCCGCGTCGGTACTCAGCGCGCGGTCCCGGGTCCGGCGATGAGTTCGACCCCGGCGGCACGCAGCGCGGTCAGCGCTTCCTCGGTGGATTCGGGCGCCACCCCGGCGGTCAGATCGAGCAGCACCCGGGTGGCGAATCCGTTGGCGGCCGCGTCGGCCGCCGTGGCCCGCACGCAGTAGTCGGTCGCAATGCCCACCACGTCCACGGCATCGACATCGTGGGTGCGCAGCCAGGCGGCCAGGGGCGTCTCGGTGTCGTCGGCGCCCTCGAATCCGCTGTAGGCCGCGGCGTGGGCCCCCTTGTGGAACACCGCCTCGACCGCGGCGGTGTCCAGGTCGGGGTGGAACTCGGCGCCGGCCGTCCTGGCCACGCAGTGCCGCGGCCACGACGAGACGAAATCCGGATGCTCGGAGAAGTGCGCGCCCGGGTCGATGTGGAAATCCTTGGTGGCCACCACATGGTCATAGCCATGCTGACCGGCCAACCGATCGCTGATCGACCGCGCCACGGCCGCACCGCCAGCCACGGCCAGGGAGCCGCCCTCACAGAAATCGTTCTGCACGTCCACGATGATCAGCGCACGCATGCACACACCGTATCTAAGATGATCAGCGATGGTGACGATGGAGCCCTTCGACTTCTTCCAGGCCGGTGAGCTGCCCGCGCCGGTGGTTTCGGCAACCGACGCGGTGGCCATCGCACGGGACCATTTCGGCCGCACCGTCACCGCCACCGCACTCGGCAGCCAGCAGGACGCGAACTTCCTGTTGCGCGGCGTCGCGGGCGATCCGGTCGGGGTGCTCAAGGTGGCCAATCCGGCGTTCGGACGGGTCGAGATCGAGGCCCAGGACGCGGCGGCGACGTTCCTGGCCGGCGTCGGCCTGCGGGCGGCCCGCAACATCACGCCGATCGCCGAGATCCCCGACGGCGCCGGGGGAATCCTGTTCGGCCGGATCATCGACTTCCTCGACGGCGGCACCCTGAGCGGCGACGGCTACGTGCCGTCGCACCGCTGGGCGGCGCTGGGCGCGCTGGTCGGGCGTGCCGGTGCGGCGCTGGCCGGGTTCGACCATCCCGGTCTGCAGCGCACGCTGCAGTGGGATCTGCGGCACGCCGATCGCACCATCGAACTGCTGGCCCGCTACGTCGCCGAACCCAGCCGGCGGCACCTGGTGCAGACCGCCGCCGCTGACGCGTGGCGCACCGTGGCCGGCCTCGCGGCCGATCTGCCCACCCAGGCGATCCACGGGGACATCACCGACGACAACGTGGTGTGCGCATCCGACGAGGGACAATACCCGGACGGCATCATCGACTTCGGCGACCTCACCCATTCCTGGGCGGTCGGCGAATTGGCCGTGACGGTGTCCTCGGTGCTGCGCCACGAGGGCGGCGAGCCCGTCGCGGCACTGCCGTTGATCGCCGCCTTCGACCAGGTGCGCCCGCTACTCGATGTCGAGATCGCCGCCCTCTGGCCGCTGGTGGTGCTGCGGGCGGCCACGCTGGTGGTCAGCGGCAATCAGCAGGCCGTCGTCGATGCGAGAAACGCGGCCGGAAACGACTACGCCGCCGCCGCCCTGGAGTTCGAGTGGCAGATCTTCGAGCGCGCCGTGTCCGTCCCGAGCGACGTCATGACCACGCTGATCGCCGACGCGGTGGGCCGCCCACCGATCGTTCGGACACCGGAGTCCGCTCCGATCCTGACCGGCATTGCGGCCGATGATGTTGCTCTGCTGGACTTCTCGGCCCTCTCCGACCTGGTCGATGGCGGCGCGTGGATCGATCCCGAGTGCGAGCGGGATGCCGCGGCCCAGGCACTGGCCGCCGGCGCGCGGGCGGTGGCGACCCGCTACGGACAACCGCGACTGACCAGATCCGTTGTGCTGCAACATGACTCACCGGCAACCGTACCGACCGGCGTCGATGTGTGGCTGGCCGATGCGACGACCATGATGGCACCCCAGGACGGGGTGATCGAGACCGCTCAGGATGGCGAAGTGATCCTGGCCGGTGCCGACGGGGTGGTGGTTCTGCGCGGACAGTCCCTGCGGCCCGCCGTGAGCGCCGGACACGCTGTGGCTGCCGGTGCCGCCCTGGCGACCGCGGGTCCGGGTCGGCTCTGGCTGCAGATCCGCACCGGCGAGCTGCCGGTGCCGGCATTCGTGCGTCCCGAGTACGCGCCCGGCTGGCTGGGTCTGACCCACGATCCGGCGCCCTTGCTGGGCCGGATGCCCGAGGCCGGGGCCGACGAGGGCGCCGGTGACCTGGTCCGGCGCCGCGAGCGGGCCCTGGCCGGTGTGCAGGAGCAGTACTACCGGCGTCCGCCCCGGATCGAACGGGGCTGGCGCGAGTACCTGTGTGCGGTCGACGGCCGCAGCTACCTGGACATGGTGAACAACGTCGCCGCCATCGGGCACGGCCACCCCGACCTGGCCGACGCCGTTGCGCGGCAGTGGCGCCGGCTCAACACCAACTCCCGGTTCAACTACGGCGCGATCGCCGACTTCTCGCAGCGGCTGGCCGCCACCCTGCCCGACCCCCTGGACACGGTGTTCCTGGTCAACTCCGGCTCCGAGGCCGTCGACCTGGCCCTGCGGCTCGCCATGGCCACCACCGGGCGCCACGACGTCGTCGCCGTCGCCGAGGCCTATCACGGCTGGACCTACGCCACCGACGCGATCTCGACCTCGGTGGCCGACAATCCCAACGCATTGACCACCCGGCCACCATGGGTGCACACGGTCACCAGCCCGAACAGCTATCGGGGCGAGCACCGCGGCGCGGCGGCCGGAAAGTACGCCGACGAGGCGGTCGCGCGCATCGAAACCCTTGTCGCCGAAGGGCATTCACCGGCCGCCTTCATCTGCGAACCGTTCTACGGCAACGCCGGCGGCATCGCGCTGCCCGACGGCTACCTGCCGGCGGTGTACGAGGCGGTGCGCGCGGCCGGCGGGCTGGCCATCGCCGACGAGGTCCAGGTCGGCTATGGCCGGCTGGGCCGCTGGTTCTGGGGATTCCAGGGCCAGCAGGTGGTGCCCGACATCGTCACGGTGGCCAAGTCGATGGGAAATGGTCAACCGCTGGGTGCTGTCATCACCACGCGGGCCATCGCCGATGCCTACCGTAGCCAGGGCTATTTCTTCTCCTCGGCCGGCGGCAGCCCGGTGTCCTGCGTGGTCGGGCTGACCGTCCTGGATGTGATCGAACGCGAGGGGCTGCAGCACAACGCCCTGGTGGTCGGAGACCACCTGCGTGCCCGGCTGATCGAGCTGGCGACCCGGCATCCGTTGATCGGCGCGGTGCATGGTTGCGGCCTCTACATGGGCGTCGAGTTGGTGCGCGATCCCGTGACTCTCGAGCCTGCGGTGGCCGAGACGGCGGCGATCTGCGAACGCATGCGCGAGCTGGGGATCATCGTCCAGCCCACCGGCGACCGGATGAACGTGCTGAAGATGAAGCCACCGATGTGCCTGTCCATCGCGTCGGCCGATTTTTTTGCCGACACGCTCGAGCGGGTACTCAACACCGGTTGTTGACAGGTCACCGGAAGCCGGGCGCGTTGCGCCAGTTAGCTCAGCGAACTAAGGTCCAGACACATGTCCAGCTTTTTCCCCCGAGATCCCCGAGCGGCCGCGTGAGCCAGAAGTTGCGGATCGCGCTGCTGTCCTACCGCAGCAAGACCCACTGTGGCGGGCAGGGCGTCTACGTGCGCCACCTCAGCCGCGGGCTGGTCGAACTCGGCCACCACGTCGAGGTCTTCTCGGGCCCGCCCTATCCGGGCGGCCTGGACGAGCGCGTCACATTGCGCGAGGTCCCCAGCCTGGACCTGTACCGCGAGCCGGATCCGTTCCGGGTGCCGCGGCCCAGCGAGATCCGGGACCGCATCGACCTGCGAGAGCTGCTGACCATGTGGACGGCCGGGTTCCCCGAGCCCCGCACGTTCGGCCTGCGCACCGCGCGGATCCTGGCCGAGTGCCAGCGCGACCCGGCCACCCGGTTCGACATCGTGCACGACAACCAGAGTCTGGGCACCGGCCTGCTGAAGGTGGCCGCCGCGGGCACCCCGGTGGTGGCCACCGTGCACCATCCGATCACCCGGGACCGGGTGCTCGACCTGGCCGCCGCCCGATGGTGGCGCAAGCCGCTGGTGCGCCGCTGGTACGGATTCGCGCAGATGCAGAAGACCGTCGCGCGGCAGATCCCCGACCTGCTGACCGTGTCGAGCACCTCGGCCGCAGATATCGCCGACGATTTCGGCGTCCGGCCCGACCAGTTGCACGTCGTTCCGCTCGGTGTGGACACCGAGCTGTTCAAGCCGACGCTGCAGCCCCGGGTTCCGGGCCGGATCATCGCCATCGCCAGCGCCGACGTGCCGCTGAAGGGGGTGGCGAACCTGCTGCACGCGGTCGCCAAGCTGCGCACCGAGCGCGATGTCGAACTGCAACTGGTGGCCCGGCTGGAACCCAACGGGCCCACTGAGAAGCGGATCGCCGAGCTCGGTATCTCCGACATCGTGCACGTCTCCAGCGGGCTGTCGGACGCCGAACTCGCCGCGCTGCTCGCCTCCGCGGAGATCTCGTGCATCCCATCGCTGTACGAAGGCTTCTCGCTGCCGGCGGTGGAGGCCATGTCCAGCGGCACTCCGATCGTGGCCAGCCGGGCCGGGGCGCTGCCCGAAGTGCTCGGTTCCGAGGGCCTGTGC
>JAKIXW010000005.1:17857-23700 GCA_022708865.1 Acidobacteriota bacterium
TCGTCAAACCCGGTGATGCGGAGGAACTGACCACGGTGCTGCGGAACCTGCTCGACTCGCCCGAGCGGCGCTACCAACTGGGGATCGCCGGCCGGCAACGGGCCGTGGACGTGTACTCGTGGGAATCCGTTGCGGCCCAGACGGTCTCCGTCTATCAGCGCGCGATCGAACGGAGCCGGGCATGCTGACCGTCGACTTCGACCGGCTCGGGATCGGGCCGGGTGTCTCCGTGATCGACGTGGGCGCGGGCGCCGGCCGGCACAGTTTCGAGGCCTACCGGCGCGGTGCGGACATCACCGCGTTCGACATGAGCGAATCCGATATGGCCGCTGTGGCAACGATGTTCGAGGCGATGGCCGCCGAAGGTCAAGCGGGTGAATCCGCTCGCGCGAAGGCCGTCGTGGGCGACGCGCTGGCACTGCCCTACGACGACGGCACCTTCGACGTGGTGATCGCCTCGGAGATCCTCGAACACGTTCCCGCCGACGACGCCGCCATCGCCGAACTGGTCCGGGTACTCAAACCCGGTGGCACGCTGGCGGTCACCGTCCCCCGCTGGCTGCCCGAGCAGATCTGCTGGCTGCTGTCCGACGAGTACCACGCCAACGAGGGCGGGCACGTGCGGATCTACCGGGCCAGCGACCTGCGCGCCAAGATCGCGGGTCTCGGAATGCAATTCAGCCACACGCATCACGCCCACGCCCTGCATTCGCCGTTCTGGTGGCTCAAGTGCGCGGTCGGAGTGGAGCGCACCTCCCATCCGGTGATCGCCGCCTTTCACAAGCTGCTGGTCTGGGACATGATGTCGGCCCCGGCCCTGACCCGCGCCGCCGAGGCCGCCCTGGATCCGCTGATCGGCAAGAGCGTAGCGTTGTACTTCGACAAGCCGTCCGACTTCGGAAAGCCTACGCGCAGTGAGGTTCCCAGTGAGACGGCCGTTGGCTGACGTTCCCGAGGTCGACGGCGTGCTGTCCGCGCAGCAATGCGTGGACACCGCGTCGTCGATCGCGCGGACGCAGCACCGCAACGGGGCGATCCCGTGGTCGACGTTCGGCCACACCGATCCGTGGGACCACGTGGAGTCCGCGATGGCCCTGACCACCGCGGGCCTGATCGAACCCGCCCGGGCCGCCTACCGGTGGAGCCGGCGCACCCAGCGTGCCGACGGATCCTGGCCAATCCAGTTCCGCGGCGACATCGTCGAGGACGCCAACTCCGACAGCAACTTCTGCGCCTACATCGCCGCCGGCGTGTGGCACCACGTCCTGGTCACCGGTGACGACTCGTTCGCCGAGCTGATGTGGCCCACGGTGCGCGCGGCCATCGACTTCGTCCTCGGACTCCAGCTCCCGGGTGGCGAAATCGGTTGGGCCCGTTCACCTTCGGGCGTGATTCCGGAGGCGCTACTGACCGGCTCGGCCAGTATCTACCACAGCATCCGCTGCGCGCTGGCACTGGCGGATCACCTGGGCGAATCCCAGCCGGAATGGGAGGTCGCCGTCGGCGCCCTCGGCCACGCGATCGTCGCGCACCCGGAGGCCTTCGCCGACAAGCCGCACCACTCGATGGAGTGGTACTACCCGATCCTCGGCGGCGCGCTGCGCGGCCCGGACGCCGAGGCCCGGCTCGATGCGCGGTGGAGCGATTTCGTGGTCAGCGGCCTGGGTATCCGCTGCGTCGACGACCGGCCATGGGTCACCGGGGCCGAGACCTGCGAACTGGTGCTCACCCTGGACGCGCTCGGCGACCGCGACCACGCCCTGGAGCAGTTCGCCAACATGCAGCACCTGCGCGAGCGCGACGGCTCCTACTGGACCGGTCTGGTCTTCAGTGACGGCAAACGCTGGCCAGTGGAACGCACCACGTGGACCGGCGCGGCCGTGGTGCTGGCCGCCGACGCGTTGTCCGGCGCCACCGGCGGCAGCGGCATCTTCCGCGACGAGCTGCCCCGGGGCCTGGAGAGCGACTTCGACTGCGAGTGCGTGCGCCGGGGCTAGCTCCGCGCTAGTCCACCGACTCCCCCGCCGACCCGCTGACCCGCTGCAACACCCGCAGCGAACCGGTGGCCGAAACCTCTTGGAACGCACCGCTGTCCAGCGCACGGCGGTAGATCCGGTAGGGCGCCTGACCGCCGTCGTCGGGGTCGGGGAACACATCGTGGATCACCAGCCCGCCACCAACGTCGACCCACTTGACCCAGCCGGCGAAGTCGCGCTGGGCGGCCTCGTCGGTGTGCCCGCCGTCGATGAACAGGAACCGCAGCGGCGTGCTCCACCCGCGAGCCACTACCGGTGACCGGCCGACCACCGCGACCACATGGTCGGGCAGGTCCATCGCGTCCAGCGTGTGCCGGAAGGTTCCCAGCGTGTCGAACAGCCCGGTGTGCGGGTCGACCATGGTGGTGTCGTGGTACTCCCAGCCGGCCTGGTGTTCCTCAGAGCCGTGGTGATGGTCGACGGTGTAGATCACCCCGCCGGTGTCGGCGGCCGCCGCGCCCAGCAGCACGGTGGACTTGCCGCAGTACGTCCCGATCTCCACGCCGACGCCACCGTCGAGGTAGCGGCACGCGGCGTCGTAGAGCGCCTGACCTTCGTGGGCGGGCATGAACCCGGTGACCCGTTCGGCGAGGTCGAAGAGGCGCGCGGTCTGGGAATCTGGCATGTAGGGAACCTAGCGCGTCGCCATTGCCGAGGTAAAAGGGGTGTAGTAGCGTCCGGACATGTGTCCGAACCGGTGGCCAGGGAAGCTACTCGCCGTCGACTGACGGCCAAGCAGGCCGACACCGTCGACCGCCTGGGCCGCTCGGCCGTCGACGTCCTGAGCCGCGAGGGGTTCGCCGGGCTGACCATCAGAATGGTCGCCGCGGAGGCCGGAGTCGGGGCCGCCACCGCCTACACCTACTTCTCCTCCAAGGAACATCTGGTCGCCGAGGTGTTCTGGCGCCGCCTCGCCAACACCCCGGCCCCGCCGAACGACTCACCCGACCCCACGACCCGGGCGGTCGCCGTGCTGCGGGACATCGCCCTACTGGTCTCCGACGAACCCGAACTGGCCGGCGCGGTGACCACCGCGCTGCTGGGTAAGGACCCCGACGTCGAACACCTACGGCTGCGGATCGCCCAGGAGATAAACCGGCGCCTCGCCGAGGCCCTGGGTCCCGGCGCCGACCCAGCCGTGGTCGGGACCCTCGAGTTGCTGTACGCCGGCGCACTGGTACGCGCCGGCATGGGCTACGCGTCGTATCAACAGATCGCCGAACTCCTGGAGCGGTCCACGCGAATGCTGCTGAGCTGAAAAATGATTCGTGTGTTCTCCGTCCTGCTGCTGACGCTCGGGCTGGTTGTTCCCGCCCCGGTGGCGCGGGCCGACGATCTGTCGGCACGCATTGCCGCGGCCAACGCCTACCTGGCCACCCGGCCCGGCACCGTCGGATACGTGCTGCGCGACCGCAGCACCGGCACGACGTACCGCAATCCCAATGCGGGAGCACTCATCTGGACCGCGTCGACCATCAAACTGGCCATCGTCGTCGACCTTCTGGCGCGCACCTACGCCGGGCAGCTGCGCCTGAGCGACCAGGACCGCCAACTGATCTCGGCGATGCTGCACTCGTCGGACAACGACGCCGCCGACACCCTGTGGGACCGTTACGGCGGACCCGACCATCAGGCGTTCAACCGCAACTTCCCTCGCTACGGCATGCCCGGTGTGGTCCCCCAGCGCGGGTTCAGCGAGACCTTCCCGTACTGGGGCTTCCAGAAGGCCACCGCCGACGACCTCGACGGGCTGATCAACTACACGCTCACCCGGCTCAACCCGACCGACACCGCCACCATCGTGGCGGCCATGCAGAACGTCGACGCCGACCAGCGGTGGGGCGTGTGGGGCGCCGGCCCGGCGATGGCGCCGGGCAACAAGAACGGCTGGTCGCAGGAGCAGGGTGGCTGGGTGATCAACTCGGTCGGCTTCGCAGGGCCGAGGCAGCGCTACACCCTGGCGATCATGAACGCCCTCGGTGATCAGGGCGGCTACGACGACGGCGTGCAGACCATCACGCATCTGGCCGCTGTGTTACTCGGACCCGCCTGACAGTGATAGAGGGCAAGCACGACGAGCTCGCCGGCGGGACGCAGGTCGTCAAGAGCTAGCCCTGCGCCAACCACGAAACAGTTGAAGGCCCCGAAAATATCTCGGGGCCTTCGCTTTTCGCCGTCTAGACGAAGATGTCGAGGATGAGTACCACGGCCAGGCCGGTCACCGACAGCGCGGTCTCCATCAGTGACCACGTCTTGATGGTCTGACCGACGGTCATCCCGAAATACTCCTTGACCAACCAGAATCCGGCATCGTTGACGTGGGAGAAGAACAGCGACCCGGCGCCGACCGCCAGCACCACCAGCGACACCTGCGGGGTGCTCAGGCCGTCAACCAGACCCAGCACCAGGGACGACGCGGTGATGGTGGCCACTGTCGCCGACCCGGTGGCCAGCCGGATGAGCACCGCCAGGAGCCAGGCCAGCAACAGCACCGAGATGTTGGCCTGCTTGGCCCATTCGGCGAGCATCGTGCCGATCCCGGTGTCCACCAGCACCTGCTTGAACCCGCCGCCGGCCGCGACGATCAGGATGATGCCGGCCACCGGCGGCAGTCCCGATTCGACCGCCTTCATGATCTCCGCGCGGGTCATGCCGGCGCCGCGACCCAACGTGAACATGCCGACGATCACAGCCAGCAGCAGCGCGATCACCGGCGTGCCCAGGCTGTCGAAAACCTTTCGGAACCACTGGCTCTCGTCCTTGATGCCGATGTCGACAATGGCTTTGCCCATCATCAGTACCACCGGCAGCAGCACGGCGAAGAGGGTCAGTCCGAACGACGGGCGACGGGGTCCGGCGCCGTCCGCATCGCCGGTCAACGGGTCCGCGTCGAACGTGTCGGGTGCACCGACCACCACCCACCGGCCCGCCAGCTTGCCGAACAGCGGTCCGGCCACCACGATCGTCGGGATCGCCACCAGCACACCGAGGCCGAGCGTCAGGCCGAGGTCGGCGTTGAGCAGTCCGACGGCGGTCAGCGGGCCCGGATGCGGCGGCACGAACCCGTGCATCGCCGAAAGGCCGGCCAGCGCCGGGATCCCGACCGTGACCAGCGACAGACCCGATCGGCGGGCGACCAGGTAGATGACCGGCATCAGCAGCACCAGGCCGATCTCGAAGAACATCGGCAGACCGATGATCGAACCGACCAGGGCCATGGCCCACGGCAGCATCCGGGGCGACGCGTGCCCCACGATCGTGTCGACGATCTCGTCGGCGCCCCCGGAGTCGGCCAGAAGCTTGGCGAACATCGCGCCGAGCGCGATCAGGATGCCGACGCCGGCCGCGGTCGACCCGAACCCGCCGGTGAAGGACTCGAGGACCTTGGTCAGGCCCTCACCGGCAACCAGTCCGACGGTCAGCGCACCGAAGATCAGCCCGAGGAAGGGATGCAGTTTGACCACCGTGATCAGTACGACGATCACCGCGATGCCGGCCAGGAACGCCAGGATCAACTGGGTTCCGGAGGCGATGGGTTCGGTGAGCTTGGGCGCGTCGGCCAGTATCGTGATCATCAGTTCTCCGGTCCGGTTCGCGAAACATATTCATCCACAATGGAATCCACATTCTGATCGACGTCGATGAGCAGTCCGCCCTCATCGGGATCCAGCGGTTCGAGGGTGTCGAACTGGGACTGCAGCAGCGACGCCGGCATGAAATGCCCCGGCCTGCTGGCCTGGCGCCGGCCGATCACCTCCGGCGTGCCGTACAGGTGTAGGAACTCCGTCTGCGAAGCGTGCCGGCGCA
>JAKIXW010000005.1:23710-28246 GCA_022708865.1 Acidobacteriota bacterium
CGGCATGTAGTGGCCGCTGCGCGCGGCCAGACGCTGCGCGAGCACCTCGCGGGGCGCCGTCATCAGCACGAAGCGCAGCGGGCCGGCGCGGCGCAGCACATCGCGGTAGGCGCGCTTGAGCGCCGAGCAGCTCATCACCCCGCCGTCGGGGTGGGCGGCCAGCCACTGCCCAATGCGTTCGAGCCAGGGGTGGCGGTCGTCGTCGTCCAGCGGATGCCCAGCCGACATCTTGGCGATGTTGGCGGCCGGGTGGAAGTCGTCGGCGTCGGCGAACGGGACCCGCAGCCGCTGCGCCAGCGCGGCGCCGACCGTGGACTTACCCGAACCGGATACGCCCATCACCACGATCGGGACGGCCATCACTTCTCCCCACTGGTATGCGCTGGATCACAACTTCTCCATCAATAGTCATATTATTGCCACACTGCCGACCTAATGACAAGATGTATCCCATGAGTCGGGGCGCAATCGTCGGTGAGTTGCATGCAACGGTCGTCGATTCGGTGGGCGCGGACGTGGCCTCGGGGCGGCTCCCGGCCGGTCATGTCCTGACGCTCGAGGGTGTCGGCGCGCAGTACCAGGTGTCCCGCAGCGTCGCCCGCGAGGCGATCCGCGTGCTCGAGTCGATGGGCATGGTCGCCTCCCGCCGACGGGTCGGAATCACGATCCAGCCAGCCACCAAATGGAGTGTCTTCGATCCGCGGTTGATCCGGTGGCGGCTGGACTCGGCCGACCGTCAGGCGCAGCTGGCCTCGCTGTCGGAATTGCGGCGCGGCTTCGAACCCGCCGCCGCCGCGTTGGCCGCCCGCCGGGCCGGCCCGCACCAATGCCGGATCATGGCGGCGGCCGTCTCCGACATGGAGGTGCATGGCCGCAGCGGCGATCTCGATTCATATCTGTTGGCCGACAAGATCTTTCACCGCACAATGCTCGAAGCCAGCGGTAACGAGATGTTCCGTGCCCTCAACGACGTGGTGGCCGAGGTGCTGACCGGACGGACCCAACACGGAATGATGCCGCAGCGGCCCAATCCCGCCGCCATCGCACTGCACGACGAGGTCGCCCGGGCGATCCGGATGCGCAACGAGGACGCCGCCGAGCGGGCCATGCGGGCGATCATCGATGCGGCGGGATCTGCTGTCGCAGAAGGCCTTCCGAACCAACAGTAATCTCAGGTCTTGTTGATCTGGAAATTCATCAGCAGGCCGTTGACCTCGGTCACGTCGACCGTGGTCTCCAGCGTCTCGCCGCCACCCTCAACGGTGCACTTCGTCTTGTTGCCCACCACGCCTTCCAGCCCACCCTCGCAGGTGACGGTCTCGACTGCATTACCGTTCTGCTCGACCAGCATGCTGACCTGCTTCTGCAGCTGATCCTGGTTGAGCGCGGGGGTCATCTCGTAGTTGACGGTGGTCCCCTCGACCTTCGTCGTCTTCACGATCGGTTCGATCGCGTTGGTGTCCGACAGCACGACCTCGCACCGCGTGGTCTTGTCGATCTCGCCGACCAGATCCTCCGCACACGTGACCGACTTGGGCGGCTGACCGGCCTTGGTCAGCCGGTCGGTGATGTCCTTCTGCAGATCGGCCTTGGCGACCACGGGCGGCCCGCCCAGCGACGCACTGAACTGGCATCCGGAGACCGCCGCGCCGATCACGGCGACCGCGGCCAGACCCGAACAAAACCCGATCCTGCTCATCCATTTCCTCCCTGGGACATCTTGCGGCAGAACATAACACTGATTTGCTGCAGGGCATGACCCGAACGCCCGAACTGGCGCGCCGATTCTTCGACCGCTTCGAGCCGGTTTACGACGACGACAGCGCCCAGCTGCGCTGAACTCGCGGGGTCCTCAGGGGGCTCATAGGGCCTCAGGGGGCCACGTTGCGGTTCCATTCCATCCAGCCGGTACCCGTGCGCCCGTCGGCGGTCCGCGCCGACATCCAGGCCCGCGGGAAATCGGCGATCCGCCCGTCGTCGGCCACCAGCCGGACCGGCGCATGCGCGACCACCTCGGTGGCCACCCGCAGATCTCCCGGCTGCAGAACCAGCTCGGTGCTGATCGGCAAACCGTTGGGCCCGAACACTTCCCGGGCCTCGATGCTTGTCAATTCGACCAGCTCCTCCCCGGCACGCTGGACGTAGCCGACGCCGATGTGCGGGGCGCCGGGAATGCGGATGTCGACGGCGTGCAGATGGGTCCCGTCGTCGAGGTGCAGCGCGAACCACACCCAGTCCATCGCCCACCAGTCCCGGACACCCCAGGAATGGTCGCGCTGGCCGGCGGCCGCGGTGATGGCGTGGGTGACCCCGTCGACCACGACGGTTCCACCGACGGTGCAGGGGATCTCGTAGCGGGTGGCCAGCTGGTAGCGGTAGGGCTGGCCCGTGGTCTCCCAGACCAGATCGAGGGACACCTCCGCCGACCGGCTCGCGGCACCGGCGAGCGCCGCCGCGGGGTCGTCGTAGCTGTCGGCCGGTCCGGTCGCGGTCACCCGGTAGGACCGGGCCGGGTCGAGCGGTTGCAGGTCCAGGCCGATCCCGTCCGTCCGCACCCGGGCCGGGTCAGCGGGCAGCGCGGCGTGAAAATCGTTGAGGGACAACGTCGGCAGGTCTGGCCCGCACAACACGACGTTGACCCAGGCGCGGTCCTCGGTAGGGTACAGCCCGAGCCGGATCCAGCCGCCCAGGCCCGCGGCGGCATCAGCGAAGTCGAAGTACCAGCTCTCGTTCCACAGCGCTTCCTCCGCCGGCAGGTGCGGACCCTCGTCGTGCGCAACCGAATCGGACGAACCACTCACGCGAGCACCGCCAGGGCGTCGGTGTCGAGAACCTGGGCGCAGTTGCGGTCGAGCATCGTCAGGAACATCCGGTCGCCGCGTTCGGTGCGTTCGACCACCATCGACGCGATGATCGTCATCGTCACCCCCATGAAGCTGGCGCGCCGCACGCCCTCGCGGACGTCGACGGGGTGCAGCGGACACTGCGGACCCAACGCACCGTGATAGGCGGCCACCAGTTCCGCGAAGTGCGCCCGGCGCATTTCGGTGGGCAGCGCGCAACCCAGGAAGTACGCGAGGTCGGTCATGGCCGGACCCCAGGTGACCGTCTGCCAGTCGACGATGGTCAGCGGGCGTTCGGCGCCCGGCTCCCCGAACAGCATGTTGTCCAGCCGGTAGTCGCCGTGCACCAGTCCGGTCGGGCGGTGACCCTCGGATTCGGTGGCCATGAACGCGTCGAACGATTCGACCCAGCGTTCGCAGACGTTCTTCTGGTCGTCGGACATCATCGGCCCGTAGCGGTCCAGGAACCCGGTGTACAGGGCCGCGATGAGGTCCTGGCTGACGGGCGCCCCCTGATTGAGCCAGGCCGCGGCGGCCAGGTCGGGATCACCGAGCAATGGCCCCTGCACGCGGCCCAGTTCGGTGACCGCGAGCATGGCCTGCTCGATGCTCGCGCCCCGGATCTCGTCACCCTGGCGCGCGGGTGCCGCATCGTCGAGCAACAGGTCGAAGACGCCGGTCGCCGGGTCGAATCCGGTGTGGTGGCAAGTGGCGATCGGCCCGCCCAGCCGGGGCGCGATGTCGGTGTAGAACCGGACCTCTTTCTCGTAGAGGCCCATCGCCAGCCCGGTCTGCCGGCTGGTCGGATCGGCGGCGGCGACCTTGAGCACCACCGACGCCGGACCGGCCGCACCATCCGGGTCGTAATGCAGCGCCACCCGGTAACACTCGCTCATCTGGCCGGTGCCGATGCGTTCGGTCTCGAAGGCCGTCACCGGCACGGATTTCAGTGTTTCGGTCAGCCACTCCGCCGTCAGATCCCCGGGGGTCTCGATTCGCACCAGAACAACGTATGACAGGTGTCAAGATCCGCCCGGTCGCCCGTGGGGGTGCACAAGAGTCCGCAATGGTGCGGCGTGTCGCGGGACGACGCGCACGGTCGCGGGAGGGACCGTCTCCGCGGGGGCGTCCACGGGGGCGTCGACGGGGGGTCAATGGCAGTGCGTCGGGGGCGTGGGCTCGACGTCCAGACTCGGGTTGCGGTCGAAGAAGCCGAACGGCTTGAGCCAGAACGACACCACGTCGGCCGGCATGATCGGCCAGTCCTCCGGGCGGGTGATGTGGTGGATGCCGAACACGTACCACAGCACCACGTCGGTGTTCTCGATCGAGCGGTTCGCCCTGGTCCATGCGGCCAGGCCGTGATCGGCCGCCGACTGGTTGACGAATTCGCCTGCGGGCCAACGTTCCTCGGGACTGTTCGGCGTCACCCACAGCGTGTGTCCGATCACGGTGGCCCGCTGGAACACGGCCGAGGCCGGATCGAACATCGACGGGAACGCCCCGCCCGGGACCAGCTTGTAGGCCGGGTGGGTGCCCAGGCCGTTGACGACGTTGGTGTTCACCACCTTCCAGCCACGCTGGGTGGCGAAGTCCATGTCCTGCATGCCTTCCTGCTCGGTGCGCAGCGGCACGCTGCGCTGTACCAGCGCCAGGCCGTACGGGTTGTCCGGTCCGATCGGCTCGGCGTGGG
>JAKIXW010000005.1:28256-51678 GCA_022708865.1 Acidobacteriota bacterium
CGGCGACACCGGCAGCCCCATCGAGTCGACCTCCATCACGGTGTTGCCGTCGCCGTCGACGTCGAGGTCGAGGCGGGCCACCAGGAAGTGCTGGTGGAACGGTGCATACGTGCGCTCGTCGACCAGGGTCCCGGTCGTCGGCGTCGGCCCGTCCGGGAACGGCGTGGTCACCATGATCCCGGTGGCGCGGACCTCGCACTCGATGTTGCCGTCCTGGTAGAACCGCCAGTAGGTCAGGTATTCGTAGTTGGCCACGGTGACGTGGAACGACACCGTCAGCCGGCGCATCCGCCGGGTCTCGGCCCCGTCGTGGTGATCGACGTGCTTCCACAGCACGGCGTTGTCCTCCTCGTGGATGCACACCGCGTTCGGGATCTCGTACGGCTCTCCCCTGCTGTTGTGCAGCGTCGCGTCCAGATAGCGGATCTCACCGAGGCAGTCGCAACCCAGCGTCAGCGACGTCGTCATGAAGCCCAGGCCCCACTCGCCGATGTCGAACGCGGTCCGGCGGTAGTGATCGGTCGACGAGTCGCGGTACGGCACCATCATCTCGGCCAGCGAAATGCGGTGCGCCACCGAACGTTCCCGATCCCCATCCTGGTAGCGAATCTGGTGCAGCGTCATGCCCTCGCGGTGATTGAATCCGACGCGCAGGCTCCAGTTCTGCCACCGCAGCAGGTTGCCGTCCAGGGTGAACGACGGCCCGTTCGGCTGGGTGATCTCCAGCGGCTGCAACGGTTCACGCGCGGCGCGGACGTCCTCGGGGATCCGGCCGGGAACGTACTCGGCCATCACAGACGGGCGCGTCGCCGTGCCGTCCGCGAACGGGCCGGTGTCCTCGATGCGCAGCAGCTCCATCGAATTCAGATCGATGACGCAGTGCAGCCCGCTGATCTGATTGGCGTACGCGTTGCCTCCCGCCATGTCACGCAGCCAGATGTCCGACCAGCCGAGCCGGCGGTCGCGATACTCCGGTGGCATCACCGCCGCCCCGTAGGTCCAGGTGTCCACCAGCACCAGGTCCATATCGGTGATCCCGCGCCGGGCCAGCGCCGCAATGAGATCGGGGTGGTCCCGCACCATTGCGTCGCATTCGGTGAATTCGTCGACGGTGAAGTTCGGCTGGACGCCCGGAATGTACTCGAAGGATTCGATCCGGTCATCGGTCAGTGAGACCACACTGCGATAGGTCGCATTGTGGGCACGATCCAGGCAGAGCGCGATCGCCCGCCGCGCCGGCCGCGGCCCACCAGCCTCGAAGGCCGCCAGGTCCGCCTTCGACGGCTCGGCCATCTCGATGCCGGTGATCCGCCACGAGCCGGGCGTGGTCGTCACCTCGCGGTCACGCCGCAGGATGGCGGTGACCGCCGAGAATTCCGACGCCGACAGGGGATCCAGTGGATGTTCGCTCATGCCGTACATCCTCCACTGAACGCTCCGGCGCGCGGGCCGGATACGCGCAAAACCGGCTCAGTTGGTGAAGGTGGTCCAGGCGTCGCGCCGCGCCGAGTGTGGATCGATCTCGACCCGGGTCCGCCGGTCGAACACCAGGACCGCGCGCTCATCGGCGGTGTACATCGGCCAGTCGGTGCCGGGTGCGCCCGTTCGGGCGAACTCGCGCCAGTGCGTCTGCACGGCGCGGCTGACTCGCCGCGCCGACTTGCGGTCACCGGCCAGGGTCAGTGCCGCACCCACCCGGGTTTCGAACACGTCGAACACCGCGAACAGTTCGGTCGCGTGGGTGGCGCCCAGGCCCGACCAGTGCAGCGGGCGGGGCGCGTAGTCGTAGCGGTACACGTACGTCGGCAGGTGCGGGCCGGGTGCCGCCGCCCTCGCCTCGACCACCTCCCAGAGTGACGAGGCGAAGGTGAAGTCGCCGCCGATGCGCACGCACGCCTTGGGCGCCGGATAGTCCGGGTACGCCTCGATGATGCGGTCGCGGGTGGCCGCGCCGGATCCGGCCAGCAGCGCCTCGATCCGATTCTCGGTGGTCGGCAGCAGCGGCAGGACCCGGGTGAACAGGCGGCCCTCGTCGGCGTTGTTGCCGATGATCAACGGCACCGGGTGCGCACTGCCGGACCGCATCGCCTCCCGGGGGTGCTGCGGCAGGATGTCGTCCTCGACCCCGTCGTGGGTGCCGTAGGCGGGCCCGACGGCGAAGGCGCCGTAGGTGTTCAGGGTGGGCACCGCCGCCAGCGCGTCGACCGCGTTGACCAACTCGGCCGGGGTCGCGGCCATCAACGCGTGCGCGGCGTCGGCCGGGCGCGCGCCGAGCAGCGCGGCGAACTTCTCGGCGATGATCGCCGCCACCTCGCGTGACCGCGTCATCCCGGCCGGCGGGCTCTCGGCGATGGCCTGGCGGAACAGGCCCTTGGCGGCCGGGACCGCGAGCAGGCTGACCACCGCGCCCGCGCCCGCGCTCTCGCCGAACACGGTGACGTTGTCCGGGTCACCACCGAAGGCGGCGATGTTGTCGCGCACCCACTGCAGCGCCAGCACGATGTCGCGCAGGTACAGGTTCGAGTCGATCGGGTGCTCCGCGGTGCCCAGCGACGACAGGTCCAGGCAGCCCAGGGCTCCCAGGCGGTAGTTCATCGACACGAGGATGGCGCCGCGGCGGGCCATGGACGCGCCGTCGTAGATCCGGGTGGCCGAACTGCCCAGGATCAGGGCGCCGCCGTGGATGAAGACCATCACCGGCAGCGGGCCACCGTCGGCGTGCTCATCGGGGTGCTCGGGCGCGGTGATGTTGAGCGTCAGGCAGTCCTCGCTGGTCGGCTGGTAGCGGCCCAGGCCGACGGCGGTGTACATCCGCTGCTGCGGGGCGCACGCGGCGAAGGCGTGGCAGTGCCGGACCCCGGACCACGGCCGCACCGGCTGCGGCGCCCGCAGGCGCAGCGGACCCACCGGGGCCTCCGCGTACGGGATGGATCGCCAGCGGTTCACGCCGTCGCGGGTGAAGCCCTCGATGACGCCGGACCGGGTGCTGACGCGGGCGATGCGTTCGTGCATACCGAAGACCGTATCGAACAGGTGTCAATAATGCCCGGACGGTTCCTTCACAGCTAACGTGGCGGCATGCGGACTGCCGTGCTGATCACCGCCGCGGTGCTGCTCACCGGAGGCACCTCGGCGTGTTCCTCGACCCCCACCAGCCAGCCGACGCTGACGCCGATCACCCCCCGGACCGGCACCGCGTCGCCGTCCCCGACCGCCCGAACACCGCAGACGTCCACCAAAACGTCGCCGGTGCCGGTCCCGACGGCCGCACCCACCGGGGCCACCCCGATCGCCTCGGCGATGGCGTGGGTCGAGGCCGGCAAGCCCGCCGATCCGACCGCATTTCACACCGCGACCCGTGACGGCGTCGCGACACAACTCGGCTCCGACGTCGCGTTCGTCACACCCACCGGAACCACCCAGTGCATGACGGACGCAAAAGCCGACGGCGTGCTGTCCTGCCTGGTCGACCTGCGTCACCCGCCCACCGAACCGGCCAACGCCTACGGCCACTGGATCGGCGGCTGGTCCGACTTCGACGGCTCGACCCTGAGCGTGGGTTCCACCCACGCCGACCCCGGCCGCTTCGCCGCCGGCAAGGGGGCCGAACTCGCCTACGGCACGTCGCTGCGATTCGGCGACTTCCAGTGCCGCTCGGACCCCGACGGGCTGTTCTGCGTGAACTTCGCACACCGGTCCGGGGTGAAGTTCGCCGACAGCGGCGTGGAACCGCTCGGCTGCCTGAAGATGGTCGACGCGCCCGACCTGGGACTGAAGTTCAGCTGTTGATCAGGCCGCCAGCACGCCCTTGGCCCGCAGGATCGGCAACACGCCCTCGGCGAACCAGTAGGCCTCCTCGAGGTGCGGGTAGCCCGACAGGATGAACTCGTCGAAGCCCAGTGAGTGGTACTCCCAGATCAGGTTCGCCACCTCCTGGTGGCTGCCCACCAGGGCGGTGCCCGCACCGCCACGCACCAGTCCGACACCGGCCCACAGGTTGGGGTAGATCTCCAGGCGGTCGATCCGGCCGCCGTGCAGCGCGGTCATCCGGCGTTGGCCCTCGGACTCCGAACTGCTGTGCAGCGCAGTCGCTCTGGCGATCTGGTCGGGTGTCAGCTGCTTGACCAATTCGTCGGCGACCGCCCACGCGGCCTCGGAGGTGTCGCGGGTGATGGTGTGCAGCCGGATCCCGAACCGGACCTGCCGGCCACGGGCTTCGGCCAGCGTGCGGACCTCGGCGATCTTGGCCGCCGCGTTCGCGGGCGGCTCCCCCCAGGTCAGATACACGTCGACGTGTTCGGCCGCGATCGGCAGGGCCGCGGCCGACGAGCCACCGAAGTAGATCTGCGGCAACGGGTTCGGCGGTTCGGAGACCCGCGCGTCCTTGACCGTGTAGTGCGCGCCGCTGAAGTCGACGGACTCCTCGCGCCAGACCCGGTTGACGATGTCGAGGAATTCCGCAGTGCGCGAATACCGTTCGTCGTGCGACAGCCAGTCGCCGAAGCGCTGCTGTTCCAGATCGTCGCCGCCGCTGACCACATTCAGCAGCACCCGGCCCTCGGAAAAGCGCTGCAGCGTGGCCGCCTGCTGGGCGGCGAGCGTCGGCGGCACCAGACCCGGGCGGAACGCGACCAGGAACTTCAACCGCTCGGTCTCGGCCAGCAGCGCCGACGCGGTCAGCCACGCGTCCTCACACCACGTCCCGGTCGGCGTGAGAACGCCTTCGAAGCCCAATCGGTCTGCGGCACGGGCGATCTCGGCCAGGTAGCGCCGGGTGGGCGCCCGGTACCCGTCCGGGATGGTGTGATGGGCGGACGCGTGGGAGGCACCGACGATGGAGCGGCTGTCGCCGTTGGTGGGCAGGAACCAGAAGAACTTGGCGGACATCTCGCCGACGCTAGGCAGAGCGCCGGGCCGCGGGAACGGTTTGGTTCGCGGTGACGCGAATACGCGGCCCCGGTGCGCAGGCCGGTCAGCGCCAGCCGTCGGCCGCCTTGACCGCCACCAGCAGGGCGTCACACAGGCCGCGCAGTTCGTCCGCATCGGCACCTTCGGCCACCGCGGTCGAGACGTCCTCGGCTGCGCACCGGACCTGAAAGACCCGATCGGACAGTTCGGCGGCCTCAACCGGGGTGAGCACCACCGAATCCGGCGGCACGGAACTGCCCTTGACCATCGCCCGTTGCTCGTAGGCCCGCTGGCGGCAGGACTGCCGGCAGTACTGGCGGCGCCGGCCGATCCCGGCGTCGATCGCACTGAGATCCCGGCCGCACCATCGGCAGGCCGCGGGACGGGTTCGACGGGCCACGAATGCCCACCCTAACGGGGGTTGCGGCCGGTGCCATGGATCGGCGGTATCCTGGGAGTATCTGTGTCCGGGAACCGTGCGGCCGCGCGCTGCGTTGAGGCACCCGGATGAACGCGCGGGAAGAGGGAGTGTTCGACAATGGCTGATCGTGTGCTGAGGGGCAGTCGTCTCGGAGCAGTGAGTTACGAGACCGACCGCAACCACGACCTGGCGCCGCGGCAGCTGGCCCGGTACCGCACCGAGAACGGCGAGGAGTTCGAGGTTCCGTTCGCCGACGACGCCGAGATCCCGGGCACCTGGCCCTGCAAGAACGGCATGGACGGCACCCTCATCGACGGCGACCTGCCCGAGCCCAAGAAGGTCAAGCCGCCCCGCACCCACTGGGACATGCTGCTCGAGCGCCGTTCCGTCGAAGAGCTCGACGAGCTGCTCAAGGAACGCATGGAGATCATCAAGACCAAGCGCCGCGGAAGCTGATTTCTCAGCTTTGACCCCCGCCGAGTCAGCGTCCCCTGCGACGGCTACTCGAACAACCCCGCAGCCAACGCTGAGTCGATAGCAAAACTTCAGCGGACGATGCCGCGGGCCCGGTCGAGCCGGCTGCCGATTCCCCATCGGGCCACCTGCGCCATCGCTTCGCGAATGTTCGATCCGCTCATCTTCGACACGCCCAGTTCACGTTCGGTGAAGGTGATGGGCACCTCCGCCACCTTGAACCCATTGTTGATGGCCCGCCAGGTCAGATCGATCTGGAAGCAGTACCCGACCGAGTCGACGGCCGCCAGGTCGATCTTCTCCAGCACCTCGCGGCGGTAGGCCCGGTAGCCCGCGGTGATGTCGTGGATGTCGACGCCCAGCAGCACCCGTGAATACGTGTTGGCCGTCTTCGACAGTGCCAGCCGCCGCCACGGCCAGTTCCGGACCGTCCCGCCCTCGACATAGCGCGAGCCGATCGCGACGTCGGCACCGGCGTCGACCGCGTCCAGCAGCCGGTAGAGCTGTTCGGGCGCATGGCTGCCGTCGGCGTCCATCTCCACCAGCACCGAGTACTGCCGGCCCAGGCCCCACGCGAATCCGGCCAGGTAGGCGGCGCCGAGGCCGTCCTTGGCGTCCCGGTGCATGACGTGCACGCGGTCGGGGTCGGCCAGGGCGAGCTCGTCGGCGAGCTGCCCGGTGCCGTCCGGGCTGCCGTCGTCGACGACCAGGACGTGCACGTCCGGACGTGCCTTGTGCACCCGCGCGACAATCAGCGGCAGGTTCTCGATCTCGTTGTACGTCGGGATGATGACCAGGGCCCGTTCGCTGGGGTGCTGCCCCATCATGTACTGCTCCTCGTGTTGACCTCGTCGCTCCCGTCGGCGCTGTCCGTCGGCCGGGGCCGGCGGCGCCGAGTCGGACGCACGAACCCACCATTTTGCATGACACCGGCGATCAGAGCGAAGACCGCTGCCCCGACCAGCACACATTGCAGCAACGGCGCCCATCTGGTGGCAATTGTCTGCGAGGTTTTCAACCGGATCTGCTGACCCAGGAACGCCGACGTGAAGAACGATGTTCGGGCCACTTCCCGGCCGTCGGGTGCGATGACGGCACTGATCCCGGTGGTTCCGGCCACCACGACGTACCGGTCGTGCTCGACGGCCCGGACCCGCGCGAACGCCAGCTGCTGCTCGCTCATGGTCACGTCGAAGGTGGCGTTGTTGGTGGGAACGGCCAGCACCTGGGCGCCGTTGCGGACCGCGTCCCGGGCGGCCCGGTCGAAGATGACCTCCCAGCACGTGGTGACGCCGATCGGAACCCCGGCCGCGTGGACCACCCCGGTGCCGGTGCCCGGAACGAAATATCCGGCCCGGTCGGCCCACGGGGACAGCTTGCGGAAGAACCCACGCCACGGCAGGTACTCCCCGAACGGCTGCACGATCTGCTTGTCGTGCCGCTCCCCCGGCCCGGTCACCGGATCCCAGACGATGATCGAGTTGGTGGCGCTCGGCTGCTCCGGTGTCGCGTCGGCGGTGGCCACCACACCGCCCACCAGGATCGGGGCGCCGATCGCGCGCGCAGCCGTCTGGATGCGCTCCCGGGCATCGGCGTTGGCCAACGGGTCGATATCCGAGGAGTTCTCCGGCCAGATGACGAATTGCGGCTGTTGCGCGCGGCCCGCACGCACCTCGTCGGCCAGGCGCAGCGTCTCGTTGACGTGGTTGTCCAACACGGCGCGGCGCTGCGCGTTGAAGTCCAGACCCAACCGCGGCACGTTGCCCTGCACGGCGGCGACGGTGACGGTCGTGTCGTTGCCCGCACCCGCGCCGGAGCGGTGCACCTGCGGGTACGCCAGCGCGACGGTCAGCAGCACCACCGCGATGACGACCCCGGGGGCCACCACCGCCGGCGGATGCACGTGCCGATCATGGCCGAGGCGCCACCAGCGCACCGACTCGTGACCCAGTGCGGTGATGGCGAAGCCGAGCAGCGCAACCGCCAACGACAGCAGCGGCACCCCGCCCCACTGCGCCAACGGCAGCAGCGGGCCATTGGCCTGGCTGAAACCTGCTACGCCCCAAGGGAATCCACCGAATGGCACCGAGCTCTTCAGCCACTCCTGGGCCACCCACAACAACGCGAAGCAGATGGGCCAGCCCCGCAGCGCCCGAACCAGCACCGCCAGCCATCCGAACAGAGCAGGGAACAGCGCGCACATCACGCACAGGGCCAGCCACGGCGGCCAGCCGACGAACCCGCTGACCCACGGCAATAGCGGCAGGTAGAACGCCAGGCCGAACAACAGGCCGTAGCCGATGCCACCCGGGGCGGTGGTGGTCGGCCAGCGCAACACCCCGGCCAGGACGGCCAATGCCAGGATGGGTGCCCACCACCAGGACAGGGGTGCGAAACCCGCCGACATCAACAGTCCGGCGGCCAGGGCGGCGATCATCCGGGGCAGTCGCCGTACCAGCGACTCACCCATGGAGTTCACCGAACAGGGCAGCGCCGCGGTGCACGGTCTGCAGGCACCGGGGCGAGGCGGCGCCGTCGTCCAGCCGCGGTAACGCGGGCACCCGGGACCGCGGATCGGTGGACCAGCGCTGTACGTCGTCGGCGGGTGCGCTGACCTCGAGATCGGTGGCGTCCCAGATCGCGTACGAGGCGGGCGCCCCCGGCACGAGCGTGCCGGTGATGCCGTCGCGGACCCCGGCGGCCCGCCACGCCCCGCGGGTGGCCGCCGAGAACGCCGCCCGCGCCGAGATCGCGCTGCCGGACGTCCGATGGTTGGCCGCGGCGCGCACCGTGGCCCACGGATCCAGCTCGGTCACCGGACTGTCCGACCCGAACGCCAACGGGACACCGTGGGATGCCAAGAGCGCCAACGGGTTCAGGCCCTCGGCCCGCTGCGCGCCGAGGCGCCGCGCGTACATGCCGGACGGGCCGCCCCAGAGTGCGTCGAAGTTGGGCTGCATGCTCGCGATAATCCCCCATGATCCGAGTTTGGCCGCCTGTTCGGCGTCCACCATCTCCACGTGTTCGAGCCGATGTCCGCAGCGGGCCACCGCCGGGATGCCGTGCCGCGCGACAACGCGTTCCAGCGCGTCGACGACGGCGCCGACGGCGGCATCGCCGATGACGTGAAACCCGGCGGGTACCTGCGCCTCGGTGCACGCCGACAGGTGCGCCTCGATGACGTCGTCGTCCAGGTAGCGGTTACCGCAGCAGTCGGGAGCATCCGCGTAGGGCCGGTGCAGCCAGGCCGTGTGCGAGCCCAGCGCCCCGTCGGCGAACAGGTCGCCGGCCAGACCGCGCGCACCGGTCTCGGCAACGAGGGCCCGTGCTTCGTCCGCGGTGCGGACCGTTTCGCCCCAGTAGCCGGTGACCTCCACGCCGTGGTCGGTGCTCAGCAGTTCGGCCCAGTCGTCCCGGCCGCCGATGACCGGCCCGCCGCACTCGTGCACGGCCACCACGCCGGCGGCCGCGAAAGCGTCCAGCGCAGCGACGCGGGCCTCCGCGCGCTGGGCCGCACTCAGGCGGGCCCGGGCCTCGGCTCGGGCGCCGTGGTGGGCGTCGGCCGACAACGGCCCGCTCCCGTCCAGACCCGGCAGCAGCTCACGCAACGCGGTCGACGCCAACGCGGAGTGCATGTCGATGCGGACCAGGTAGGCCAGCCGTCGGCCGAGGACGGCGTCGAGTTCGGCCGTGCTCGGCAAGGTGGCGGCGGCCCACTGGGTCTCGTCCCAGCCGTGACCCCAGATGATGCCGTCCGGTTGGGCCGTCGCGTGAGCGGCCAGCAGGTCGAGGAACTGCCGCGTGGACCGGGCCGGCCGCAGATCGAGGCCGGTGCGCAACAGGCCGGTGGCGGTGGTGTGGACGTGGCTGTCGACGAACGCCGGCGCCACGAACGCGCCGTCGAGGTTCACCGGTTGCGCGTCGGGGAACTGCGCGCGGACGACGTCATCGCTGCCCAAGAAGGCGACCACGCCGTCGCGGACGGCCATCGCGGTCGCATCCGGATGCGTCGGGCTGTGGATGCGCCCGCCGAACAGAACCGTCGTCACCGGAGAAACGTAGCGTGGCTATTCCGGTCCGGGACGTGGGGCAGGCAGATCGGGCATCGGGGCCTCATCGAAGTCATCGTGGACATCGACCACCTCGCCGTCGATGTAGGACGGCCGGGGCATGACGAAGCTCACCCGGTTCGCCAGGGTGCGGCCGGCCAGACCGGCCGCCAGTGGGCGCACCGCCGAACGACTGGGGGGCAGCAGCAGCAGCAGCCCCGCGACGCTGCTGACCAGGCCGGGGACGATCATCAGCACGCTGCCGAGCGCCACCAGGGCACCATCGGTGATCCGGGCACCCGGATCCCGGGGGGCACCGAGATCGCGCTGCAGCACCGCCAGTTGCCGTTTGATCTGGGCACCCGCGAGCCCCAGACCCAGCAGGAAGGCACCGGCCAGCAGCACCATGGTCCAGCCGAAGCCGATGGTGGCCACCAGGGCCACCATCACCGCCATCTCGACGGCCGCGTAGAGCAGGAAGAACCAGCGGATGCGCATGCCTGTCCAACGCCCCGGGGGCGTTGCGGGTTCCGGATCAGGCGGGAACGATCTCGATGGCGCTGTGCACCTTGTCGATGCCCCCGCGCAGCAGGGCCTGCGGGATGAAGTAGATGGCGTGATGCCAGTACCGCTGGATGATCTTGTTGAACACCGGCCGGGTCGAGTCCGCCGGCAGGTTGCGAGCCACCGCTTCCACGGGTTCACCCTTCACCGCGCCGAATATGCCGCATTCCTGGATCAGGACCCGCGGGGTGTTGTTGATCCTCTTGGTCTTCCATGACCCCGCATCGGTGATCACCAGCACCTTGTCGCCCTCGGGGATGCCCCACACCGCGGTCGGCTTCGGCCGGCCGTCCTTGGTGAAGGTGGTCAGCAGCAGGTACTTGGACTTGGCGACCTCGTGGAATGTGGTCACTTCACCGCCTCGAGTTCGAGCGCGACGTTGTTCTTCATGCCGCCACGCAGTTTCGAGAACAAGTTGAACGTCTTCCCGAGTACCCCGTACCGGCGGCCGATAGCGTCGTAGGCGTCCTTGGTTCGTGAGGGATTGATCACAGCGGTGGCCTCGACGGCCTCGCCCTTGGGTTTACCGCGCCTATCGCACTCGGCAATGGTGACGCGCGGGGTGTTGCGGATCCGCTTCACCTTCCAGGACGTGGCCTGGGTGATCACGATCAGGCCGTCACCATCGGGTGCCGCCCAGATGGCGGTGGGCTTGGGCCGGCCGTCCTTGGTGAAGGTGGTCAGCAGGACGTATTCGGAACCGGCGATGTCGCCGAAGGTCAGGGCCATACCCGCCACCGTAGCGAGGTCGTGGCACGATGACCGACCTCAGCCCTCGAGATCGCCCTCCGTCTCGAGCAACACCTGGCGCAGACCGGCGATGGTGTCCGGCGCCGGTTCGGCCCACATGCCACGTTCGACGGCCTCGAGGAGTCGCTCTGCCATCCCATGCAGCGCCCACGGGTTGGACTCGCTCATGAACTTCCGGTTGTCCGGGTCCAGCACGTAGGCCTGCGTCAGATCCTCGTACATCCAGTCGGCCATCACGTGCGCGGTGGCGTCGTAGCCGAACAGATAGTCGACGGTGGCGGCCATCTCGAAGGCGCCCTTGTAGCCGTGCCGGCGCATCGCCGTCATCCAGCGCGGGTTGACCACCCGCGCACGGAACACCCGGGTGGTCTCCTCGGACAACGTGCGGGTCCGCACCGCGTCGGGCCGGGTGTTGTCGCCGATGTAGGCGGCCGGATCCTTGCCGGTCAGTGCGCGCACCGTGGCGACCATGCCGCCGTGGTACTGGAAGTAGTCATCGGAGTCGGCGATGTCGTGTTCGCGGGTGTCGGTGTTCTTGGCCGCCACCGCGATTCGGCGGTAGGCCCGGTTCATCTCGTCGGTCGCCGACGCGCCGTCCAGGTCGCGACCGTAGGCGAACCCGCCCCACGCGGTGTACACCGCGGCCAGGTCGTTGTCGTCGCGCCAGTTGCGCGAATCGATGAGCTGCAGCAGTCCCGCCCCGTAGGTGCCCGGCTTGGAGCCGAAAATCCTTGTGGTCGATCGTCTCTGGTCGCCGTGCTCGGCGAGGTCGGCCTGCGCGTGGGCGCGGACGTAGTTCTGCTCGGCCGGTTCGTCCAGACCGGCCACCAGTCGGACCGCATCGTCGAGCATGGTGACCACGTGCGGGAAGGCGTCCCGGAAGAAGCCGGAGATCCGCACCGTGACGTCGATGCGCGGCCGGGCCAATTCGGCCAGCGCGATGGCTTCGAGGTCGACCACCCGCCGCGACGCGTCGTCCCAGATCGGCCGAACCCCCAGCAGGGCGAGCACCTCGGCGATGTCGTCGCCGGCGGTGCGCATGGCCGAGGTGCCCCACACGCTCAGGCCGACGGATTCGGGCCAGCGGCCGTGGTCGTCGCGGTAGCGGGCGAGCAGCGAATCCGCCATCGCCACACCGGTTTCCCAGGCCAGCTTCGACGGCACGGCCTTGGGGTCGACGGAGTAGAAGTTGCGTCCGGTGGGCAGCACGTTGACCAGACCGCGCAGCGGCGAACCGGACGGCCCGGCCGCGATGAACCGGCCGTCCAGGGCGCGCAGCACCTGGTCGATCTCGGCAGAGGTGCCAGCCAGTCGCGGGACCACCTCGGTGGCGGCGAACCGCAGCACCGTGGCCACCTCGGGGTTGTCGGTCAGACCGTCGACGGCGCCGGGATCCCAGCCGCCGGCCTGCAGGGCCGCGACCAATTCCCGGGCCCGGGATTCGGCGGCATCCACCGACTCCCGGGCGTCGGTCCCGTCCTCGGCCAGGCCGAGCGCCTGCCGCAGCCCCGGCACCGACTGTTCGCCGCCGAAGAGCTGCCGGGCCCGCAGGATCGACAGCACCAGGTCCAGTTCGGTTTCCCCCGTTGGCCCTTGGCCCAGGATGTGCAGGCCGTCGCGGATCTGGACGTCCTTGATCTCACAGAGCCAGCCGTCGACGTGCAGCAGCATGTCGTCGAACACGTCCTCCTCGGGCCGGTCGGCCAGCCCCAGATCGTGGTCCATCTTGGCCGCCCGCATCAGCGTCCAGATCTGCTGGCGGATGGCCGGCAGCTTGCCGGGGTCCAGCGCCGAGATGGTCGAGTGCTCGTCGAGAAGTTGTTCCAGCCGGGCGATGTCGCCGTAGGTCTCGGCGCGCGCCATCGGCGGGATCAGGTGATCGACCAGCACGGCGTGCGCACGCCGCTTGGCCTGGGTGCCCTCGCCGGGATCGTTGACCAGGAACGGGTAGATCAGCGGCAGATCGCCCAGGGCCGCATCGGATCCGCAGTTCGCGGACATGCCCAACGTCTTGCCGGGCAGCCACTCCAGGTTGCCGTGCTTGCCGATGTGCACCATGGCGTCGGCGGCAAAACCGTTGGGGAACGAACGATCCAGCCAGCGGTAGGCGGCCAGGTAGTGGTGGCTCGGCGGCAGGTCCGGGTCGTGGTAGATGGCCACCGGGTTCTCGCCGAATCCCCGGGGCGGCTGCACCAGCAGCACCACGTTGCCGGATTGCATTGCGGCAAAGACGATCTCGCCGTCGGGATCGCGGCTGCGGTCGACGAACAGTTCGCCCGGAGGCGGTCCCCAGTGCGCCACGACGGCGCCGGCCAGTTCGGCCGGCAGCGTGGCGAACCAGGCCCGGTAGTCGGCGGCGGACACGCGAATCGGGTTGTGCTCGAAGGCATCCTGGCTGAGCCAGTCGGCGTCCTGGCCGCCGCGTTCGATCAGGGCGTGCACCAGGGCGTCACCGTCGCCGCTGTCGACGCCCGGAATGTCGCCGATCCGGTAACCGGCGTCGCGCATCGCCCGCAACAGGGCCACCGCGCTGGCGGGGGTGTCCAGGCCGACGGCGTTGCCGATCCGGGCGTGCTTGGTGGGATACGCCGAGAAGACCAGCGCCACTTTCTTGTCCGCCGGTGCGATGTGGCGCAGCCGGGCATGGCGGACGGCCAGGCCGGCCACCCGCGCGCACCGCTCCGGATCGGCGACATAGGCGATCAGGCCCTCGTCGTCGATCTCCTTGAACGAGAACGGGACCGTGACGATCCGGCCGTCGAATTCGGGCACCGCCACCTGGGTGGCCACATCCAGCGGCGACAGGCCTTCGTCGTTCTCCGCCCACTGCTCCCGCGATGAGGTCAGGCACAGGCCCTGCAGAATTGGAACATCAAGGGCGGCAAGGTGTTCGACGTTCCAGGCGTCGTCATCACCGCCGGCCGACGCCGACGCCGGTCGCGCACCCCCGGCCGCCAGCACCGTCACCACCATCGCATCGGCGGACCGCAGCCGGTCCAGCAGTTCGGCTTCGGCGGTGCGCAGCGACGCGCAGTAGAGCGGCACCGGGCGTCCGCCCGCGGTCTCGATCGCCGAGCACAGCGCGTCGACGTAGGCGGTGTTACCGGCCAGGTGCTGGGCGCGGTAGTACAGCACCGCCACCTTCGGGCCCGCCACCTCGCGCGCACCGCGGTCGAGTTCACCCCACGTCGGGATGCTGACGGGCGGCTCGAACCCGACGCCGGTCATCAGGACCGTGTCGGACAGGAAGGAATGAAGGTTGACCAAGTTTTCCGTGCCGCCCTGGGCCAGGTACACGTGCGCCTGCACGGCGATGCCCGCGGACACCGTCGAACGTTCGGTCAGGTCGGCGTCGGGCGCCTGCTCCCCGCTGACCACCACGGTCGGCACCCCGCTGGCCAGGACCGCGTCGATGCCGTCCTGCCAGGACCGGTAGCCGCCCAGGATCCGCACCACCGCCACGTCGGCGCCGTCCAGGAGCGCGGACAGTTCGCCGTCGAGACCCTGGCCGAGCAACCGCGACGGGTTGGCCCACCGATAGTTCGCGCCGCTGGCGCGGGCGGTGATCAGGTCGGTATCCGACGTGGACAGCAGCAGGACGGTGGGCTCGGGCACGTGTTCATTCGTACCCGACCCCACCCGCTCTGTCAGAGGTGGCCCATCTCCCGGCGCATCCGCGAATCGTCGAGATAACGCATACGGCAAGTTGCATCGTGCCGGTGCTTCTGCACCCGATTGCGGCCGAAGATCGCGCGTAGCCCATGATTTATCGAAATACTCATTGTCATCCTCATTTCGTGCAGCTCGAACGCTATGACCTGCGCGATCGCGGTACACGCGTAGTGCGCTACCCGAGTTGTGGGCCGTACCGTGAACGGATGGAGCGCAGCCGCGACGACGATGCCTGCCCCAGCGCGCTGCAGGTCCACCGGGCCGCGGACGGTGCGCTGGCGCGGGTTCGGCTGCCCGGCGGCGCGCTGAGTGCCGAGCAGTTGCAGACCCTGGCAGAACTGGCCGACCGGCTGGGTTCCGGAACGCTGGAGTTGACCTCACGCGGCAGTGTGCAGCTGCGCGGGCTGACGGATTCGCCGGCCGACCACGCGCTGGTCGCCGAGGCGGTGGCCGGGGCCGGCCTGCTGCCCTCGCCGACGCACGAACGGGCCCGCAACATCGTGGCGTCACCCCTGTCCGGGCGCCTGGGCGGCCTGGCCGACGTACGCCCGTTGGTGCGCCGACTCGACGCCGCAATCCTGGCCGCGCCCGCGCTGGCCGGCCTGCCGGGCCGGTTCTGGTTCGCGCTCGACGACGGGCGCGGCGACGTGACCGGGCTGCGCGCCGATTCCGGTGTGCAGATGCTCGGCCCCGATTCCGCCGCGCTGCTGCTGTGCGGTGCCGACACCGGAGTCCGGCTGCCGGTCGACGATGTGGCGCCGGCACTGGTGACCGTCGCCGAGCGTTTCCTGACGATCCGCGAAAAGCGTTGGCGGATGACCGAACTCAGCGATGCGGCGCGGTTCTCTTTGTTGGCGGACCTCCCGCTGGGCACCCCGGGGACCCTGCCGCACCTCGCCGACTCGACACCCGTCGGCTGGATCGAGCAGCACGATGGTCTGATCGCCCTCGGCGCCGTGGTCCCGCTCGGCGTGCTGCCGGCACGCACCGCGGAGTTCCTGGCCGCCGTCCTGGAAACCTCGGGCACCCCGATGATCGTCACCCCGTGGCGCTCGGTGCTGGTGTGCGATCTGACCGAGGCGGTGGCCGACACCGCGCTGCAGGTGTTGCCGTCGCAGGGCCTGGTGTTCGACGCGGACTCCCCCTGGTTGCGGATCAGCGCCTGCGTGGGCAGTCCGGGCTGCGAGCGCGCCGGCGCCGATGTGCGCGCCGACGCCGTCCGCGCGGCGGAGTCCGGGGCCTCGGGCCGGCTGCACTATGTGGGTTGCGAACGGGCCTGCGGCAGCCCCCCCGACAGCGCGGCCGGTGCGGTGATGGTCGCCACCCCGGACGGATATCGGCCGCGCATTCCCTCGTAGGGTGCGCGGGTGCTCGACTACACCCGCGACGCCGCCGAGATCTACCGGCAGTCGTTCGCGACGATCCGCGCCGAGGCGGACCTGTCCCGCTTCCCCGACGACGTCGCCCGCGTGGTGGTCCGGCTGATCCACACCTGTGGGCAGGTCGACGTCACCGAGCATGTCGCGTTCACCCCCGACGTGGTGACCCGCGCGCATGCGGCCCTGGCCGCCGGCGCCCCGGTGCTGTGCGATTCGTCGATGGTGGCCGCCGGCATCACCGCCGCCCGGCTGCCGGCCGGCAACGAGGTGGTGCCCCTGGTGGCCGACCCGCGCGCGCCCGACCTGGCGGCCCGGACCGGCAACACCCGCTCGGCGGCCGGCGTGGAGCTGTGGGCGGATGCGCTCGGCGGGGCCGTCGTCGCCATCGGCAATGCGCCCACCGCGCTGTTCCGGCTGCTCGAACTGCTCGACGACGGCGCGCCGGTGCCGGCGGCCGTGCTCGGCGGTCCGGTCGGGTTCGTCGGCTCGGCGCAGTCCAAGCAGGAGCTGATCGAGCGGCCGCGCGGCATGGCCTACCTTGTGGTGACCGGCCGCCGGGGCGGTTCGGCGATGGCCGCCGCCGCCGTCAACGCGATCGCGAGCGAGCGCGAATGAGCGGCACGCTCTGGGGCGTCGGCCTGGGTCCCGGCGATCCCGAACTGGTGACCGTCAAGGCCGCCCGGGTTATCGGCGAGGCGGACGTCGTGGCCTATCACAGCGCCCGGCACGGCCGCAGCATCGCCCGCGGCATCGCCGCGCCGTACCTGCGGGACGGGCAGATCGAGGAGCACCTGGTCTACCCGGTGACCACCGAGATCGCCGACCATCCCGGTGGCTATGCCGGCGCCATGGACGACTTCTACCGCACATCCGCCGAGCGGATCGCCGCGCACCTGGACGCGGGCCGCGACGTCGCGCTGCTGGCCGAGGGTGACCCGCTGTTCTACTCGAGCTACATGCACATGCACACCCGGCTCACCGAGCGGTTCGATGCGGTGATCGTGCCCGGGGTGACCTCGGTCAGCGCCGCGTCGGCCGCGGTCTCCACCCCACTGGTGCAGGGCGACGAGGTGCTCACGATCCTGCCCGGAACCCTGCCGCCCGCCGAGCTGACCCGCCGGCTGGCCGACACCGACGCCGCCGTCATCCTCAAACTGGGCCGCTCTTATCCGGCTGTCCGCCAAGCACTTTCGGACGCCGGTCGACTCGATGACGCGTTCTACGTCGAGCGCGCCAGTAGCACCGCACAGCGGGTGCTGCCCGCCGACGAGGTCGACCCGGCCGCGGTCCCGTATTTCTCGCTGACCATGGTGCCGGGCGAGCGGATGCGCCGCGCCGACCAGTCCGGCTCGGACGCGGGATCGGTCACGGTGGTCGGTCTGGGGCCCGGCGACGTGCAGTGGATGACACCGCAGAGTTGTCGCGAGCTGGCGGCGGCCACCGACCTGATCGGATACGGGCCGTACCTGGACCGGGTGCCCGAGCGTCCCGGTCAGCAGCGGCATCCGAGCGACAACACCGACGAACGCGCCCGCGCCGAGCTGGCCTGCAAGCTGGCCCAGGAGGGCCGGACCGTCGCCGTGGTGTCCTCGGGGATCCGGGCGTGTTCGCGATGGCCACCGCCGTGCTCGAGGAGGCGGTCGGGTGGCCCGGCATCGACGTTCGGGTGATCCCGGCGATGACGGCCGCCCAGGCCGTCGCCAGCCGGGTCGGCGCGCCGCTCGGCCACGACTACGCGGTGGTGTCGCTGTCGGACCGGCTCAAACCGTGGGACATCATCGCCAAGCGCATCGGTGCCGCAGCGGCCGCCGATCTGGTCCTGGCGATCTACAACCCGGCGTCGAAGACCCGCACCTGGCAGGTGGGCGCGATGCGCGACATCCTCCTCGAACACCGCAAACCCGACACCCCGGTGGTCATCGGCCGCGATGTCGCGAGCCCGAACGAATCGGTCCGGGTGGTCACGCTGGGTGGGCTGGATCCCGCCGAGGTGGACATGCGCTGCCTGCTGATCATCGGGTCGTCGCAGACCGTCCGGCACGGCGACACGGTGTTCACCCCCCGGACCTACCCGGCCTGAGCCGTCACCGCGATGACGCCGTGGGCGCCGCGTTCGGCGTCAACCATCGCGTGCGATACGAACGGGTATCGGCCCGGCTCGGGGAACGTGAGTTCGACGAATCCACCTTGCGCCGCGAACAATCCGAGGGTCTGGGCGCCCCCGGCACCGGGAGGCAATCGATAGTCGCCTTCCGACCACACCGTGTCGAACTGGCCACCGACCACGTGGAACGAAGTGCCGCGGTTCGGCCCGGCGGCCAGCACCCAGATCCGCACCCGCTCCCCGACCCGGGCGGTCAACGGGGCATGGTCGTATTGGTTGGCATACCCGTTGAACACCACCAGATCCGGCTTCTCCGCGGCGACCTTGCCGGCATCCACCTCACCGCCCGGCGCGCCGAGGTAGAACTCCGACTGCACGAGCAGATACTCCCGGTCGACACGCGGCAGGTTCGGCGGATCGATGACGACCGCACCGAACATGCCGTTGGCAATATGTACCGACATCGGCATCGTCGAGCAGTGGTACAGCCACACCCCCGCGCGGGTCGCGGTGAACCGGTACACCAAGCGCTGGCCGGGCTGGATGGTTCGCATCGGTTTGTCCGGGGCCAGCGCGCCGGCGTGGAAGTCGATCGAGTGCCCGGTCGTGCCGTCGTTGACCAGGGTGATCTCGAAGACATCGCCCACCTTGCCGCGCAGCGTGGGGCCGGGTGCGGTTCCCCCGAATGTCCAGAGCCGCTGTGTGATTCCCGGTGCGACCTCCCGTTCGGCCTCGGTGACCGGCAGGGTGATGCGGTGGTCGGGCATCACCGGCGGGAGCACGGCGTCGCGCGGCACGAAGCCTGGGCCCGGCGCGGCGCGGAGACTTCGTGCGATGTCGGCGGCCGGCATCGCCGCGTCGGTCGCCATGTCATGCGAGGTGTCGTGCCGGGCGTCCTGATCGTGTTGCACCACGGGCGCACCGGTGACCCGCACCGACATCGTCATGCCCATCTGCCGGTGTCCGGCCACCGCGCACCAACCGTCGAGGTCGGCGCCGATGACCCCGGCGTCGAGCACCGCCCGTTGTCCCGGGGCGATGCGTCCGGTGCGGGTGCCGTTGGAGAGCACCAGGTCGTGGAGATTGGTGCCGGTGTTGACGAGGGTGACCACCAGCCGGTTGCCGGCCGGGACGTCGATCACGTCGGGCACGAAGCGCATGCCCTCGATGTGCACCTCGAGCTGGGTGGTCTGGCCGGTGGCGGCGACCGATGCGATCGCCCCGGTGTTGATCCCGACCGCCGCCGGATCGCCGGCCACCCCGGCCGCGGCCACCAGCACCACGACACCCAGCCCGGCCGCGGCGACACCGAGCCGTCGCCGTAACGGCGCGGGCGGCGGCGTCGAGCTCGAGGCCGATGGAACGCCGCGGTACTGCCGGGCCCGCCGCACCGCCCGCGCCAGGAGCGGCAGGAATGATGCATAGGCCACCAGCACCAGCATCGAGGCGCCCACCCGCACCAGGCTGGGCGTCGGGAGCACGCACAGCAGCAGAGCGCCGTTGGCGACCGCCAGCCGCCACGGCGCACCGCGTTCCAGTTCGGCCGCCGCCACCAGCGACGCGGCGCGGCCACCGACGACGACGGTGGCCAGGTAGGTCAACGACCCCAGCAGCACCTGGACCAGGAAGCCGGCGAGCACCGCCACGGTGACGGTGCCGGCCGCTTCCACCGCCGCCGGCCACGTCGGCGCGATACCGAACACGACGGTGGCATAGGCCAGCGACCCCAGCAACCACACCACACCGGCCAGCACGGACAGCGTCGCGAAGTCCGCGGGATGCTTGGCCCGGATTTCGGCCAGGTGCGGCCGCAGCACCCACCCAACCGCGACAAGATAACCGAGCGCTCCCGCTGCGGTGCCCACCGGTGAGCCCAGCGCCGCAGCCACGGCGCCGACGCCCAGGGCTGCCAACAGCACCGGCAGCCCGCGCCGGGCGACGACCTCGACCCCGCCGGCCATCCGGGTGCGCAGCATCGTCGGCCAGAACGTGACCAGCGTGCCCAGCACCATCAGGCCCACCCAGCCGTACAGGTTCACCGCTGCGTGCGCGATCACGAAGCGCTCGTGCAGTTCGTCCGGCAGTCCCGGGTTCGCCATCGCCACGCCCAGCCCCGCGCCGACCGGCAGCAGTGCCGCGGCCGCGACGTAGTAGCGGACGGTGTCACCGAAACGAGCCGGCAGTGCGGTCCGCAGGGCACGCACCAGGGTGACGGCGTGGGCGAGCGCGACGGCGGCGACCACCACGCCGCCCGCCAGCACCGGCGGCCATCGACCGGCGAGCATTCCGGTGATCACCGTGAGTGCGCCGGCGTTGAAGGCGGCGATGCGCAATACCTCACCCGCGTGCGACGTGTCCGACGGGAGGCGCAGCAGCGCGTCGGCGAAATGGCGACTCCAGATCAGGATCGCGTTGCCGGCGGCGCCCAGACCCAGCAGATGGATCAGCAGCCAACCGGACAGGGGGACGAACCGATGCGCGACGGCCAGCACGACGAGGGCGGCCAGCCAGGCGAATACGACCGTCCCGGCCCGCAGGTGCCATGGCCGGCGGTTCATGCCGGCTCCCGGACCCGGCGCCGGGCCGCCGCGTACACGGCGACACCGAGGAATGCCAGCACGGCGACGACGTTCAGCGCGCCGCCGGTGGTGACGGCCCACCCGATCCCCCGAACGTCGCCGACGGCGACGCGGAGTAGCAGCGACAGGTGCAGCAGGGCAACCGGCCAGTACATCGCCGGTGTGTAGGGCAACGGGCGGCGCAGCACCGCGGGCAGGATGACCGGCGCGTGCGCCATGATCATGGACAGCACGAAGCCGAGCATCACCGCGTGCACAACCGCGTCGTAGCCGCCGCCCGAGCGCTCCGGACCGACCAACAGCCAGGTGAGACCCGGCACCAGCAGCCAGCAATAGCCGGTGAGCAGGGACACTGCCATGTACCTGGTCAAGCCGGACCCGCGCACGGTGCGCCGGGCGACGTCGAACCGCGCCAGCCACGCGGTGATGCCCAGGACCGCGGCCCCGAGCACCGCGTACCCGACGACCGGCCACAGCAGCGCGGCGAGCGCACCGGCGACGAGTGCCGCCGCGGCCGCCCCGAGCAGGGCCTCGGCCCGCGCGCCGAGCATCGCCACCCGGGCGAGTTCCAGGCGCTCCCCGCCGATCGTCAGGATCAGGAACCCCGCCAGCCAGCCCAGCAGATCGGCAACCGGCACGCTGCCCAGCCACAACATTGCGGCCCCGGTAGCCAGCAGGGCACCCGCGGCCTGGATCAGCACCGCGATGTCCGCCGAGCGCCGCCACAGCGGCACGTAGGTCGCTACCAGACCCACGCACCCGGCCAGCAACAGCCCCGCGGCGAGGTACCGGGGCGCCGGAACGGTCAGCAGCACCGCGCCCAGGCCGAGGCAGACCGGGGCGAAGTAGCACCAGCGACGCCGCGCGGCCACGGCGCGTTCCACCGCGACGAGGGTACCGACGAAGCCCAGCACCAGCAGCATGCCGTGCACCTCGGTGAGGCGTGCGACGCCGACCGGCGCGGGCAGCCCGAGCAGCAGCAGCGCCGCGTCAAGACCGGCCAACAGCGCGAACCCGCCGGGCACCAGCAGCAGCGCCCTGGCCGGGATCGGTTCGTCGGTCATCATCGGTGCACCACCGGGTCGGGCAGGAACAGCCGGCACGCACCGGGTTCGGCGAAAGCGATGAGGTCCAGGCCGGGACCGGTGGGCCCGCCGAGCCGTTCGAGTGCCCCCTCGACGATGCCCAGGTGAACCTGGCAGACGACACTCGGGTAGCGGTGGGCGGCACTCAGCAGCGGACAGCACCGCAGCGCGACGCCACGCTCGGCGCCCTGGTCGTCAGGCGCGAAGCCCAGGCCTGCCAGCGCGTCGAGCACGGACTGCCGCGCGTCGCCGTCGACGCGGACGGATCCCTCGATCAACTCGCGACCCCACTCGACGCCGGCCGCGTGCGCGTCGCGCTCAGGATCGCTGCTGGTGCGGGCCAGATGCCCGGCCAGCGCCGTAGCCAGACCCGCATATTCCCGGGCCGACGGCGCGGGATCGGTGGCGGACGGCCGGTACAGCGCGGCGGGCCGGCCGCGGCCCACGGCCGCCTCGGTAACGCGTTCGACCAGTCCGAGGCCGGCGAGTGCATCGAGGTGTTCGCGAATGGTGTTCGGGTGCAGTGCCAGGTCGGCGGAGGCGTCGGTGATGCGCACCGGAGCGTGGGTGCGGACGTGCTCGAGGACCCGCAGCCGCGCTCCGGACAGCGCCACTTGCCCGCTGTACGGCGTCGGCGCGGGGCCGAGGGCCACCGCTCGATTTTCCACGGAATTAAGTGTAGTAAATAGTTGGGCACTTAGCCGCATCGACTCGCGAGAGAGGAAACCGGCCATGTCAGTCAACGAGGTGATCGTCGCGTCCACATCTGCCGATGCCGACGCGGTCGAGGCCATCAAGAACCACCATGCGGAACTCGCGGCGCGCGTCGCGGTGCTCACCGACGCCCTGATCGCGGCCGCCGAGCGCGGCGGCGACGTGGCGGCCGCCCGGTCCGACACCATCGGATTCCTCACCGGCGAGTTGATGCCGCACGCCGCCGCCGAGGAGGACCGGCTCTATCCGGCCGCCGCCCGCACCGAGCGGGCCCGACCGCTGATCGAGTCGATGATCGCCGCGCACCGCGTCCTCGGCAGTCTCGTCGAACGGATCGGCAGCGAGGTGTCACCGGTGCGCCTCGCCGCGGCCGGCCACGCCCTCCGGGTGCTGTTCGACGCACACCTGAGCGACGAGAACGACCGCATCCTGCCCATCGTCGCCGCCGACCCGCAGGTATCCCTCGCCGAGGTCGTCCACGGCATGCACGACCTACTCGGCGGCCACGAGTCCGGCCACGGCGGCCATCAATGCAGCTGCGGTGAATCGGATACCGATGAGCCGGTGCTCGACGTCCGCGCGATACCGCACTCCATTCGCCACGCGACCGTCTTCGGCGCGTTCGACGCCGTCCCGGCGGGCGCCACGCTGGTGCTGGTGGCTCACCAAGACCCGGTGCCGCTGTTACGGCAGCTGTCCGACCGCACCGCGGGCCGGATCGCC
>JAKIXW010000005.1:51688-51989 GCA_022708865.1 Acidobacteriota bacterium
ATTACCTCGACCGGGGGCCGGAGGAATGGCGGCTGCGCCTCACCCGGACCTGACCCACTCTGCGGCCTCGTCGACGGTGCCGACGGCACGAACCCCGGCCGGCAACGCGGGCCGGTCGATCATCACCACCGGAATACCCAGCGCGGCAGCGGCATCGAGCTTCGCGCGGGTCATCTCACCCCCGCTGTTCTTGGTGACCAGCGCGTCGATGCGGTGGGTGCGCAGCAGCTCCAGCTCGCCGTCACGGTGGTAGGGCCCACGCGACAGCAGCAGCTGCCGGCGCCGCGGCAGTGCCGAGGCA
>JAKIXW010000060.1:0-232 GCA_022708865.1 Acidobacteriota bacterium
CGCGCCACGCGCGCTGCGCAGCTGGAAGTGCTCGAGCGCGCAGCAGGACGCGTCCGTTGTCAGATCGATGCCCAGCGCGCGCAGCACTTTCGTGGCATTGCTGGCAATCCCCAGTGCCGTACCGGTGGCCCGCGGTTCGGGTGCGGCCTCGTAGATCTCGACGTCGATCCCCTTGGCCCGCAGGGCGATGGCGGCGGTCAGGCCGCCGATCCCCGCTCCGACCACCGCCACC
>JAKIXW010000060.1:342-16710 GCA_022708865.1 Acidobacteriota bacterium
AGGCGGCGCGGCGTGAGTATTTCCCAACCGTTGGTGGGACTGGCGTACATGCTGCCGAGGAGGCTGTGTGGGCCGACCAACTCCGCCGGAAGCCCTCCGGTCGACCTCAACAGGGTGATGTCCCGATCCAGTGGTCGGTGTCGATGGTTCAGCGTTGCCTCGTAGTTGGCACGGAATATCTCGTAAAGACGTCGGACCAACTGCGGCGAGCTCCCAGCGGGTACGACTCCCGCCTCGATCGCGTAGCGGAGCGTTGAATCGAACAGTGTGTCGCGATCGGTCGCGTCGAACTCAACTGTCAGCTGCGTTGCCCTTGTGCCGTATGTCTCCAACAGCAGTTCTCCGAAAAACCAGGTGATCAACTCCGTTTCGGGCACCATCGGGTGCGGTCCATCGCTGAGCGCCGTCGTATCGAGCAGGATCAGGCGCGCCAGTTCCTCGTCACCCAGTTGCCGCGCCATTTCGACAGCGACGTAGCCGCCGAAGGACCATCCACCGACGATGTACGGCCCGTCGGGACACACTCTGCGAATTGCCGCGATGTAGGACGCTGCCAATTCGCCCATCGAGCGGAGCGGTGTTGCGCCGGGTTCGGCACCCGCCGCCTGTAACGCATGGACGGGCTGATCAACGGGAAGGTGCTTGACGAGATCGAGATAGCACAGGACATTTCCGCCCATCGGGTGGACCAGGAACAGCGGCGGCCGATCACCCGATGTACGCAGCGCGACAACGGGATCGAACGCCCGTGCTGGAGCACCCGTCGCGATCAGACCGGCGAGGTGGGCGGGAGTCGGCGTGGCCACGAAGGCGTCCAACGGAATCTCGACATCCCAGGTTCGCGCGATCGCCAGCGCCACGCGCATGGCTCCGATCGATGTGCCGCCGGCTTCGAAGAAGTTGGTGTCGGCAGCAAATCCGGCGGAACCCGAGAACTCGGACATGATGTCAGCAACCGCTCGCTCGTATGTGTTCAACGGTGCGACGTCGGCTGATGGCGCAAGGGCAGTGACCAACGGCAGCTCGCGCAGGGCCTTGTCGTCGCGCTTGCCGCTGGCCGTCAGCGGAAATTCGTCGAGCCATTGGAAATGTGCCGGGATCATGTATGCGGGCAGCACCGCCCGCAGGCGAGATCGGACCGCGACAAGGTCGACGGCTTCGCTGTCTCCGACGAGGTAGGCCACCAGCACGGAATCCATCGAGCCCCGGTGTCTCGCCACGACCGCTGCCGATCGGATCGCCTTGTCGTCGAGTTTCATCAAGGCGAGTTCGACCTCCGCGCACTCGATGCGGAAGCCGCGCACCTTGACCTGGGTGTCCACACGCCCCAGGTAGACCAGGTCGCCGGAGGGTAGCCGGACTCCCATATCTCCGGTGCGATACATCCTCTCGTCGTAGTCGCCGATCGTGACGAATCGCTCAGCGGTGAGATCGGGCCGTGCCTCGTAACCCATTGCGAGACAACGCCCCCCGATGTAGATCTCCCCCCTCGCACCCGGCGGCACCGGGCGCAGGTCGGCGCCGAGCAGGCTGATGGTTGCGCCGCCGATCGGAACACCGATCGGCGGCAGCTCGGGAAAGTCCTCCGGCGGACCGGTCAGGGTGTAGCTGGCGACCTCATGCGTCTCGGTCGGGCCGTACTGGTTCTCCAGCACGATGCCGGGATTCTCGGAGCACAGCTGGCGGATCTCCGGCGTCACCCTCAACTGCTCGCCGACGTTGATCACGACACGCAGCGACTCCAGCTGTGTTCGGTTCACCTGCGCCGCCTCGGCGAATGCCTGCAGCGCGACGCAAGTCAGAAACAGACGTTCGATCTCTTCATCGGCGACAAGGCGCACCAGCGCAGGCAGATCGTTGCGTTGCTCCTCGGAGAGCAACCGCAACGTGCCGCCACCGCAGAGCGTCGAGAATATTTCCTGGAACGACACGTCGAAGGACAGCGGGAAGAACTGCAGCGTGGAACCGCCGACGGCACCGGACGGGCACCGGTTCTGCCACGCGATGACGTTGTGCAGAGCCCGGTGCGGCATCGCGACGCCTTTGGGTTCGCCCGTCGAACCCGACGTGAACAACACGTAGGCCACACTTTCGGGATCGATTGCCGGCAGCGTTGTCCTGGCGGGTAGTTCCATCAGTGCCCGGACTTCCGCCAGGTCAGCGATGACGCGGAACGGCCGGGCACGGTCGATCATCACGTCGATCCGCGCGCGCGGGTAGTTGGGGTCCAACGGCACAACCGCGGCGCCGGCCTTCAGAACACCCAGCACGGTTGCAATCAGCTCCGGAGAACGCTCCAGCATCACACCTATCCGCGCTCCGTCTGGCACATCTGCGGCCAACAGGCCAGCGGCGATTCGTTCTGCGGCGCGGTCCAATTCGCCATACGTCCAGCTGCCGGTGTCAGCGACCAGTGCTATTGCATCGGGCTCGGCCGCCGCCTGCTCGGCGACGAGTTGGATAACGTCGCGGGCCGCCAGTTGATCTGCAGCAGGATCGCCGGAGCCCTCGGGTGTGCGTACGATTGCCGCCAGCACCCGAACGAATGAGTTCGCGTATTCGCGCGCCTGCTCGGTCGAGAGCATTGCTGGATCGCCGGTCACCCGTAGGGAAAGCCGACCGGTCCGGGGATCCGTCGCAACGGTGACCCACAGCGCAAAGTTCGTCCGCTCGTGCACATCGAACCCGAGCAGTTCGACCCCGATGTCAGGCGCCGGCGCGCCGAATACATGGTAGTTGAGGTAGTCGAAGACCACATTGAACACCGGGCGGCCGGCATCGGATTGCATGGCCTGCAGCGGATAACGTCGATGCCGATGGCTCGCGCGTTCGATTTTGGCAACGTGTTCGATGGCGTCGAGCCATGTCGCATGGCCGTCGTCGAGCCGTACCGGAATCGTGTTCAGGAACAGTCCGGCGGCCACTTCGGCGCCGGTCCGGCCGGGGCGTCCGTGCGTGACCAGTCCCGTCGTCACGTCGGCCTCGCCGGAGGCTCTCTGCAGGGTCAGGCAGTGTGCGGCGAGCAGCAGCGATTTCATCGGCAGTCCACGAGACGCGGCAAGCTGCCGGGCGGCATCCTGCAGCCACTGGGGAATGAGAACCGTAGCAACGGGCTGGGCTTTCGCCGGTGCCTCGTGGGCGACAAAGGATTCCAGCGACGTCGCGCGAGACCCGGCCAAGGAGCTACGCCAGAATTCCTGTGTGGCGGAACTTTCGAGCGCCTCCAGCTCCAGCCGGGCGTACTCGGCAAGCATGCTCGCCGAATGGGCCTCGATTTCGATGGGCGGCACGCCGATTTCGAGGCGGGACAAGTAGTCCTGTACCAACTCGCGTATCAGGTTCGCAACGCTCCAGCCGTCCAGGATCGCGTGATGAAATGCGAAGACCAGATCAATACGCTGGTCCCGGACAAAGGCTCGAAGGCTGTGGAGCGGAGCGCAGTCCAGGTCGTAGCGCTGCGCGCGTCGCGCGGTTATGTAGTCCTCGATGTCCGCATCGCTTGCCTTGGCCACGACGTCCAAGGTTCGCGGCACCCGCCTCCTGACAACCTGCACCGGCACCGAATGTCGCGTCAGTTCGAACGATGACCGCAGCGCGGGATGACGCTTCACCAGCGCGTCGAATGCGGCGACGAACTCCGCTTCCCGCCACGGCATCGCCGCCCGATAGTGGAAGACGTCCTTGTACATCGTCGACTCGGCTTGCTCGATGCTGTGAAACAGCATGCCGAGTTGCAACGTCGTCGCGGGGAACGCATCCTCGGCCTCATGCAGCGCCGCACGGTCGATCAGCGGAAGCAATGCGAAAGGCTCGGTCACGCCTTGCGACTCCGGTGCCGGCTGTGAAGTCGACTCGGCCAGTTCGGCGATCGTGGGCCGTGCGAACAGGTCGTCGATGTCGAACGTGATACCGCGCTTCTCCGCCTTGCTACGAACGACGAGGGCAAGGATCGAGTCCCCACCGACCGTGAAGAAGTTGTCGTGAACACCAACGGCTTCCACGCCAAGTACTGACGAGAACACGTCCGCCAGCACTGCCTCGGTAGCCGTCCGCGGACCCGGAGCCGATCGTGCCGGCGCGCCATCCAGAGCAGTTGAATCGAGTTTGCGGCCACCAGCCTTCAACTCGTCGACGTCGAGATCGAAGGACTGCTCGGGTGTGCGTGCGATCGCCGCCAGCACGCGCACGAACGTGTTTGCGTATTCGTCTGCCTGTATGGCGGTGATGCGCTGCGGATCGCCGGTGACAATCAGGAAGAGCCGTTGGGTGCGTGGATCAACGCCGGCTGTCGCGAGCAGTGCAAAGTTGGTTCGTTCGTGAACTTCCACGTCGAGCAGTTCGATCCCGCTAATGCCGGCGAGGCCAGCGAGGGGGTGATAGTTGACGTAGTTGAACGCGGTGTCGAACAGTAGCCGGCCCGCATCGGATTGCATGGCCTGCAAGGGGTATCGCTGATAGCGATGACTCACGCGGTCAAATTCGGCGAGGCGTTCAACGGCTTCGAGCCAGGTCGCATGACCGTCGTCGAAGCAGATCGGGATGGCGTTGAGGAAGAGTCCGGCGGCGGCTTCGGCCCCGGCGCGTGCCGGACGTCCGTGGGTGACCAGTCCGGTCGTGACATCCGGCTCGCCCGAAAGCCGCTGCAGAGTAATGCAATGCGCGGCGAGCAGCACCGATTTCATCGGCAGTCGGTGAGACTTTGCAAGTTGCTCGGTGGCGCCCTGCAGTTCTTCCGGAATCATGACCGTCGCGACGGGATCAGTGATCACCGGCGCTTCACGTACGAGACCGGATTCCAGCGTCGTCGCGCGGGACACCGCCACGGCGCGACGCCAGAATTCCCGCGCAGCGGGATCTTGGAGTGCCTCCCGTTCCAGACGGACCTGCTCGGCGAGGATGGTCGCCGCGTGAATATCGGTGTCGATCGGCGGCACGTCGATGCCCACGCGGAACAGATAGTCCTGAAGCAGTTCGCGGATCAGATTCGCGATACTCCAGCCGTCCAGAATCGCGTGATGAAACGCGAGAACCAGGTCCACACCCTCATCCCGGACAAACGCGCGCACACTGTAGAGCGGAGCGCAACCGAAGTCGTAGCGGCGCGCGTGTTGGGCCGCTATATAGTCCCAGACAAGCGCATCGTCGGCTCCGGTCACCACGTCGAACGCTCGCGGCACGCTTGACCTGACAACCTGCATCGGCACCGAACACTCGGTCAGGTCGAATGAGGACCGCAGCGCGGGATGGCGCGCGACCAGCCGATCGAATGCGTCGGTGAACTCCTCTTCACGCCACGGCATTGCCACGCGATAGCGGAAGACGTCCTTGTACATCGTCGAATCGACGCGTCCGATGCTGTGGAACAGCATGCCCAGTTGCATGGTCGTCGCGGGGAACGCGTCCTCGGCGTCGCACAGTGTCGGACGGTCGATCGGCGCGACCAACGCGAATGCGTCGGTAACGCCAATTGGCTCCAGAGTCAGTGGTGAAGTCGACTCGGCCAATTCGGCGACCGTCGGCCGTGCGAACAGATCCTCGATGTCGAAGGCGAGGCCACGCTTCTCGGCCTCGCTGCGAATTGCGAGAGCGAGCATTGAATCTCCGCCAACCGCGAAGAAATTATCATGCACACCAACGGCTTCCACACCGAGGACGGAGGAGAACACATCTACCAGTGCCGTCTCGACCGGGGTACGCGGCGCGAGGGCCGATCGATCCGGCGCGCCCGGCCTGGGCAGCGCCCGACGATCCACCTTGCCGCTCGCCGTGAGGGGGAACGCGTCCAGTTCGACGAAGCTGGTGGGAACCATGTAAGTAGGCAACCGCTGTGACAGATGGCCACCGAGTTGGTCGATGGAGACGGACTCTCCGACGAAATAGCCGATGAGATGTGTGCCGTGGGTGTCCGAGGGCTCGGCCATGACCACCGCCGATCGCACACCCGGGCACGACTCCATCACGACCTGGACCTCACCGAGACTCACCCGATTGCCCCGGACCTTGACTTCATCATCGATGCGGCCCAGGAACTCCAGATTGCCGTCGGCTCGCCAACGGGCGAGGTCGCCGGTCCGGTAACGCCGACCGCCCGGCACGCGCTCGTCGGCGACGAAGGCGGCCGCGGTCAAGTCTTCGCGACCCCGGTAACCGCGGGCCAGCCCCGTCCCGCCGATGTTGAGCTCACCGGGAACGCCTACGGGACAGTGGTTCCCGCGCTCGTCGAGAACCAGCAGCGTCGTGTTGTCGATCGGCTTTCCGATTGGGACTGCATCCACAGGGCCGGCCGAGGGGCAGTCGAAGTAGCTCACATCCACCGTCGCCTCGGTCGGCCCGTAGAGATTCACCAGCCGCGGTACGCCGATGGCGGCGAATACCCGGTTGAACCGCTGAACCAGGGCCGGCGTGAGCGCTTCCCCACTGCAGAACACCGTGTGCAACGACGTGAGCCGGTGCACCGAATCAGGTTGGTCCTCCAATTGATCCATGAATGGGCCAAGCATCGACGGCACGAAATGCATGACCGTCACCCGATATCGCTCGACCGCGGCGATGATCTTGCGTGGATCTCGCTCGCCCCCCGGCTCGAGCAAGGCGACGCTAGCACCCGCCATCGCCCACCACATCAACTCCCACACCGAGACGTCGAACGTCACCGGGGTCTTCTGCAGAATCACGTCATCGGCACCAAGTGGATACCGCCGCTGCATCCACTGCAGCCTGTTGACCACCGACCGGTGCTCGACCATCACGCCCTTGGGCCGACCGGTCGATCCCGACGTGTAGATGACGTACGCCAGGTCCTCCGGCGATGCGACCGGCTCGACGGGAGCCGCGTCGCCGATGATCGGCTCGACGCGACCAACACCGAGTTGATCGGCAATGTTTGCGAATTCAGCCCCGGCCACGACGAGCCGTGCACCGCTATCCTCGAGGATCGTGCGAATGCGAATCTGTGGGTGCCCCGGATCGATCGGCACGTATGCGGCGCCGGCGCGCAGAATTCCGTGGATCGCAATGAGCAGCTCGGGCGAGCGCGGCACGATGACTCCAACGCAGTCGTCACGCTCGACACCCCCGGCGCGCAGACGTTCCGCGATGTGGTTCACGGCGGCATCGAACTCCCCATAACGGAGCGTTCCATCGGCCCACACCACCGCTGGACGCTCACCGGGTGCCCAAGCGGCTACGCGGTCGATCCTCACCTCGTGCGCAATGTCGATATCAGGCATCGATCGGCCCGCCGTGAGCGAAGGCGTTCAGGTGGGTGCGATCCGCGTCGGACAGCATGTCGATCTCGCGGAGTTCAATTTCCGGCTGGTCCAGTGCTCTGTCGATCAAGGTCAGGACGTGGCGCAGAGCATCGGTGAACCGGTAGTCCGCGTCGAAGACGTCGTCGGCATAGAACAGGTCCACCTCGAGCGACCCGTCCCGCTCGTAGTCACGAACGACGATGTTGACCGCATCGAGTGAATATCCCGATGCGAGCACATGCGCGGACTTCCACATCCACTCTGCATGTTCGTTGTCCGGAATGGTGAGGTACGAGTAGGTGACGTCGAACATCGTCGTCTCGGCGCGGTCCTGCAACGCCGTGGCGAGGTCGCCATACGCGAACCGCTGCCGAGCCTGCAGTTCCCATACCTCGCCGCTGATTCGATCGGCGAGCTCACCCATCGACAATTCGCTGTCACCTGGAATTCGCAGCGGCAGCATGTTCGTCGTGCAGCCGACCATGCCCAGTTCGGCATCCGTTGACCGATTCAGGAACGGGACCCCGATCATGACGTCCCTGCCGCGATGTATTCGGCCCAGGTACTCGCCGAGGGCGGCAGCGGTGAACGCGAAGATCGAATGTCCTGACTCTCGAATACGTTGGGCTGCTTCTGGATTCACCCGCATGGTGTGATGCCGCCGGCGACGACTTCGTACCGACCCGAGGCGGGTGAACAATGCCGGCTCGACGTCGCGGTACTTCTCCACGAAGTACTCCCGATCAGCCGCCCATTCCGCCGACGCGCGGTATTCGCGCTCTGCGCGTATGAAGTCCACGAATCTCGGCATCTCGACGTCGTTATCAATGCTGATGTCACCGTCCGCCACATACTCGTTCATCACCTGGCTCAGCGCGAGATTGATCCCCCACGCGTCGCCCACGCAGTGGTGGAAACATGCATACATCAGAAACGAATCACTCCGATCGACGAGGACCGCGGCGCGTGTCAGCGGGCCCTCGAGCGGAAGTACCTGCTCACTTGCCTCGTCGAGCCAGCGACTGCACGCCGCCACAGGATCTGCCGCACCGGTGAAGTCGACGACTTCGAGCTCGGGCACCTCGGTTCCGACGTACTGGACGAACTCGCCGCCGCGAAACTCGAGACGCAATCGCAGCGCGTCGTTCCGCAGGTACGTCCGCCGCACGCATTCGCGCATCCGCTCCAGATTCACCGTGCCATCCAGCCGGGCCTTGCCGACCACCTGTGCGATCGGGAGGTCCGGAAAGCGTGCGGCGACCGCGACGATGTCGCGCTGATATGCCGTCAATGGCAAGTAGTCCTGTTCGACCCGAATGCCTTCCGCTTCGCCGCCAAGGGTGGCGTCCCCGTCGGTGTCGAGTGCACCTGCCAGATAACGCGCCAGCGCTGTGGGTGTCGGATGTTCGTGGACGACGGTGGCGGGTAACTTCAGACCGGTCGCCGATTTGAGCCGATTCCGAAATTCGACCGCACCCAGCGAATCAAAGCCGAGCTCCTTGAACTCCTGATTCGCGTCCAGGACGTCGCCTGAGTCGTATCCGAGCACCGCGGCCGCATTCGACCGGACGATGTCGAGCAGTTGGTGTTCCCGCTCGGAAGTGCTCATCGCCGCGAGCAGATGTCGAAGATCGGAACATCGCTCTACTGCGGCGGTCGACTCAGCCGTGCGTCGCGCCGCGCGAATCAAACCACGGAACATTGGCGGCAGGCCCCCAATCTCCGAGTGGGAGCGGATGGCGGCCAGGTCGAACTGGGCCGGCATGACGAATGAGCGCGCCTGCCGGAGCGCCGCATCGAAATGCGCAAGGCCGTCGGCCGACGACATCGGGATATACCCGCTCCGGCTCATGCGCGCGCGATCGCGCTCGTCGAGATGGCCGGTCATTCCCGTCGCCTGCGCCCACCATCCCCACGCCATGGAGACACCCGGCAGCCCCTGCCGTCGGCGATGTTGTGCAAGTCCATCGAGGAACGTATTGGCAGCGGCGTAGTTGGCCTGCCCCGCCGAGCCGAGAACGCCGGCGGCCGACGAAAACAGGACGAACGCCGACAGGTCCGCGGACAAGGTGAGTTCGTGAAGGTTCCACGCTGCATCGACTTTCGGACGCAGCACCGCGTCCAGATGATCCGGCGTCTGTTCCGCGAACAGGGCGTCGTCGAGCACTCCAGCCGCGTGGACGACGGCGGTCAACGGATGCTCGACCGCTATCCCCGCCAGGAGCTCCTGCAACGATTCCCGGTCCGCCGCGTCGCACGATTCGATCCGGACAGCGGCACCGAGTGCGGTGAGCTCCGATTCGACCGCGGCAGCATTTTCGGCCGCGGGGCCCCTTCGGCTGACGAGCAACAGGTTCCGCGCACCATGACGGGTCACCAGGTGCCGGGCCAGCAGCGTTGCCAATACGCCGGTACCGCCCGTGATCAGCACTGTGCCATCAGGATCGAGCGGAGTGGGCACAGTGAGCACCAGCTTTCCGACGTGCCGGGCCTGGCTCAGGAATCGATAGGCATCCGATGCCTGTCGGATATCCCAGGAACGCCACGGAAGCGGGCGCAGTTCGCCCGTCTCGAAGAGTTTCACCAACTCGCGGAGCATCTCGCTCAGGGAATCCAGAGTGACGTCCGCGAGGAGGTCGAATGCGTGATACTCGACGTCCGAATGCTGCAAAGCGACTTCCCCCGGATCACGGATGTCTGCTTTGCCCAGCTCGATGAACCGCCCGCCGCGCGGCAGGAGCCGCAGCGACGCATCGACGAATTCTTCTTTCAGGCAATCGACTACGACGTCCATGCCTGCCCCAGCGGTCGCCGTCAGGAACTTCTGCTCGAACTCCAGCGTGCGTGAGTTCGCGATGTGCTCGTCGTCCAATCCCATGCTGCGCAGGACTTCCCATTTACCCGGGCTGGCCGTCGCATACACATCGAGGCCCCATTGCTTGGCCAACTGCACCGCAGCCATGCCCACACCGCCCGTGCCGGCGTGCACCAGCACCCGCTCGCCTGCGCTGACGCGCGCGACGTGCGCCAACACGTAGTACGCGGTCAGGAAAACTGCTGGCACCGCCGCTGCTTGCCGATAGCACCATCCTGAGGGGACGCACGAAATTCTCCGATGATCCACGACGACGACGGGCCCAGCGCCGAAGAACTGACCCATCACACGATCGCCCGGCGCGAACTCGAGCACATCGTCGGCCACCTCGAGAACAACGCCGGAGCCTTCGACGCCGACGTCGTAGTCCGACGGGTGACCCAATGCCGTCAGGAGATCGTGGAAGTTCACGCCGCTGGCACGCAGACCCAGACGCACCTCGCCCGGCCGAAGTGGCCGGGCGGATTCTGGGCACGGGCGCAGGGCAAAGTTTCGTGATTCCAGCGTGCCGCCGCCCAGCGTGGCGAGCCGCCAGTCGCCGGTCTCGACAAGTTCAGCGCCATCGGTTCGCTCAGTGCACACCAGTCGAGGGGCAAGCACCGCGCCACTACGGAACGCGAGTTGGGATTCGTCACGACGGACGATTTCGGCAACGGCGACATCGGCACTGCCCCATTCATCGATGTCGGCCAACACAATACGGCCCGGGTTTTCGGCCTGTGCGCTGCGCAACAAGCCCCACACGGCAGCCTGACCGAGATCGGTGACGTCTTCGGACGAGTCGACCGCAATGGCGCCGCGGGTGAGCACCACCATTCGCGCGTCGTCGTCGTGAGGCTCGCTCGATAGCCAATTCTGTGTCCAGCTCAACACCTGTGCCAGCGTTCGTCGTACGCCGTCAGGTAGGGCTGCGCCTTCTGAAACAGTTGTCGGGCAGCGAAATACGGTCATGTTATCGGTGCCCGCACCGAGGGAGGGCCCGCTCCGGCTTTCCTTCGATGGGGGGAGGGTGACCCAATCGAGCCCATACACCGCGTCATCCGCGACAGCACTCATCAGCAATCGACTTCGCGAAATACCCAGCAGGGCGAGCGAGTCGATACGCCCCACCAATGCCCCGCAGCCGTCCATCAGAGTGACAGCAACCGTGTCGTCACCGACGAGCGCTATTCGGGCTCGAAGCCGGCTCGCGCCGACAGCATGCAGTGACACGCCTTCCCATTCGAACGGCAGCCTGGTCAATTCCGTCCCCGCGAGGACCCCACCGGCAGCGATGCCGTGGAAGATCGCGTCAAGCAGCACCGGATGTAGAGCGAACCGGCCCGCGTCCGCCTTCACCTGCTCCGGCAACGCCGCCTCTACGAAGACCTCGGCACCACGGCGCCACACCGAGCGCAGTCCGCGGAACGCCGGCCCATATTCGTATCCGGACGTGGCCAATCCCGGGTAGGCCCCGGATACGTCGATCGGTTCCGCACCCTCCGGCGGCCATTGGTCCATCTCATCCACGGTGACGGGATCCAGGGTCGGAACTAGTACGCCTTCGGCATGTTGTGTCCATGCTCGGTCGACACCATCGTCGAGGCGCGAGTAGACCCGGACCCGGCGGTCACCGGACTCGCGCCACCCACCGACGACCACCTGCACCGCCACCCGACCGTGTTCCCCGACGATCAACGGGGCGTGCAAAATGAGTTGGTCCACCCGTGGACAGCCCGCACGGTCACCCGCGTATAGCGCCAGCTCCACCATTGCCGCGCCCGGCACCAGCACCATCCCGTGCACCTTGTGGTCGGCCAGCCACGGATGGGACGCGAGCGACAATCTACCGGTGAGAATGATCTCATCCGAATCTGCCTGGGCCACAACCGCACCGAGTAGCGGATGCTCCGCGGCGCTGACGCCGAGACTGCTCGCATCGACGGACCCGGACCCGAGGTCCATCCAGTAACGTTTGCGCTGGAAGGCATAGGTGGGTAGGTCAACGCAACGCGCGCCGCTGTCGTCGAACATGCTCGTCCAGTTGGGCGATCTTCCATGAACGTGGGCCTCGGCAGCCGACAGCAGGAATCGCCGCATGCCGCCTTCGTTGCGTCGAAGGGTCCCAACCACACTGTGACCCTCGTCGGCGTCCTCCAGTGATTCCTGGATGCCGGCAGTCAATACCGGATGTGGACTCGATTCGACGAAGAACCGGTAACCGTGTTCGTAGGACCACCGGATAGCCTGTTCGAACAACACCGGTTGCCGCAGATTGGCGAACCAATAGTCGGTGTCGAGAACCTTCGTGTCGAGTTCGGCGCCGGTGACCGACGAGATGAATGTTATCTCGCAAGTTCTGGGCTGCAACCCGGAAAGCAACTCGCGCAACGTCTCCCGCAACTCCTCCACGTGGGCAGAATGTGAGGCGTAGTCGACTGGAATCCGAGTGACCGACAGCTCGTCGCGTTCGCACACCGCCATCAACTCGTCGAGTGCCGCGACATTCCCCGTCACGACGGTCGAAGATGGACCATTATGCGCGGCAACGGAAATCGATTGATTCCACGGTTCGATGAGCACGTGTACCTGTTGAATCGGCCGCGGAATCGAGACCATCCCGCCGTTTCCCGCGATTGCGCGAATCGCCTTGCTACGCAACGTGACAACCTTTGCGGCATCTCGCAACGAGAGGGCACCGGCGACGTGGGCGGCAGCAATCTCGCCCTGTGAATGGCCGAGGACGGCGTCGGGATGGACGCCCAAAGCACGCCATTGCGCGGTCAACGACACCATCACCGCAAACAGCACGGGTTGAACGACGTCGACTCGGCCGAGGCTTCCAGAATCGACCCCGGCCCGCACGACGTCGAGCAGCGACCAGTCGACGAACTCCGCGAAAGCGGCATCACAGCGGCGCATCTCATCGGCAAACGCAGGCGCGGTTTCCAACAGTTCGACCGCCATGCCTGTCCACTGAGATCCCTGGCCGGGGAAGACGAACACCGTTCCCCCTGTGGCAGCGACCTTTCCGGTGACCACATTCGGTGCAGGTGCGCCCGAGGCGATCGCGCGCAACCCGCAGGTCAACTCGTCACGGCCGGCTCCGACCACCACGGCCCGGTGGTCGAACAACGCCCGGCTGGCAACCAAGGAGTAGGCGACATCGTTCGGATCACCATCTTGCTGCTGCTCGACGAACCGTCCCAACCGGGCCGCTTGCTCGGCCAGTGCCGAGGCCGACTTCGCGGACAACACCCATGGCGTCACCGGCGGAGGCTGTCGAGTTGGCGTCACGGCCGCCGACTCTGGCGGCGCCTGCTCGATTATCACGTGCGCATTGGTTCCGCTGAGACCGAACGACGAAACACCGGCACGCCGCGGTCGGCCGGTCTGATCGGGCCATGGACGTGCGCTACCGACCACCTCGATCGTCCCCGACGACCAATCCACCTGAGGTGTAGGCGAATCCAGATGCAAGGTCGCAGGCACAACCCCGTTCCGCATGGAGTCTACGATCTTGATCACTCCGGCGACGCCGGCGGCGTACTGCGTGTGGCCGACGTTCGACTTGACCGAGCCGACCAGTAGCGGGCGCGCTGCGGAATGGGCTTTGCCGTACGTCGCCTGCAACGCGCCCGCTTCGATCGGATCGCCGATCCTCGTGCCCGTACCATGCGCCTCGACGACGTCGACGTCGCCCGGACACAGGCCCGCATCCAACAGTGCCCGTTGAATCACTCGCTGCTGTGCTGAACCGCTCGGGGCGGACAGGACATCGGTGGCTCCGTCCTGTCCGACGGCGCTGCCCCTGATCAGCGCAAGCACCGGGTAACCGCTGCTGCGCGCCCGCGACAGTCTGGCGAGCACCAGCACGCCGGCACCCTCGGCAGCGCCAAACCCGTCCGCTGACGCAGCGAATGGCTTGGATCGGCCGTCGGCGGATAGCGCACCCTGCCGCCCCAGGCCGATGAAGACGCTGGGTGAGCACATGACGTTTGCACCACCCGCCACCGCCACGTCGCATTCGCCCGAACGCAACGACTGCATGGCAAGGTGCACCGAAACCAGCGCAGACGAGCAGCCGGTTTCGACCGTCACCGCCGGGCCATACAACCCAAGTGTGTAGGCGATTCGACCCGAGGCGATGCAAGACGGAATGCCGGTCGCCAGATAGCCCGCCAATCCCTCCTTGTCGTCATAGCCGCGCGGGCCATACTCTTGGGAGGCCAAACCCACGAACACGCCGGTATCACTGCCGTGCAAGGAAATCGGGTTGATCCTTGCCCGTTCCAGCGCCTCCCATGTCACCTCCAGCAGCAGTCGCTGTTGCGGGTCCATGGCTCGGGCTTCACGCGGACCAATCCCGAAGAAGGCGGCGTCGAAATCGCCGACGTCGTCCACGAACGAACCGGCGCGAACATGGGTCGCCCCCGGTGCGTCGGGGTCGGGCCCGAACAGCGCATCAAGATTCCAGCCGCGGTCGGTGGGAAACTTCGACGCCGTGTCGCGCTCCTCGGACAGCAATTGCCACAAGTCATCCGGCGAGTTGACGCCGCCCGGGAAGCGGCACGCCATCCCCAGTATGGCGATAGGCTCTGCGTTGCGCGTTGACCCCTCGACAGCGCGCAACCGATCGTCAACGGCCATTTCACACCCGGCTTCCGGGTGTCCTGGACCGCCGCGTGGGGTCGAGGTGGACCTGCTGGCCGCGTGCGCTCGGCGCCTTTTCGGCAACGTGGACGAAGAAGTTGGACTCGTGCTCGTCGTAGGTCTCCTGGAAGTCGCCGTACGTCTGCACACGCCCGAAACCCGTCTCGCGTATCAGGCGCCGGACATAGTCCTTCCGCAACGGGAACATGTTCAACGTGTATTCGCATCCGTCGGCGAAGGTGTATTTGAAGCGCGCCAGGCCGTCGTCGATGTATTCCGGCTCCGCCGTAACCTGATCGCCGCAGTAGTAGTACCTGTGCGTCGACCTGAAGCCGTGATCGAGCATCTCGTCGTAATTTCTCTGGTCGAGAATCAGAATTCCGCCGTGGCGCAGAGCCGCATAGAACTCGGCCAGGACCTTCCGGCGATCCTGGTCGGAATGCAGGTGGGTGAACGAGTTGCCGAGGCAGATTATCGCGTCGTACTTGCCGCGGATGCGCCGGTTCAGCTCGCGCCAATCGGCCAAGACGGGCTCGAGGACGAGGCCGCGCTTCCGGCCGTTCTCAACAGCCCTGGCGAGCATGGCCGCAGAGCCGTCCACACTGACGACATCGAAACCGGCCCTTGTGAGACGGACTGAATGAAAGCCGGTGCCGGTGGCGACATCGAGGACGCTCTGCGTGCCCAGCGCACGCAGGATCTCTATGAAGAACTGTCCCTCGGACTCCGCACGTGCATCCCAATCGATCAATTCGTCCCACTTCTCGACGAATCCCGCCACGAACTCCCCGCGATATAGATCCGAATCGCGGTCAGCCAACGGATCATCGCCGTAGTTCTGTCGGAGCAGCCGTGATTCGCCACCGGTGCGTGAACTGACAACCGTCATGACGTCGTCTCCGTCTCTGTCAGGGCGAGCTGAAAGGATGGCTGCGGTCAGGCTCAGTTCGCCTTCGGCAATCGTCGCGGCCGGCCGCCGGCGCGATTGCAGTAGCGCACCACTGCAATCTCGCCCGACGTGGGCAGCAGCGGTACTTAGCCCCGCGCAGCGTCAGTTCTCACCCGGACAGGAATCGATCAGCCGTGGGCGCCTGAGCCGGTCGGGGTGGCGGGGCGCCCCCGTACCGGTAGTCGATCGGCACCCGGCCGTCGATCTGGCCCGCTCCATCCGTCCGCACACCTCGGTGACGTCGTCGAGGCAGTCGGTCTCGATGACCGGGCGGACTCAGTATCGGGGACTCGCCAGGGCCCGCGCGGTCGTCCACACCCGGGCCGATTACCACCGCGGTGCAAAGCGGTCGTGACCCGGGACGAACGGCGGAGCCGACTCGACCGGCCAATCACCTTGTGCGGCATGACATTCGGTGTGGCGCACACCGGATGCCTCAAGCTCAGCCAGTGCCTCACCGGGGCCCCTGCGTACCCACAACTCCAGGAGCGGAAACAGTTTGCGGGGCGCCAAATGCTGAAGCGTCCCGACGCGGATGGGGGGGTGGCATCCGCGCCGGGACGCGCATTGTCAGTGAATCATGCGGCGGTGCAACCTCTCCGGCTCAGAAGAAGCCCTGCGCCTTGCTGGAGTAGGACACCAGCAGGTTCTTGGTCTGCTGG
>JAKIXW010000061.1:0-262 GCA_022708865.1 Acidobacteriota bacterium
CCCGGCATCGGCCGGGTGGGCCAGGCACTGGCCGACACCCTGCGCCCGCAACTCGGCAACCGCACGCTCGGGGTCTATCCGGTCAACTACCCCGCCACCTACGACTTCCTGACGACGGCCGACGGCGCCACCGACGCCACCAACCACATCGCCGCGATGGCGGCCGACTGCCCGAACACCCGCATCGTCCTCGGCGGCTACTCGCAGGGGGCCGCGGTGGTCGACATGCTGGTCGGGGTGCCCCCGTTGGGCAACCGGATCG
>JAKIXW010000061.1:291-16295 GCA_022708865.1 Acidobacteriota bacterium
CCGCAGGCAGTTTGGGCAGCCGCTCGATCGACATGTGCTCCGACGGCGACCCGATCTGTTCACGTGGCCGTAATCCGTTCGCCCACACCAGCTATGAGTCCGGGCCCATGCCCGGCCAGGCTGCCGGATTCATCGCAGGACTCGTCTAGCCGACTTCGCTACTATGTCGGACATGGGATCAGTCCGGTGGAAGACCCTTGCCACAGGTATCGTCGCCGCGTTCCTTCTCCCTGTCGTCCCGGCACCCGTCGCCAGCGCGGCACCTTGCCCCGACGTCGAGTTGGTCTTCGCCCGGGGCCGTAACGAGGCGCCGGGCGCCGGCCAGATCGGCGAGGCGCTCGTCCGTGGGCTGCGCTCCCGGACCGGCAAGAACATCGGGCTGTACGCGGTGAAGTACCCCGCCAACACCGAGGTCGACCTGGGCGCCAACGATATGAGCGCGCACGTGCAGTACATGATGGACAACTGCCCCAACACCCGGCTCGTGCTCGGCGGCTACTCGCTGGGCGCGGCCGTCACCGATGTGGTGCTGGCCGTGCCGCTGTCGTTCTTCACCTTCAAGCGACCGCTGCCAGTCGGGGCAGCCGATCACATCGCCGCCGTCGCGCTGTTCGGCAACGGGATCCAGTGGGTCGGACCCATCACCTCGTTCAACCCGGTCTACAAGGACCGCACCATCGAGCTGTGCCACGGCGACGACCCGATCTGCAACCCCACCGACCCGCAGAACTGGCAGGACTACTGGCCCGACCACCTGGCGCCGGCCTACATCTCGGCCGGAATGGTCAACCAGGCGGCCGATTTCGTGGCCGCACGGCTCGCGTGACCAGGATCCGGTCGGCCAACTCGTCATCGGGCGGGTAGTCCACCCCGACCAGCGTCAGCCCCCGTGCGGGCGCCGCGGCGAAATCACTGGACCGGTGCTCGGCCCCGAGCAGCCCGGCGATCCAGCCCGGCTCCCGGCGGCCCTGGCCGACGGCCAGCAGGGCGCCGACCAGAGAACGAACCATGTTCCAGCAGAACGCGTCCGCCGTGACGTGTGCCGTCACCCGATCGCTGTCCCGCACCCACTCCAGCCGCTGCAGATCACGGATCGTCGTGGCGCCGGCGCGGTGCCGGCAGAACGCCGCGAAATCGTTGAGCCCGAGTAGTTCCCGCGAGGCCGCGGCCATCGCCGGCACATCCAGTTCGCGCGGCCAGACCGTCACGAACCGCGCCTGTTGCGGATCCACGCCGTGCGGCGCCGTCGACAGCCGGTACTCATAGTGCCGGCGCAGTGCTGAGAAGCGCGCATCGAATCCCGCTGGGGCGCGGGCGATCTCCCGGACCCGGACATCGGGCGGCAGGAATCTGGCGAGCCGACGCACCAACGGCAGGAATTCCGGTTCGCCGGCCGGTCGCCGCGTGCGCGGGTAGGCGTGCGCCAGTGCCTCGGCCGGGACGTCGACGTGGGCGACCTGCCCGCTGGCGTGTACCCCGGTGTCGGTGCGCCCGGCCGCGCGAACCAGCACCGGTACCCGAAAAACCGTGGACAGCGTCTCATCCAGCGTGCCGGCCACCGTGCGCTGACCCGCCTGCGCCGCCCAGCCGGCGAATTCGGTTCCGTCGTAGGCGATGTCGAGCCGCAGGCGGACAGAAGCGACATGCCCGCCACCGGAATCGATGGCGGGCATGTCGGTCGGACTGTCGGTGCTACTTATCGGCGTCGGCCTCGTCGGCTTCGTCGGCTTCGGCGTCGGCGATCGCGGCGTCCTCGACCTCGACCTCGACAACCGTCTCCTCGGCCGGGGTCTCTTCGGCCGGAGCCTCCTCGGCCGGAGCCGATGCGGCGGCGGCCTCGGTGGCCTTGGCGTGCTTGGCGGCGGCGCGGCGGGCGCGGTCAGCCTCACTGGTCACGGTCTTCTCCCGAACCAGCTCGATGACCGCCATCGGGGCGTTGTCGCCCTTGCGGTTCTCGACCTTGATGATCCGGGTGTAACCACCGTTGCGATCGGCGTAGAACGGCGCGATCTCGGCGAACAGTGCGTGCACCACGTCCTTGTCGCGGATCTTCTTCATCACCTCGCGCCGGTTATGCAGCGCACCCTTCTTGGCGTGGGTGATGAGCTTCTCCGCGTACGGACGCAACGCCCGCGCCTTCGGCTCGGTGGTGGTGATCCGGCCGTGCTCGAACAGCGACGTGGCCAGGTTGGCCAGCAGCGCCTTCTGGTGCGAGGAGGACCCGCCGAGGCGAGGACCCTTGGTGGGCTTGGGCATTGACTATCTCCTATCGGGGCCGGCCCCCGTATCAGGTAGGGCCGGGACGGAATTGCTGTTAGAGCTGTTCGGTTTCGGCGTAATCCTGGTTGTCGTCCAGGTCGTAGCCGGCGGCTTCGGCGGTCCAGGTGCCCGTGGCGACGTCATAGCCGGCGACCTCGGACGGATCGAAGCTGGCCGGGCTGTCCTTGAGCGACAGACCCAGCTGGTGCAGCTTGATCTTCACCTCATCGATGGACTTCTGGCCGAAGTTGCGGATGTCCAGCAGATCGGACTCCGTGCGGGCGACCAGCTCGCCGACGGTGTGCACACCTTCGCGCTTGAGGCAGTTGTACGAACGCACCGTCAGATCGAGGTCGTCGATCGGCAGCGCGAACGCCGCGATGTGGTCGGCCTCGGCCGGCGACGGGCCGATCTCGATGCCCTCGGCCTGCTCGTTGAGTTCCCGTGCCAGACCGAACAATTCGACCAGGGTCTTGCCGGCCGATGCCAGGGCGTCGCGCGGGCTGATCGAGTTCTTGGTCTCGACGTCGAGGATCAGCTTGTCGAAGTCGGTGCGCTGCTCGACGCGGGTGGCCTCCACCTTGTAGGTCACCTTGAGCACCGGCGAGTAGATGGAATCGACCGGGATACGGCCGATCTCGGCGCCGGAGGCCTTGTTCTGCACGGCCGGGACGTACCCGCGGCCGCGCTCGACGACGAGCTCGACCTCCAGCTTGCCCTTGTCGTTGAGGGTGGCGATGTGCATGTCCGGGTTGTGCACGGTGACCCCGGCCGGCGGCACGATGTCCGCCGCGGTGACCTCACCCGGGCCCTGCTTGCGCAGGTACATGGTGACCGGCTCGTCCTCCTCGGAGGAAACCACCAGACCCTTGAGGTTCAGGATCATGTCGGTCACGTCTTCCTTGACGCCCGGCACGGTGGTGAACTCGTGCAGCACACCGTCGATCCGGATGCTGGTGACCGCCGCGCCCGGGATGGATGACAGCAGCGTGCGGCGCAGCGAATTGCCCAGCGTGTAACCGAATCCCGGCTCGAGCGGTTCGATGACGAACTGCGACCGGTTCGGGGCGAGGGACTCTTCGCTCAGGGTGGGGCGCTGAGAAATCAGCATGGTGTTCAATTTCTCCTTCTCGGCACCCGCTATTTGATGCCGGTTGGGGGTTACTAGCTATTACTTGGAGTAGAGCTCGACGATCAGCTGCTCCTGCAGCGGCACCTGGATCTGCGCACGCTCGGGCAATTGGTGCACGAGGATGCGCTGACGATCGCCGACGACCTGCAGCCAGGACGGGATCGGACGATCACCGGCGGTCTCCCGCGCGATGATGAACGGGTCGGTGTTGAGCGACTTGTCCTTGACGTCGACGATGTCGTACTGCGCCACCCGGTAGCTGGGGATGTTGACCTTCACGCCGTTGACGGTGAAGTGCCCGTGGCTGACCAGCTGGCGGGCCATCCGGCGGGTGCGCGCCAGACCGGCGCGGTACACCACGTTGTCCAGACGGCTCTCCAGGATCTGCAGCAGGTTCTCGCCGGTCTTGCCGGGCTTGCGCACGGCCTCCTCGTAGTACTTGCGGAACTGCTTCTCCAGCACGCCGTAGGTGAAGCGGGCCTTCTGCTTCTCGTGCAGCTGCTGGCGGTATTCGCTCTCCTTGATCCGCGCGCGGCCGTGCTGGCCGGGCGGGTAGGGGCGCTTCTCGAAGGACTGATCGCCGCCGACGAGGTCGACGCCGAGGCGACGCGACTTGCGCGTCATGGGTCCGGTGTAACGAGCCATTAGTGTTTTCTCCCTTAGACCCGGCGCCGCTTGGGCGGACGGCAGCCGTTGTGCGGCTGCGGAGTGACGTCGGAAATGGCGCCCACCTCGAGGCCAGCGGCCTGCAGTGAACGGATGGCGGTCTCACGGCCCGAACCCGGGCCCTTGACGAACACGTCGACCTTCTTGACGCCGTGCTCCTGCGCCTTGCGGGCGGCGTTCTCGGCGGCCAGCTGCGCGGCGAACGGGGTCGACTTGCGCGAGCCCTTGAAGCCGACGTGACCCGACGACGCCCAGGCGATGACGTTGCCCTGGGGATCGGTGATCGAGACGATCGTGTTGTTGAACGTGCTCTTGATGTGGGCGGCGCCGTGCGGGACGTTCTTCTTCTCCCGGCGACGGGTCTTGGCCGCACCCTTCTTGGCGCCCGCGGCGCCCTTCTTACCTGGTGCCATGTCGAATTACCTGGCCTTCTTCTTGCCGGCGATGGTGCGCTTCGGGCCCTTACGGGTACGCGCGTTGGTCTTGGTCCGCTGGCCGCGCACCGGCAGACCGCGGCGGTGCCGCAGGCCCTGGTAGCAGCCGATCTCGATCTTGCGACGGATGTCGGCCTGCACCTCGCGGCGCAGATCGCCCTCCACCTTGAGGTTGCCCTCGATGTAGTCGCGCAGTTGGGTCAGCTGATCGTCGGTCAGGTCCTTGGTGCGCAGATCCCGGTCGATGCCGGTGGCCGCCAGGATCTCCTGGGAGCGGGTACGGCCGATGCCGTAGATGTAGGTCAGCGCGATCTCCATGCGCTTGTCGCGCGGAAGATCAACGCCCACTAGACGTGCCACAGTGGTGTGTTTCTTTCTCTATGCGGAGGTCTTTTCCCAGTCCGTTCCCCTCACGGGGTCCGGCCTCCGTGCCGGACGTGGTCAGGCGGCCTATCCGCCTGGTGGAACTGGGAGGTCTGCATTCAGTTGTGGGTGGTGCTATCGGCTTTCGGTCAGCCTTGCCGCTGCTTGTGGCGGGGATCGGAGCAGATCACCATGACCCGCCCGTGCCGGCGGATCACCCTGCACTTGTCGCAGATCGGCTTGACGCTCGGGTTCACCTTCACGGCTGGTCGATCCTGTTCTGGTAGTCGGTACTGGTCGGGCGGTCTACTTGTAGCGGTACACGATGCGGCCCCGGGACAGGTCGTAGGGGGATAGCTCCACCACGACGCGGTCCTCGGGCAGGATGCGGATGTAGTGCTGCCGCATCTTGCCGCTGATGTGTGCGAGCACCTTGTGTCCGTTCTCCAGCTCAATGCGGAACATCGCATTGGGCAGGGGTTCGACCACGCGGCCCTCGACCTCGATGGCACCGTCTTTCTTGGCCATACTTCTCGGCGATCCTGTCGTTCGGTTTCGTGTCTTGTCTCTTGCGCCCGTCGCACGGCGCAACCTCGAGTCCGACTACACAACGTGGGAAACCAGAACAGACATTCCAGGAAGCACACAAAGAAGCCGGCGCGGCGGCCGCACCGTTGGTCGATGTTACTCGCTGAACGGCGTACCCCAAAATCCGCGGCGGGAGTGCTCGGGCGGGCGCCGGACGCAATGATCGAAGCGATGACTGGAGTCGATCATCAGCCAAGAAAAGCCATCCTGACCGCGACGCGCTCGAGGAGGCGATGGGCCTCTACCCCATGGCCCGGAGGTGCTGCTGACCGCCTACGCCGACACGCACGCCGCGATCGACGCCATCAACGTCGCCGACCTGGACCAGTACAGGGCCTTCGGCTGACTCAGGGCCAGCCCGGCGTGGGCACCAGCACGTAGGTCACGTTGCCCTTGACCACCAGGTCGTTGGCCGGATCGTTCAGGTTGAGATTCGTGTAATCGGTGTGCAGCCAGAACATCCCCCATTGGGAGGTGGAGACGTTATCGGGATGCCAGTCGCACCAGCCGTCCCATTTCCGGCAGGTGTCGACGACGCGGTACCGGGTGTCCGCGGGGATCCCCAGCCCGTCCTGGATGCGGTAGTCGAACATCGTGCTGCGGCCCGAGTGGGCGTACGCGGAATTGCGGTTCTCGGGTGAGGCCAGGGTGATGAAACTCAGTTCGGCCGGACTGGGCGCGGTCGGATCGGACCCGTACTTGCGCAGCCACGACGTGATGATGACCGCGCCGAACGAGTGGCCCATCGCAATCTTCGGACCGGGTGTGGCGCGGATCCAGGCGTCGAGTTTGGACACTCCGTCATCGATGCTCCACCGTCCGAACAGTGGACCCAGAAAGTCTCCCACCGCGAAGTAGTAGATCGGGTCGCACTTGTTCGGCGAAGCGCAGACGCTGCCCTTCAGCTGTTTCATGACGGCGGTCGGTGACCCGAGCACCCCGGCGATGACGGCGACGCGCGCGCCGGATCCTGCTCCGTAGTCGATCGTCGCGGTGGCCGTCGCGGTGGTGACGGCAGCCTTGGGAACGTCGACGGGTTCGGCGATCTGGGCGACCTTCGGCGCCTCGACAACCTTGGGCACCTCGACAACTTTGGGCACCTCGACAACCTTGGGCACCTCGACGACCTCGGCGACCTTGGCCGTCCGGGTCATCTTCCCCTCGGGCACGTCCACCGCCTCGGATACCTCCGCCGCCGGTTCGGCCTCGTCCGGTACCTCCCGGGCGTTCTTGGGCGCGGCCTGATCGTCGGCGGCGGCCGTGCCGCTGGAATCCTGCGAGTCCGCGGAGTCAGCGGTGGCGCCGGCGTTGTCGGATTCCTGGGCGGTGTCGGATACCCGCGAGATCGACTGCCCCGAACCGGCACTCGGCGGCGCGGGCGCGGGCGCGGCCGCCGCGCCGCCGCTCCCGCCGTCCGCGCCGGTATCGGATTCCGCTGCGGCAGTTGCGCAGCCGACGATGGCGGCGGTACCGACGCCGGCGGCGACGATCCCGGCGCGCAGCCACAGCTGATGACGATGAGGCCGGTCCGTGCCGACGCGTGAATTCACCATGTGATCCCCCCCGGATCTCTCTGATCCCCCGGCCAGACGACGCTCGAAATCGTACGCGCGATCTGACCGTCATGTACGGCAACTTGACGCCTGGTGCCACAAATGACGGTTGCACTGCCGTCCGCAGATTTACTAGGATGTCCAAGTAATTTGGATCACCGCACGCCGAGAGGCTCCCCCATGACGACACGAATCCCGCACTTCATCGACGGCCGGCGCAGTAACCTCGCGTCGACCCGCACCGCCGACGTACTGAACCCCAGCACCGGCGAGGTCCAGGCCCAGGTACTGCTCGCGGCGGCCGCCGACGTCGACACCGCGGTGGCCTCGGCCAAGGAGGCGCAGCGCGAATGGGCGGCCTGGAACCCGCAGCGGCGGGCGCGGGTGATGATGAAGTTCATCGAGCTGGTCAACGCGAACACCGACGAACTGGCCGAACTGCTCTCCCTGGAACACGGGAAGACCGTCGCCGACTCCAAGGGCGACATCCAGCGCGGCATCGAGGTCATCGAGTTCGCCATCGGCATCCCGCACCTGCTCAAAGGTGAGTTCACCGAGGGCGCCGGCTCGGGCATCGACGTGTACTCGATCCGCCAGCCGCTCGGCGTGGTCGCCGGCATCACGCCGTTCAACTTCCCGGCGATGATCCCGCTGTGGAAGGCCGGACCGGCGCTCGCATGCGGAAATGCGTTCATTCTCAAGCCATCCGAACGTGACCCCTCGGTGCCGCTGCGGCTGGCCGAGCTGTTCCTCGAGGCCGGTCTGCCGGCGGGCGTGTTCCAGGTGGTGCAGGGCGACAAGGAAGCGGTCGACGCCATCCTGAACCACCCCGACATCCAGGCGGTCGGCTTCGTCGGCAGCTCCGACATCGCGCAGTACATCTACTCCACTGCCGCCGCAAACGGAAAGCGGTCGCAGTGCTTCGGCGGGGCCAAGAACCACATGATCGTGATGCCCGACGCCGATCTCGACCAGGCTGTCGACGCGCTGATCGGCGCCGGCTACGGCAGTGCCGGTGAGCGTTGCATGGCGATCAGCGTCGCGGTGCCGGTGGGCCGGGAGACAGCAGAGCGACTGCGGGCGAAATTGGTCGAGCGGATCAACCAGCTGCGGGTGGGCCACAGCCTGGATCCCAAGGCCGACTACGGCCCACTGATCACCGGCGCTGCCCTCGAGCGGGTCAAGAGCTACATCGGCCAGGGCGTGGCGGCCGGCGCCGAGTTGGTGGTCGACGGCCGTGAGCGCGGCACCGACGAGCTCACGTTCAGCGCCGATGGGAGCGAACAAGACCTGTCGAAGGGATTTTTCATCGGCCCCACCCTGTTCGACCACGTGACAACCGACATGAGCATCTACACCGACGAGATCTTCGGCCCAGTGTTGTGCATCGTCCGGGCGGCGGATTACGAAGAGGCCCTTCGTCTTCCGACCGAGCACGAGTACGGCAATGGCGTGGCGGTGTTCACCCGCGACGGCGACACCGCCCGCGACTTCGTGTCCCGCGTGCAGGTCGGCATGGTGGGCGTCAACGTGCCGATCCCGGTTCCGGTGGCCTACCACACGTTCGGCGGCTGGAAGCGGTCCGGGTTCGGCGACCTCAACCAGCACGGTCCCGCGTCGATCCAGTTCTACACCAAGACCAAGACCGTCACCGAGCGCTGGCCGTCGGGCATCAAGGATGGCGCCGAATTCGTCATCCCCACCATGAAGTGAGCTGAAGTAGGCCAGGTTCGAAATGTACGAATTGGACGATGACGAGCGGGTGATCGTTGAGACGGCGGCCGCGTTCGCCGCCAAACGCCTTGCACCGCAGGCACTCGAGTGGGACGAGGCCAAACACTTCCCCATCGATGTCCTGCGGGAGGCCGCCCAGCTGGGCATGGCGGCGATCTACTGCGACGAGTCCACCGGCGGCAGCGGCCTGCGCCGACTGGACGCCGTGCGGATTTTCGAGCAGCTCGCGTACGCGGATCCGGCGGTCGCGTCGTTCATCTCCATCCACAACATGTGCGCGTGGATGATCGACAGCTACGGTACCCCGGCGCAGCGCGAGCGGTGGGTGCCGCAGCTGGCCGGCATGGACGCGATCGCCAGCTACTGCCTGACCGAACCGGGCGCCGGCTCGGACGCGGCGGCACTACGTACCAAGGCGGTCCGGGACGGCTCCGACTACGTACTGGACGGCGTCAAGCAGTTCATCTCCGGGGCCGGCGCCTCGGACGTGTACGTGGTGATGGCCCGCACCGGCGCGGAGGGGCCAAAGGGGATCTCGGCGTTCGTCGTCGAAAAGGACACTCCGGGAGTGAGTTTCGGTTCCAACGAGCTGAAGATGGGCTGGAACGCCCAGCCCACCGCACAGGTGATCTTCGAACACGCGCGGGTGCCCGCCGATGCATTGCTGGGCGGTCCGGAGAGTGAGGGCACCGGCTTCGGCATCGCGATGAACGGGCTCAACGGCGGCCGGATCAACATCGCCGCGTGTTCACTGGGCGGCGCACAGGCCGCCTATGACAAGGCGGCCGCCTATGTCCGGGACCGGGAAGCCTTCGGCGGCGCCCTGATCGACGAGCCCACCATCCGGTTCACCCTGGCCGACATGGCGACCGCGCTGGAGACATCGCGAATCATGTTGTGGCGGGCCGCGTGTGCGCTCGACGCTGGCGGATCCGACAAGGTCAAACTGTGTGCGATGGCCAAGCGCTACGTCACCGATGCGTGTTACGAGGTGGCCGACCAGGCCCTGCAGTTGCACGGTGGCTACGGCTATCTGAAGGAGTACGGGCTGGAGAAGATCGTCCGGGATCTGCGGGTGCACCGCATCCTGGAGGGCTCCAACGAGATCATGCGCGTGGTCATCGGCCGCGCGGAAGCCGCACGCGCGCGGGCCTCGGCATAAGAAGGGCAACATGACTTCCAAAAGTTCCACGATCGCGTTCCTCGGGCTGGGCAACATGGGTGGCCCGATGGCCGCCAACCTGGTGACCGCCGGGCACACCGTGCGTGGATTCGATCCGGTTCCGGCCGCCGTCGCGGCCGCAATCGACAAGGGCGCAAAGGTTTTCGGCACCGGTGCGGAAGCAGTCGCCGGTGCCGACGCGGTCATCACCATGCTGCCCAACGGGGAGCTGGTGAAGCGCTGCTACGCCGAGATCCTGCCCGCCGCCAAGCCGGGCACGTTGTTCATCGACAGCTCGACCATCTCGGTCGACGATGCGCGCGAGGTCAACCGACTCGCCGCCGAACACGGCTTCGCCCAATTGGATGCACCGGTCTCCGGCGGGGTCAAGGGCGCGGTCGCAGGCACGCTGGCGTTCATGGTGGGCGGTAAGGACAGCGATGTTGACGCGGCTCGCGCGGTGCTGGAACCGATGGCCGGCAAGGTCGTGCACTGCGGCGCCGCCGGCGCCGGGCAGGCCGCCAAGCTCTGCAACAACATGGTGCTGGCCGTCCAGCAGATCGCCGTCGGGGAGGCGTTCGTGCTCGCCGAGAAGCTCGGCCTGCCGGCCCAGTCGTTGTTCGACGTGATCACCGGCGCAACCGGTAACTGCTGGGCGGTGCACACGAATTGTCCGGTGCCCGGGCCGGTTCCGACGTCGCCGGCCAACAACGAGTTCAAACCGGGCTTCGCCACCGCACTGATGAACAAGGACCTCGGCCTGGCGATGGCGGCGGTGGAGTCGACGCGATCATCGGCCCCCCTTGGCACGCACGCCGCGGAGATCTACGCGGCGTTCGCGTCCGACGACACCCACGCCGGGCTGGACTTCAGCGCGATCATCACCACGCTGCGGACGTGAACGGGTCGACCGGACCGGTGTTCGGTGCCGCGGCGCTCACGGATCGGCCGGTACCGCGGCGATCCAGCCGCGCCATCACCAGGACCGGCACCAGCGCACCCAGGACGGCCGGCGATCCGATATCGCGGGCACTTCATCGCATCGGTATCAGTGTGTTGGCTCAGAAGTCGCCGGCGGTCCGTCGCAGGGTTTCGATGGCCGCCACCAGCGCCCTGGACTCCGGTTCGGATATCCCGATCCGAGCGAACACCTTGTCGTTGAGCGTCACCGTCGCGTCCTCGACGGTCGAGCGGCCCAAATCGGTGATCTCCACCAGCGTGGTGCGCCCGTCGGTCGGATGAGGCAGCCGCCGCACCAGGCCACTGCCCTCCAACCGGCGGATGGCATGCGTGACGCTGGTGACGTGCACCTGGAGCCGGTCGGAAGTCGTGGTGATGGGCAATGCACCGCTGCGGCTGAACGCCAGCAATCGCAGCAGCTCGAACCGCGAGAAACTCAGGTCGTAGGGCCGCAATGCGGATTCGACACGGGCCAAGAGGATCTGGTGCGCCCGCATCACCGACGTGACGGCAACCATGCCGTCGGCAACGTCCCCCCAGCCGGCCCGCTCCCAGTTGGCGCGGGCCTGCGCGATCGGGTCCGGCTTATCGGTCGAACCTGCGCTCACGCCTCACAGATTACGTTGCAGCAGAACATCTCCGGTATCGGCCGCCACAACCTGGACCGCCGCGATCTCGTCGATGGGCATCGACGTGCTCCCGCTGGTCTGCGCCGTCTCGCCGGAACGCGCCTTCCACGTGCCCAACTGGACGTGGCTGCCGTCGCGGCCGATGGCCACCATGGCCAGCCTGTCCGCATCCGAACCGGCGTCCGAGGCGCTGCGGTCGCCCTCCGAATAGGTGCACGTCATATCGATGTTGGTGCCCCAGTCGTGCCGGGTCATGGTGAACGACGCGGCGAACTCGGAATCGCCGACGGGATCCATCGTCATGGCCGTGACGGTGGTGCGCGGGACCAACGTCGGATCGAGCACACCCGGACGGGTGGCCACGAACACCCCGATGGCCAGGACGACAGCGGCGACGGCCATGGCCGTGACGGCCATCCACCGGTTGCGCAGGCGGCGCTGGTTCACCTTGGCCAGCAGGTCGGCCAGCATTCCCGGCCGCAGTGGGGGCACTTCGGTGACCTTGGCCCCATCCTCGCTGCGGTCGTGTTCGAGCTCGTCGTCGACCAGTGCCAGCAGCGCCGGTACGCCACTGAGGTCGGCGACCGCCGACCGGCAGCGGTCGCATTCGCTCAGGTGGGCCTCGTATTCCCGGCGCTCGGTGCTCGACAATGCTCCCAGGACGTAGGAGGCGTCCCACATCTCATAGGCATCGATCGTCATCGGGTCACCCCCATCTCCTGCAGCATCAGGCGCAGCGCACGAACCGCGTAGTGCAGCCGCGACTTCACCGTCCCCTCCGCAATCCCGAGATCGTCGGCGATCTGCGCAGTGGACCATCCCAGATAGTAGGCGCGGCGGATCACGGCGTGATGATTCGCGGACAGCTGGGCCAGCGCGTCGCCGAGCAGCAGTCGGTCCAGCGCCGTGTTGACGTCGTCGGTGCCAGTCTGGTCCGGTCCGTCGGGCAGCTCACTGCGCCCGAACTCCCGGCGGAACCGCGGGCTGCGCCGCTCGTCGATGATCATGTTGCGCGCCACGGTGAACAGCCACGCCCGCGCGGGCCGGTCGCCGTCGTTGGTGACCTCGGGGTGCTGCCAGGCGCGCAGCAGGGTCTCCTGCACGACATCCTCGGCCCGGGCGCGGTCACCGGTCAGCCGGACGGCGTACCGCCATAATGCGGCGGCATGTTCGTCGTAGAGCACCCGCATCAAGGTGCTCTCGGCGTGGTTCGAATCCTGCATCTGGGCCTCCGCCGGGGATACGAGCCGGGTGGCCGATAGGTTCAGAGGGGGCGCCGTCGTTCAATCAGGCAGTGTCAGTATGCGCGGTCCGTCGTCGGTGGCGGCCACCGTATGTTCCCAATGTGCGGCGCGCGAGCCGTCGGTGGTGACCACGGTCCAGTCGTCGTCGAGGACCCGGGTCCGCACGGTGCCCAGCGTCAGCATCGGCTCGATGGCGAGCACCGATCCGGCGGCCAGCACCGGGCCGCGGCCGGGTGCGCCCTCGTTGGCGAGGAACGGCTCCATGTGCATCTCGCGGCCGATGCCGTGCCCGCCGTAGCCCTCGACGATGCCGAACTTACGGCCGTGGCGCTGCTCGGCGGCGCGGGTGCCCAGTTCGATGGCGTGCGAGACGTCGGTGAGCCGGTTGCCGGGCACCATGGCCGCGATCCCGGCCTCCATCGACTCGCGAGTTGCGCGGGACAGTATTTCGTCGTTCGGGATCAGGTCGCCGATCCCGAACGTGACGGCCGAATCACCGTGCCAGCCGTCGACGATGGAACCGCAGTCGATGGAGACCAGGTCGCCGAACGCCAGGACCTCGTCGGCCGACGGGATGCCGTGCACCACGCGGTCGTTGACCGAGGAGCAGATCGAGGCCGGGTAGCCGTGATAGCCCAGGAAGGACGGGGTGCCACCGCCGTCGCGGATGACGGCCTCGGCGACCTCGTCGAGCTGCCGCGTGGAGACCCCGGGGGCGGCCGCATCACGCACGGCCTGCAGGGCCCGCGCCACCAGCGCACCCGCGACGGCCATCGCGTCGAGTTCGCCCGCAGTGCGTTGGGCGACCACCTTGCGGTTGCGCCGGCCGGGCAGCGAGACCACGGGCCGGCTAGCGTCCGAGGGCGCGCAGGGCGCGGGCGAAGACCTCGTCGACGGACCCGACGGCATCGACGGTCTGCAGCTGGTCGGCGTAGTAGTCCAGCAGCGGCGCGGTCTCACCCTGATAGACCTTCATCCGGTTGCGGATGACGTCCTCGGTGTCGTCGGCGCGGCCGCGGCCCTTGAGACGCTCGACCAGTTCATCGTCGGGAACCCGGAACTCGACCACCGCGTCCAGCTTCACGCCGCGCCGGGCCAGCATGTCGTCGAGTGCCTTGGCCTGCTCCACCGAGCGCGGGAATCCATCGAGAATAAAACCGGCGGCCGCGTCCTCGGCGTCGAGCCGGTCGTCCACCAGCGCGTTGGTGAGCGTGGCGGGAACCAGATCGCCGGCGTCCAGATATTTCTTGGCCTGCACGCCGAGCTCGGTGCCGGTGCTGATGTTGTGCCGGAACAGGTCGCCGGTCGAGATCTGCGGAACCCCGAGCTTCTCGGCCAACTGCACCGCCTGGGTGCCCTTGCCCGCGCCGGGCGGTCCGAGCAAAACGATTCTCACCTGAGGAACCCTTCGTAGTTGCGCTGCATCAGCTGGCTCTCGATCTGCTTCACGGTGTCCAGACCGACACCGATCATGATCAGCACGGCCGTGCCGCCGAAGGGCAGGTTCTGCACGCCCCCGCTGTTGCCCATCTCCAGGAACAGGTTCGGTAGCACCGCGATCACACCGAGGTAGATCGACCCGGGCAGCGTAATACGGCTCAGGACGTAGCGCAGATAATCCGCGGTGGGTTTGCCCGGCCGGATACCGGGGATGAACCCGCCGAACTTCTTCATCTCATCGGCACGCTCGTCGGGGTTGAACGTGATCGAGACGTAGAAGTAGGTGAAGAAGATGATCATCCCGAAGTAGATCGCGATGTACGTCGGATCGGCCGGGTTGGTCAGGTGGCCGGCGACGAACTTCTCCCACCAGCCGTTGCCGGGCTCGGACTTGCCCATCTGGACCAGCTGGGTGATCACGTGCGGGATGGTCAGCAGCGACAGCGCGAAGATGACCGGGATGACGCCGGCCTGGTTGACCTTCAGTGGCAGGTAGGTGGAGGTGCCGCCGTACATCTTGCGGCCCACCATGCGCTTGGCGTACTGCACTGGGATGCGGCGCTGCCCCTGCTCGACGAACACCACGCCGACGATGATCAACAGGGCGGCCAGCAGGACCAGGCTGAAGATCATGCCGCCGCGGCTGTCCAGGATGGACTTGCCCTCCGACGGGATACGGGCGGCAATGCCGGCGAAGATCAGCAGCGACATGCCGTTGCCGATACCGCGCTCGGTGATCAGCTCGCCCATCCACATCACCAGCGCCGCGCCGGCCGTCATGACCAGGACGATCACGACCAGGGAGAAGATGCTGCTGTCCTGCAGGATGTCCAGGGAGCAGTTCTTGAGCAGCACACCGTTGGCGGCCATCGCGACGATGCCGGTGGCCTGCAGCATTGCCAGCGCGATCGACAAGTACCGGGTGTACTGCGTCATCTTGGCCTGGCCGGCCTGGCCCTCTTTGCGGAGCTGCTCGAAGCGCGGGATGACCACGCCGAGGAGCTGCACGATGATGCTGGCCGTGATGTAGGGCATGATGCCGACCGCGAACACGGCCAGCTGCAGCAGCGCTCCACCGGAGAGCAGGTTGATCAGGCCGTAGAACTGACCCGAGTCGCCGCCCATCACCTGCTGGATGCATTGGTTGACGTTGTGGTAGTTCACGCCCGGCGACGGCAGCGTGGCGCCCGCGCGGTAGAGGACGACGAGGCCCAGCGTGAAAAGGATCTTGCGCCTGAGGTCGGGTGTCCGCAGCGATGAGATGAAAGCCGAGAGCACTCTTCCTCCTGCGCGACCGAACGCCGACCGCGACGTGTGTTTTGCGTGGTTGTCGCGCGCAAACCGGACGGTGCCGGCCGCGCGCCGAAATCAGTCTACGAGACTAACAGTTGAGCCCATCCTGGCCCGCATCCAGTTTCCGGCGTATGATTAGATTAGCTCATTTAATAACTCCCCCGAGACTCTCTCTAGGAGACGCATGCCCCGCACCGAGAACGACACCTGGGATCTGGCCTCCAGCGTCGGGGCGACCGCCACGATGGTCGCCGCCGCGCGCGCTGTGGCCAGCCGGGCCACCAGCCCCGTGATCGACGACCCGTTCGCCGAACCACTGGTGCGCGCGGTCGGCATCGACTTCTTCACCCGGCTCGCCTCCGGCGACCTGGCCCTGACCGAACTGGACTCCGTGGCCACCGGCGGCGTGGGCAACATGAGCCGCTTCGCCGACGGCATGGCCGCCCGGACCCGGTACTTCGACGCCTTCTTCGAGGCGGCCAACGCGGCGGGCATCCGGCAGGCGGTGATCCTGGCCTCCGGCCTCGACGCCCGCGCCTACCGGCTG
>JAKIXW010000061.1:16333-16587 GCA_022708865.1 Acidobacteriota bacterium
CCACCGCCACGGCGGAGCGGCACCCCGTCGCCGTCGACCTGCGCGACGACTGGGTCACTGCACTGACCACCTCGGGCTTCGACCCGCACCGGCCCGCCGCGTGGATCGCCGAGGGACTGCTGGGCTATCTGCCCCCCGAGGCCCAGGACCGGCTGCTGGAGACCATCACTGAACTGAGCGCGCCGGGCAGCCGGATCGCCGTCGAGGGCGTGGTGGCCCCCCGCGAGGTCGACGACGAGGAGATCCGCGCGCAG
>JAKIXW010000062.1:0-14706 GCA_022708865.1 Acidobacteriota bacterium
ACTTGTCCCAGGTGGTGGTGACGTCGTCGAGGTCAATGCCGGCGGCGTGCGCCATCATGAAAACCGTTGCACCCCAGGCGAAGATCAGGATATCCGGGTTTTCGAGTAGCGGGCGGAATTCCGGCTCACGGCCGATGCCCATCTCGAATTCGTAGTCGCCCTCGTAGTTGGTGTAGTCGAGCAACTCGGAGGCGCGCACCTTCCGCACCTCCGAGCACAGGCCCATCAGCGTCATCGGGAACAGGTCATTGGCAAAGCCGGGGTCGATGCCGGTGGTGAAACACGACGCTCCGCCTTCGGCGCAGGCCTCCTCGATGGGCGTGATCCAGTTCGGCGGGTTGAGCTTCATCTGCGGCCACACCCACGGCGTCATGGCGGTGGAGCAGACGTCGATGCCGGCGCGCAGGAACCTCGAGATCAACGCGATGTTGTCCTCGGCGTGCGCCGCGGTGGGCCCGTAGTGCACCAGATCACGATCCGTTTCGGAGCGGTATTGGGCATCAAGCTTCCTCTCGGTGGTCGGGACGGCGCGGTGACACCACTTTGGCACGGCGGGATCCGCGCGCGTCCGCGATCACGACGTTGCGCACGCCGACGCCGCGAGCTGAGCCGCCGAGGGCCGTGAGAAGGTCGACCCATGAGTCGACTGGACGGCAAGGTGGCATTGGTGACGGGCGCGTCGGCCGGTCTCGGTGCGGCGACCGCGCGACTGTTCGCGCAGCGGGGCGCCTCGGTGTTCGGCATCGCCCGCGACACCGACCGGTTGGCAGAGGTGTTCGCCGGGGTGCCGGGCGGCCGTTTCGCCGCGGTCGACATCGGCGATCCGGACGCCTGCCGACAGGCGGTGGCCGACTGCGTGGCGGCGTTCGGGCGGCTTGATGTGCTGGTGAACGTCGCGGGCTTTCACCAGATGCGCCACACCGTGGCGACCACCGACGACGACTGGCAGCGCGACCTCGCCGTCAACCTGAACGGCCCGTTCTTCCTGTGCCGCGCCGCGCTACCCCATCTGCTCGGGGCCGAGGGCGGCAACATCGTCAACGTGGCATCGATCGCGGGTCTCGAGGGCGAGGTCTACTCCGCCGGGTACTGCGCCGCCAAGCACGGCCTGGTCGGCCTGACCCGGTCGCTGGCCATCGAGTTCACCCGAGAGCGGTTGCGGGTCAACGCAATCTGCCCGGGTGGCATGCTGACCGCGCAGGTGACGGATTTCGCCGCACCCGACGACGCCGACTGGGATCTGATCATGCGGATCGCGTCGCCGCGCGGGTTCATGGATGTCGCCGACGTGGCGAAGACCATCGCGTTCCTCGCCAGCGATGACGCGGCCGCCGTCCACGGCGCGGTCTACCGGGTCGACAACGGCAAGGGCGCCGGCTGACGGTCGCCGGACGCCGCAGAAGACACGCCGCGCAATCTGTGCACAGATTCGACCCGGTGGACAACTTGCGTTGTACCTTTGCTACGGCAGTTACCAGTGTGACTCAAGAGACATGTGGGACCAGCGATGACGGAACCGCGGCACCTCCTCCGCCTCACCATGACGGCATGCGCGGTCGCAGCGCTGAGCGTCGCGCCGCCCACCGCCCTCGCCGATCCCCCGTCGAGTTCGGTTTGCCCCGAGGGGGCGTTGACCTCCGTGCCGGACGGCCGCCTGCAGTGCCGGGCCGGGCAATGGCAACCGTCCACCAACACCGATCCGGGCGCCGGCCAGTGGCTCACCTACGGCCCGCCCCTGACCCTCTCGGGAACGGGCCGGCGCAACCCGGAGATCTCGTCGGGCAGCTGGATCGGCCAGCCGCAGGAGCCGAAGTCCCGGTGCCACGCCGAACAGGTCCCGCTGGCCAACCCTGCCGACACCACGGCCGTGGCGACCGGCGACCCGGGTCAGCCGCTGAGCGTGCACATCCCGCCGACCCTCTACTCGATCACCCTGTCGGGTGACTGCCTGTGGCAGCGCGTCAGCTGACAGGTCACAACTATCGAAGAGGTTGATAACAAGGCGATCACACGCGGCGCGCGCAACCCGGACCGCCGCCGACCGGACCGTAGCTTGCCGTTGTGAAGCGACGATTCACCGCAGGACTCACCGCACTGCTCGCCGCACTGCTGCTCACCACCGGGCCGGCGGCTCCGACCGCGCACGCATATTCCAGCGTGGCGCCCGTCGAACAGCTGGACGTGCCGTCACCGTCGATGGGCCGCACCATCCACCTCGCGTTCTACAACGGCGGCCCGCACTCGGTCTATCTGCTCGACGGCCTGCGCGCGCAGGAGGATTCCAGCGGCTGGGACATCAACACGGCGGCCTTCGACTGGTTCAACGGCTCCGGGATCTCGGTGGTGATGCCCGTTGGCGGTGAGTCCAGTTTCTACACCGACTGGTATCGGCCGGCCAAGGGCAACGACGGCGTCAAGACCTACAAGTGGGAGACGTTCCTGACCCAGGAACTGCCCGCGTTCCTGGCGACCAAGGGCGTCGATCGCACCCGCACCGCCGCCGTCGGTCTGTCGATGGCCGGTTCGGCCGCGCTGACCCTGGCGATCTGGCATCCCGAGCAGTTCCAGTACGCCGGCGCGCTGTCGGGCTTCCTGAACCTGTCCGAGGGCTGGTGGCCGATGCTGGTGGGCATGGCGATGGGCGATGCCGGCGGCTTCTCCCCCGACGACATGTGGGGCAAGACCGAGGATCCGAACAGCGCCTGGAAGCGCAACGATCCGATGGTCAACATCCCGCGGTTGGTGGCCAACAACACCCGCATCTGGATCTACTGCGGTGACGGCACCCCGTCGGACCTGGACGCCGGCACCAGCGGCGGCAACCTGTTCAACGCGAAGTTCCTGGAGACCTTCACGTTGCGCACCAACAAGACCTTCAAGGACAACTACCTGGCCGCCGGCGGCACCAACGGCGTGTTCAACTTCCCGGCCAACGGCACCCACAGCTGGAACTACTGGGGCCAGCAGCTGCAGCAGATGAAGCCCGACATCCAGCGCGTGCTGGGTGCGGTGCCCTTTGACCCGGCAGCCACCCCGGCCGAGGGCGCTGCTCCGGCCGAGGGCGCCAGCGCCCCGGTCGCGAACGCGGGCGGCTAGTCAACGGAACGCTCAAAACGGCGGCGATCCCCTCGGGGTCGCCGCCGTTGTTCATGCGTGGGCCGTTTCCCGGACCGTCGTCCCGGCCCCGCGGGATGTGGTTCACTACCTACCGGCAGCCGGGGATCGCGGAGGGACATCACATATGAAGCTCACTTCCATGGTGCTGCGCCTGGTGTGCGCACTGATCCTGGCCGGTGCGACGTGGTCGGCCACCACCGTGACCGGCGGTCAGTCCCCGGTCGCACATGCCGCCGCTGTCGAGTACCTGCAGGTGCCGTCGGCCGCGATGGGCCGCGACATCCCGGTGGCCTTCCAGGCCGGCGGCCCGCACGCGGTGTTCCTGCTGGACGCCTTCAACGCCGGACCCGAGGTCAGCAACTGGGTGACCCGGCAACGCGATGAACACCCTGGCCGGCAAGGGCATCTCGGTGGCCGCCCCGGCCGGCGGCGCGTTCAGCCTCTACACCAACTGGGAGCAGGACGGCAGCAAACAGTGGGAGACCTTCCTCTCCACCGAGTTGCCGGATTGGCTGGCGGCCAACAAGGGGCTGGCTCCCGGCGGGCACGGCATCGTCGGTGCCGCGCAGGGCGGCACCGCGGCGCTGGCGCTGGCCGAGTTCTACCCGAACCGGTTCCGCTACGCGGGCTCGCTGTCGGGCTTCCTCTATCCGTCGAACACGTTCCTCAACGGCGCGCTGCACGCCGGGATGATGCAGTTCGGCGGTGTGGACACCAACCTGATGTGGGGCCCGGCGCAAGCCGGACGGTGGAAGTGGCATGACCCGTACGTGCACAACCAGCTGCTGATCGACAACAACACCCGGTTGTGGGTGTTCTCCCCGCAGACGCTGACCTGCAGCGACCCGCCGGCGATGATCGGCTACTGCGATCAGGCCCAGGGCAGCAACCGGTCGTTCTATGCGGCGTACCGGAGCAACGGCGGCGGCAACGCGCATTTCGACTTCCCGACCGGCGGCCAGCACGACTGGGGTAACTGGGCGGCCCAGCTCGGCGCGATGTCCGGGGACCTCGCCGGCGCGATCGCCTGAGCCATGCGGGCGGACTGCCCGCAAACGCCCGGTACCGTGGAGTCGTGCAACAGCCGGTGTGGTTCCCGCCCCTGGTGCTGGCGGCTACCCTGCCCGCGGTCGCGCTGCTGGTCGGCGGGTGCACCGACGCCCCCGACATGGCTGCCGGCGCGGCCCCCCCGAACCCCGCGCACCCTTCCGGCCCTCCCGACCAGAACTCCGGGCATGCGATGGCGGCGCCCCCCGAACAGCCGCGGATCACGCCGCGCCAGCGGGCCTACCTCGACGGCCTGGCCGCGGCGGGTGTGCGCCGCTCGACGGACCTGGTGGCGTTGTCCATTGGTTCGTACATCTGCCAGGGCCGTGCGGCGGGCCAGCCCGATCAGGCGGTGTGGGATTTCGTGTTCCCGATGGTGCACGGTGACCTGGACGATGTCGACGACCACGGCGCCACGGCCGACGAGGGCGACTCCAGCACCCAGGTGCAGCACCGGTTGTCGGCCCGGGACGCCACGGCGACCTACGTCCGCACCGCCACCGAACGACTCTGCTAGCAGGGAGAGATGGCTCGTACTTCTGGTAATACGTCACGGACCAAGCAATCGAAGGGCAACAACCGGCGGCGGCGCCATCGCATTCTCGCCCTGATCGCGGCCGCCGCCGTCGCCGTCGCGGTGGCCCTGGTGGTGGCGATCATCGTGATAATTGCCCGGTGGCCGGGGCAGCACCCGACGGAGCCCACCGCGATCCCGCCGACCGCGCTGCCGCCCACCATCAGCACACCGGGACCGAGCAAGCCACGGCCTGATCATCAGGACGCCAGCTGCCCCGACGTGATGGCACTGGTGATCCCCGGCACCTGGGAGTCCTCGCCCACCGACGATCCGCTGAACCCAGGCCAGTTCCCGATGTCCCTGCTGCTCAACGTCTCCCGCCCGCTGCAGCAGCAGTTCGGCGGCGACCGGCTGCAGGTTTTCACGGTGCCCTACACCGCGCAGTTCCATAACCCGTTCGCGGCGGACAAGCAGATGTCCTACAACGACAGCCGCGCCGAGGGCACCACGGCGGCCGTCAAGGCGCTCACGGACATGAACAACCGTTGCCCACTGACCAGCTACGCGATCATCGGGTTCTCGCAGGGCGCCGTCATCGGCGGGGATATCGCCAGCGACATCGGCAACGGCCGGGGCCCGGTGGACCAGGATCTGGTGCTGGGTGTGACGTTGATCGCCGACGGCCGGCGCCAGACCGGGATCGGCCAGGACGTCGGGACCAACCCGCCGGGGCAGGGCGCGGAGGTCACGCTGCACCAGATCCCGATGCTGTCCGGACTCGGCCTGACGATGACGGGTGAGCGGCCCGGCGGCTTCGGGGCGCTCGACTCCCGCACCAATCAGATCTGCGGGCAGGGCGACCTGATCTGCGCCGCACCGGAAGGTGCCTTCAACATCAGCAACCTGCCGCGCACGCTCGAGGTGCTCGCCGGCGGCGCCGGGCAGCCGGTGCACGCGCTGTACGCCACGCCGCAGTTCTGGAACGACAACGGTCAGTCCGCGACCGAGTGGACACTGAACTGGGCCCGCGGCGTGATCGACAACGCGCCGCATCCGGCGCACGGTTGAGCGTGACCCGGATTTGGTAGGGGCCCTACCGGCCCGTAACATTAAGAAGAGGATAAGACTCAAACTCACCGGTCCAACCTGGGCCGGTGATCGCTGGCAGTCCGCCGGACCTCGGTAGCATCGGTGAGGTTTGGGGCCCCAGGAAAACGAGTCGGCGCACCGCACCGGAGCAGGAGACCTACATGCCCTTGCAGAACCCCTTCATCAAGGATGGGCTGATCACCTTCCCCGAGGGCAGCAGCGTCGTGAAGCACGTGGAGAAGTGGGCGAAGGTTCGCGGCGACGGTCTGGCCTACCGGTTCCTGGACTTCTCCGTCGAACGCGACGGCGTCGCCCGCGACCTGATGTGGGCCGAGTTCAGCGCCCGCAACAAGGCCGTCGGCGCCCGGCTGCAGCAGGTCACCGAGCCCGGCGACCGGATCGCGATCCTGTGCCCGCAGAACCTCGAGTACCTGATCGCGTTCTTCGGAACGCTGTACGGCGGCCGGATCGCCGTCCCGCTGTTCGATCCGTCCGAACCGGGCCACGTCGGCCGGCTGCACGCCGTGCTCGACGACTGCCACCCGGCGGCCATCCTCACCACGACGGCCGCAGCCGAGGGCGTGCGCAAGTTCTTCCGCAGCCGGCCCGCCAATCAGCGCCCCCGCGTCATCGCGGTCGATGCCGTCCCCGAAGAGGTCGCGGCCACCTGGGTGATGCCCGACGTCGCCGACACCGACATGGCCTACCTGCAGTACACGTCGGGTTCCACCCGGATCCCGACGGGCGTCGAGATCACCCACCGGAGCCTGGCCACCAACGTCGTTCAGGTGATCGAGGCGCTCGAGGGCGAGGAGGGCGACCGCGGCGTGACCTGGTTGCCGTTCTTCCACGACATGGGCCTGGTGACGGCATTGCTGGCCCCCATGTTCGGCTACTACGCCACCTTCATGACGCCGGCCGCGTTCGTGCGACGGCCCGAGCGCTGGATCCGCGAAATGGCCCGCAAGGAGGGCGACACCGGCGGCGCCATCTCGGTCGCCCCGAACTTCGCGTTCGACCATGCCTCTGCCCGGGGTGTCCCCAAGGACGGCGATGCGCCCCTGGACCTGTCCAACGTCAAGGCCGTTCTCAACGGCAGCGAGCCGATCTCGGCGGCCACCGTGCGCCGCTTCAACGAGGCGTTTGGCCCGTACGGCTTCCCGGCCAAGGCCATCAAGCCCTCCTACGGGCTGGCCGAGGCCACGCTGTTCGTGTCCACCACGCCGTCGGCCGAGGAACCGACCATCATCTCGGTGGACCGCGAGGCCCTCAACACGGGCCGGTTCGTCGTCGTACCCGACGATTCGCCGACCGCGGTGGCCCAGGCCGGTGCGGGCAAGGTGGGCGTCGCCGAATGGGCCGTCATCGTGGATGCCGAGAGCGCAACCGAACTGCCCGACGGCCAGATCGGCGAGATCTGGATCAGCGGCCAGAACATGGGCGTGGGCTACTGGGGCAAGCCCGAGGAGAGCCGCGAGACGTTCCAGAACACCCTCAAATCGCGGACCACACCGTCGCACGCCGAGGGCGCCGAGGACAGCGCCACCTGGGTGCGCACCGGTGACTACGGCGCCTATCACGACGGCGAGCTCTTCATCACCGGCCGCGTCAAGGACCTGGTGATCGTCGACGGCCGCAACCACTACCCGCAGGACCTGGAGTACTCGGCGCAGGAAGCCAGCAAGGCGCTCCGCACCGGGTACGTCGCCGCGTTCTCGGTACCGGCCAACCAGCTGCCCGACGAGGTCTTCGAGAACGCCCACGCCGGGCTCGCGCGCGATGCCGACGACAGCTCGGAGCAGCTGGTGATCGTGGCCGAGCGCGCACCGGGCGCGCACAAGCTCGACATCGCACCGATCACCGACGACATCCGCGCCGCCATCGCGGTGCGCCACGGCGTCACGGTCCGCGACGTCCTGCTGACCGCCGCCGGCGCCATCCCGCGCACCTCCAGCGGCAAGATCGGCCGGCGGGCCTGCCGCTCGGCGTATCTGGACGGCACCCTGCGGGCCGGCAAGACGGCCAACGCATTCCCCGACCAATTGGACTGACCGCTCGACAGTGAGGCCTTCACATGTCTGAAGACAACCCGACCATCGATCCGGCAGAGCAGACAGCGGAGGTCGTCCCCGCGGCGCGCACCGACATGTCGGTGCCCGAGATGCGGGAGTGGCTGCGCAACTGGGTCGCCAACGCGACCGGCCAGTCGCCGGACGGCATCAACGAGTCCGCACCGATGGTGGAGCTCGGCCTGTCGTCGCGTGACGCCGTCGCGATGGCCTCCGACATCGAGGACCTGACCGGGGTGGCCCTGACGGCCACGGTCGCGTTCCGGCACCCGACCATCGAGGCGCTGGCACAGGTGATCGTCGAGGGTGAGCCCGAAGAAGACATTGCCGATCTCGACGCGGAGCAGTGGGTGCGGAAGATCCCGGTGCCCGACGGCGAGTACGACATCGCCATCGTCGGCCTGGCCACCCGCTTCCCCGGGGACATGAACACCCCCGACGAGATGTGGGCGGCGCTGCTGGAGGGCCGGGACGCCATCACGGATCTGCCCGCCGGCCGCTGGGAGGAGTTCCTCTCCGAGCCCCGCATCGCCGAGCGGGTCGCCAAGGCCCACACCCGCGGCGGATACCTGTCGGACATCAAGGGTTTCGATGCCGAGTTCTTCGCGCTGTCGAAGATGGAGGCCGACAACATCGATCCGCAGCAGCGGATGGCGCTCGAACTGACCTGGGAAGCGTTGGAGCACGCCCGGATTCCCGCCTCCAGCTTGCGCGGTGACTCCGTGGGCGTGTTCGTCGGATCCTCCAACAACGACTACTCGATGCTGGCGGTGGCCGATCCCACCACCGCGCACCCGTACGCGATCACCGGCACCGCGAGTTCGATCATCGCCAACCGGGTGTCGTACTTCTACGACTTCCGCGGCCCGTCGATGGCGATCGACACCGCGTGCTCGAGCTCGCTGGTCGCCATCCACGAAGGCGTCAAGGCGTTGCGCGCCAGGGAATCCGCCGTGGTGCTCGCCGGTGGCGTCAACGCCATGATCACCCCCATGGTCACCATCGGGTTCGACGAAGTGGGCGGCGTGCTGGCACCGGACGGCCGGATCAAGTCGTTCAGCTCGGACGCCGACGGCTACGCCCGCTCCGAGGGCGGCGGCATGGTGGTGCTCAAGCGGGTGGCCGACGCCCGCCGGGACGGCGACGAGATCCTCGCCGTCATCGCGGGGTCGGCGGTCAACCACGACGGCCGGTCCAACGGCATGCTCGCGCCGAACCCGGACGCACAGGCCGAGGTGCTGCGCAAGGCCTACCAGGACGCCGGGATCGACCCGCGCACCGTCGACTACATCGAGGCGCACGGCACCGGCACCATCCTGGGCGACCCGATCGAGGCCGACGCACTGGGCCGGGTGGTCGGCAAGGGCCGACCCGCCGAGCAGCCCGCACTACTAGGTGCGGTGAAATCCAATGTGGGACACCTGGAGTCGGCCGCCGGTGCGGCCAGCATCGCCAAGATGACGCTGGCGATCATGAACGACCAGATCCCGCCGTCGATCAACTACGCCGGCCCCAACCCGTACATCGACTTCGACAAGGAACACCTCCGGGTGGCCAATGAGGTCACCGAGTGGCCGCGCTACAGCGGCCACAAGGTCGCCGGAATCTCCGGGTTCGGCTTCGGCGGTGCCAACGCCCACCTGGTGGTACGCGAAGTGCTGCCCTCGGATCTGGTTGAGCCCGAACCGGTTTCGGATTCTCCGGTCGCCGAGCCCGCCAACTCGGAGGCCAACGCCGTCTACGTGGGCGGTGTCCGGATGGACGAGTACGGCGAGTTCATCGACGACGACGGTCCCGACTCCGACACCCGCGGTGACGACGAGTTCTACGGCCGGGGATCCGACGACGAGCCCGAACTTCCCGGCCTGACCGACGAGGCCCTGCGCCTGCTCGAGGTGGCCCGCGAGGAGCTGTCGGCAGAGGAATCCGAGAATCCCTTCACACCGATTGTCCCGCTGGCGATTTCGGCATTCCTGACCTCGCGCAAGCGAGTGGCCGCCGGCGAGCTGGCCGACTGGATCGACAGCGACGCCGGCCGCGCCACGTCGCTGGAGGCCATCGGGCGCTCGTTGTCGCGGCGCAACCACGGCCGTTCCCGCGCGGTGATCCTGGCCCACGATCACGACGAGGCCGTCAAGGGTCTGCGGGCGCTGGCCGACGGCAAACAGAGCCCGTTGGTGATCGCCGCCGACGGCCCGGCCACCAACGGCCCGATCTGGGTGATGGCCGGTTTCGGCGCCCAGCACCGCAAGATGGGCAAGAGCCTGTACCTGCGTGACGAGACGTTCGCCGAGTGGATCAACAAAGTCGACGCGTACGTCCAGGACGAGCGCGGCTACTCCGTCGTCGAGCTGATCATGGACGATTCGCACGAGTACGGCATCGAGACGTCCAACATCGTCATCTTCGCCATCCAGATCGCGCTGGGCGAGCTGCTGAAGTCGCACGGTGCGGCGCCGACCGCGGTCATCGGGCAGTCCCTGGGCGAGCCCGCGGCGTCGTACTTCTCCGGTGGCCTCTCGCTGGCGGACGCCACCCGCGTCATCTGTTCCCGTGCCCACCTGATGGGCGAGGGCGAGGCCATGCTGTTCGGCGACTACATCCGCCTGATGGCCCTGGTCGAGTACTCCGCCGAGGAACTCAAGACGGTGTTCGCCGACTTCCCCGACCTCGAGGTGTGCGTCTACGCCGCGCCCAGCCAGACCGTGATCGGCGGCCCGCCGGCCCAGATCGACGCGATCGTGGAGCGGTGCGAGGCCGAGGGCAAGTTCGCCCGCAAGCTGCAGACCAAGGGCGCCGGGCACACCTCACAGATGGATCCGCTGCTCGGTGAGTTCGCCGCGGAACTGCAGGGTATCGAACCGAATCCGCTGAAACTCGGCTACTTCTCCACGGTGCACGAGGGTTCCTACATCCGTCCGGGCGGCGAGCCGATCCACGATGTGGACTACTGGAAGAAGGGCATGCGCCACAGCGTGTACTTCACCCACGGTGTGCGCAACGCCGTCGAATCCGGTTACACCACATTCCTGGAACTGGCACCCAACCCGGTGGCGCTGATGCAGGTGGGCCTGACCACGATGGCCGCGGGATTGCCTGATGCACAGCTGATTCCGACGCTGGCCCGCAAGCAGGACGAGGTCGATTCGATGACGGTGGCGTACGCCAACCTGTTCGTCAACGGCCACGACCTCGACGTCCGCACGCTGTTCACGCGGGCGCAGGGGTCGCAGGACTATGCCGACGTCCCGCCCACCCGGTTCCGTCGCAAGCCGCACTGGCTCAACGCCCATTTCACCGGTGACGCCTCGATCATGATGCCGGGCAATCACGTCGCCACCCCCGACGGCAAGCACGTCTGGGAGTACGCCCCCAAGGGTGCAATCGACGCCAAGGAACTGGCCGCCCTGGTGAAATCTGCTGCCGCCCAGGTGCTTCCGGATGCGGCATTGACCGCGTTCGAGCAGCGCGCCATCCCCGGCGAGGGTGTGCGGCTGGTGACCACCATGACCCGGCACCCCGGCGGGGCCACCGTCCAGGTGCATGCCCGCGTCGATGAGTCCTTCACCCTGGTCTATGACGCGGTGCTGACCCGGGCCGGCCAATCGGCGATACTGCCGTCCGCCGGTGTGGCGGGAGCTGCGGTGGCTCTGCCCGACTCCATCGTGGAGCCCGAGGTCGTCGAAGACGAAGATGCCGAGATCCTGCACGACAACCTGACGCAGGGTGCCAATATCGGAGCCGGCTTCGCCAAGTGGTCCCCGGACTCGGGTGAGACGGTGGGACAACGCCTTTCGACCATTGTCGGCAGCGCGATGGGCTATGAGCCCGAAGACCTGCCGTGGGAGGTGCCGCTCATCGAGCTGGGCCTGGATTCGCTGATGGCGGTGCGCATCAAGAACCGCGTCGAGTACGACTTCGACCTACCGCCCATTCAGCTGCAGGCCGTCCGCGACGCCAACCTGTACAACGTCGAGTCGCTGATCACCTATGCGATCGAGCACCGTGACGAAGTCGATCAGCTGCACCAGTTCCAGAAGACCGCCACCACAGAGGAATTCGCCGCCGCGCAGGCCGAACTGCTGGGCGGAGCGAGCACCGCGGCCGAGATCGAGCAGCGGCTGGCCGGCGTGCAGGCCGACGAGGCCACGGCCACCGTTGCGGACGCTCCGCTGGACGTGCCACCCCCGCCCACCAACGCGGTGCCGCCCCCGCCCACCAACGCGGTGCCACCCCCGCCCACCAACCCGCTGGGCCCGGCTGCCCCGGCGGAGACGCCGGACCTGGCGGCCGCGGCGGCGGTGCTCAACCAGCAGGCCATCGCCGAGGCGCTGAACTCCGACGTTCCGCCCCGCGACGCCGCCGAGCGGCTGACGTTCGCGACGTGGGCGATCGTCACCAAGAAGTCGCCGGGCGGCATCTTCAACGCATTGCCCCAGCTGGACGACGAGACCGCCACCCAGCTGGCGCAGCGGCTGTCCGAACGCGCCGAGGGCACCATCACGGCCGAGGACGTCCGCTTCGCACCCACCATCGAGGCGCTGGCCACCACGGTCCGCGAGTTCCTCGAGGCCGGGGAGATCGACGGGTTCGTGCGGACCATCAGACCTGCCGAGAACGACACCCAGGTCCCGGTGTACGTGTTCCACGCGGCCGGTGGTTCCACGGTGGTCTATGAGCCGCTGCTGAACCGGCTGCCCGCCGGCACGCCGATGTACGGGTTGGAACGGGTAGAGGGCACCATCGAGGAGCGGGCCGCGATCTATGTGCCCAAGCTGCTCGAGCTCAACGGCGACAAGCCGTTCATCCTGGCCGGCTGGAGCCTGGGCGGCGCGTTGTCCTATGCGTGCGCCATCGGGTTGCGCGCGGCGGGTGCGAACGTGGCGTTCGTGGGGCTGATCGACTGCGTGCGGCCCGGTACCCCGATCGATACGTCCAAGGAAGGCACCCGCGCCCGCTGGGACCGGTATGCCCAGTTCGCCGAGAAGACGTTCAACGTGCAGATCCCGGGGATCCCGTACGAAGAGCTGGAGAACCTCGACGACGCCGGGCAGGTGCAGTTCGTGCTGAGCTCCATCAAGGACGCCGGCGTGCAGATCCCGGGCGGCATCATCGAGCACCAGCGCACGTCGTACCTGGATCAGCGCGCCCTGGACGTCGCTCACATCGCGCCGTACGACGGGCACGTCACGTTGTACATGGCCGACCGCTACCACGACGACGCCATCACCTTCGAGCCCGCATACGCGACCCGTAAGGCCGACGGCGGCTGGGGCGAGTTCGCCGGGGATCTGGAAGTGGTGCCCATCGGAGGTGAGCACATTCAGGCCATCGACGAGCCGTACATCGCTAAGGTCGGTGCACATATGGGCCAGTGGATCAACCGTATTCAGGCTGAGAGCGAGGGCAAGTGACCACCACGGAGCCGCGAACCACCACGCCGTCCACCACCGCCGAGAAGCTCGCCGAGCTGCGCGAGAAGCTGGCGCTGGCGGCCGATCCGGGCGACGAGAAGGCCAAGGCCCGCCGGGACAAGAAGGGCATACCGAGCGCCCGGAGCCGTATTCATGCGCTGGTGGACCCGGGCAGCTTCCTCGAGATCGGCGCGCTGACCCGCACCCCGGGTGATCCCAACGCGTTCTACGGCGACGGCGTGGTCACCGGACATGGCACCATCAACGGCCGGCCGGTCGGTGTGTTCAGCCACGACCAGACCGTGTTCCAGGGCTCGGTCGGCGAGATGTTCGGCCGCAAGGTCGCCCGCCTGATGGAGTGGGTGGCCATGGTCGGTTGCCCGATCATCGGCATCAACGACTCGGCCGGCGCGCGCATCCAGGACACCGCGACGTCGCTGGCGTGGTACGCCGAACTGGGGCGCCGGCACGAACTGCTGCGCGGGATCGTGCCGGAGATCTCGCTGATCTTCGGCAAGTGCGCCGGCGGTGCGGTGTACTCGCCGATCCAGACCGACCTGGTGCTCGCAGTGCGCGATCAGGGCTACATGTTCGTCACCGGGCCCGACGTCATCAAGGACGTCACGGGCGAGGATGTCACGCTCGACGAACTCGGTGGCGCCGATGCGCAGGCCCGCTACGGCAACATCCATCAGGTGGTCGAGTCCGAGGCCGCGGCATTCGAGTACACCCGCAACTACCTGAGCTTCTTGCCCGCCAACACTTTTGACGACGCACCGGTCATCAATCCCGGCCTGGAGCCCGAGATCACCCCGCACGACCTCGAGCTGGATTCGATCGTGCCGGACTCGGACAACATGGCCTACGACATGCACGAGATCCTGCTGCGGATGTTCGACGATGGCGACGTCCTCGAAGTGGCCCAGCAGGCCGGCCCGGCCATCATCACCGCGTTCGCCCGGGTCGACGGACGCCCGGTGGGCGTGGTCGCCAACCAGCCGATGCACATGTCCGGCGCCATCGACAACGAGGCCTCCGACAAGGCCGCCCGGTTCGTCCGGTTCTGCGACTCCTTCAACACGCCACTGGTTTTCGTGGTGGACACCCCCGGCTTCATGCCCGGCGTCGAGCAGGAGAAGGGCGGCATCATCAAACGCGGCGGCCGGTTCCTCAACGCCGTCGTCGAGGCCACCGTGCCCAAGGTGACGATCACCATCCGCAAGTCCTATGGCGGCGCGTACGCGGTGATGGGCTCCAAGCAGCTGACCGCCGACCTGAACTTCGCCTGGCCCACCGCGCGCATCGCGGTGATCGGTGCCGAGGGCGCCGCGCAGTTGCTGGTGAAGCGGTTCCCGGATCCGACCGCGCCCGAGGTGCAGCAGATCCGCAAGGAATTCATCGAGGGCTACAACGCCGGCATGGCGGTGCCGTGGATCGCTGCCGAGCGCGGCTA
>JAKIXW010000062.1:14716-16499 GCA_022708865.1 Acidobacteriota bacterium
GACGGGGTCATCGAGCCGCACCAGACTCGGCTGCTGCTGCGCAGGTCGCTGAAGCTGTTGCGGGACAAGCAGATCAGCCGTGTACAGCGCAAGCACGGTTTGACCCCGATCTAGTTGTGCGGCCAGCATGCGCCAGGTCGTCACTGCACGGCGCGTGATTTCTGCCAGTTGCTGCTGCCGACTCCCGCGCAACGGGTGAATTGTGGAGGCACCGCCGCAACCGCCATCATGGACGACATGCGCCCTGAGCTCGACGTAGACCTGGCCGGTCTCGAGCAATTGGCGAGTGGGGTTCGCAGCCGTGGTACGCCCGCGGTGACGACCTGGCATTCAAGGCGGCCATCGAAGAGGGATTGCCGGTCATCGCACTTAAGTGGCCGCACGCCGCGCAGATGATGCAACGGTATCTTTGGACAACACCGGCGGTCGTCAGCAGGTCGACCTCGACGGCATGCTGTCGAACATGCCAGAAATGCAGTCGTTCGCCGATCAGATCCTGATCCAGCCCGAGGTCGATCGGATCGTCGCCCAGGTTCAGTCCAATCAGCGCTACAACGAGCCCATACCGTTCCGCACCGACTGGAAGGGCTACTACCTGCCGCCGGACAAATATCCCGACTGGTTCCGGGCCGTCGGCGGCGTCGACCTGTCAGCTGGTGGCCTGGTAACCGTCAGTCCGCCCACCACCCCCGGCGGCCCGCCCCAGGTGCATGTGACCTCTCAATTGAACCTGGCCGATCAGACCGACGCCGAGGCGTTCGGCCGCATCCTGATCCCGCCAGGTGCGCAGGTGCTTGCTACCACCGTCGACCGCGGTATCGACATGCGCTACCAGATGACGGTCCACATGCAGCCGGACCAGGTCCGGCAGTTGCTCCAAGAATCGCACTTCACCGAACCGCTGAACCCCAGCGACTACGGCAAGCAGATCGCAGCGAACGCCGGCCCGCCAATGTCAACGGCGACGTCGCTGCGCTACGCGCAGGATCGGATCGACGCCCCCGAGCACGGCGCCGTGACCCGCGAGATCTTCGAGGATGTCCGCGCAGAAGGGGTGTACGTGCACATTTTCGCCTTCACGACCTAGGTCGCAGCCAGGACTATCAGCCGACACGCCGCTGGGAAGCAAACTTCTGCGCACGCTCACGGCGGTGCGCCCTGGAAGGGAATAATCCAGGAATGGGGGCCGACGTGACCGATGAGATCTCGGTGATCATCGCCGAGGATTCGTTGCTGGTGCGCGACAGCGTCTCGCGGGCGCTGTCGACCGATGGTATCCGGGTCGTCGGCGTCGCCGCGGACTACGACTCGGCGCTCGATCTGGTGACGCAGCTGCGCCCGGCGGTCCTGCTGACCGACATTCGCATGCCGCCGACATCCACCGACGAGGGCATCCGGCTGGCCCGCTGGTTGCGTACCGCCCATCCGGACGTCGGCGTGATCGTGTTGTCGAACTTCGCCGACCCCGGGTACGCGGCAGGGTTGCTCGAGGACGGCACTGCGGGTCGCGGCTATCTGCTCAAGGACCGGGTGGCGCACTTCGACGAGCTGAGCGACGCGGTGCACCAGGTGGCCGGCGGCGGGACCATCCTGGACCCGCTGGTGGTCGAGGCCCTGCTGGCGCAGCCGCGTTCGGCCGCGACCATCAGCCGGCTCAGTCCGCGCGAACGTGAGGTCCTGGCCGAACTGGCCACCGGCTTCAGCAACCGCACGGTGGCCCAGCGGCTGGTGCTGTCCCAACGGGCGGTCGAGAAGCACATCAACTCGATCTTCGCCAAGCTCG
>JAKIXW010000063.1:0-11245 GCA_022708865.1 Acidobacteriota bacterium
CGCGAATGGGACCAGCCGCGCCGAAAGCGGTTGAAAACTAAGCGGTTTCGGTGATCGGCCGGTCCACCCAGCTCATCAGGTCGCGCAGCTTCTTGCCGGTCACCTCGATCGGGTGCTCGGCGTTCTGCTTGCGCAGCCCCTCGAGTTCCTTGTTGCCGCCCTCGACGTTGGCCACCAGGCGCTTGACGAAGGTGCCATCCTGGATGTCCTTGAGGATGGCGCGCATCCGCTCCTTGGTGTCGGCGTCGATGACGCGCGGACCGCTGAGGTACCCACCGAACTCCGCGGTGTCGGACACCGAGTAGTTCATCCGCGCGATGCCGCCCTCGTACATCAGGTCGACGATCAGCTTGAGCTCGTGCAGCACCTCGAAGTAGGCCATCTCCGGCGCATAGCCGGCTTCGACCATGACCTCGAAGCCGGTCTTGACCAATTCCTCGGTGCCACCGCACAACACGGCCTGCTCACCGAACAGGTCGGTCTCGGTCTCTTCCTTGAAGTCGGTCTTGATGACGCCCGCGCGGGTGCCGCCGATGCCCTTGGCGTACGACAGCGCCAGCGCCTGGCCCTCACCCTTGGGGTCCTGGTCCACGGCGATCAGACAGGGCACACCCTTGCCGTCGACGAACTGGCGGCGGACCAGGTGACCGGGGCCCTTCGGGGCGACCATGCCGACGGTGACGTTGGTCGGCGGCTTGATCAGGCCGAAGTGGATGTTCAGGCCATGGCCGAAGAACAGCGCGTTGCCGTCCTCGAGGTGCGGCTCGATGTCGTTCTTGAAGATCTCGGCCTGGGCGGTGTCCGGTGCCAGCAGCATGATCACGTCGGCCCACTTGGCAACTTCTTCGGGGGTGTCGACGGCCAGGCCCTGCTCCTCGACCTTGTCGCGGGACTTGGAGCCTTCGCGCAGACCGACTTTCACGTCGACGCCGGAGTCGCGCAGCGAGAGCGCATGCGCGTGCCCCTGGCTGCCGTAGCCGATGACGCCGACCTTGCGACCGGCGATGATCGACAGGTCTGCGTCGTCGTCGTAGAACATCTCAACTGCCACTTGCCTTTTCCTTATCTCTCTCGTTTGGCGCCGACCGTGGGGGTCATGGACGGAAATGGCTGTCACATGTACGTAGCCCACACAGTCAGCATCTTGGGTGTCGTTATTTGGTGGTCCCGATGCCCCGCGGACGCCGGTCCATGTCGGACCGCTGGCTCATCGGGATCACCTCGTGGTCCCGATGCCCCGCGGCCCGCGTGCCAGCGACACGACCCCCGACTGCACGATCTCACGAATACCGTAGGACTCGAGGACGCGCAGCAGCGCCCCGATCTTCTCCTGCGTTCCGGTCGCCTCGATGGTCAGCGACTCGGTGGAGACGTCAACAACCTTGGCGCGGAACAGGTTCACCGCCTCGATCACCTGACTGCGAGTGCCCGCATCAGCGCGCACCTTGATCAGTGCGAGCTCGCGGGAGACCGAGTTCTCGTCGTCCTGCTCGACGATCTTGATCACGTTGATCAGCTTGTTCAGCTGCTTGGTGATCTGTTCGAGCGGGAAGTCCTCGACCGACACGACGATCGTCATGCGCGACATGTTCTTGGCCTCGGTGGCACCGACGGCCAGCGACTCGATGTTGAATCCGCGCCGCGAGAACAGCGCCGCGACGCGCGCCAGGACACCCGGCTTGTCCTCGACCAGAACCGACAGGGTGTGTGTGGTGACCGTCATCTCTAGACCTGATCTTCGTTGTCGAACAGCGGGCGGATGTCGCGCGCGGCCATGATCTCGTCGTTGCTGGTGCCCGCCGCCACCATCGGCCACACCTGGGCGTCGGCGCCGACGATGAAGTCGATGACCACCGGTCGGTCGTTGATCTCCCGCGCCCGCCGGATGACGTCCTCGACGTCCTCCTCACGCTCGCACCGCAGCCCGACGCAGCCCATGGCCTCGGCCAGCATGACGAAGTCCGGGATGCGCTGGCTGTGGGTGGCCAGATCGGTTTGGCTGTACCGCTTTTCGTAGAACAACGTCTGCCACTGCCGAACCATGCCGAGGTTGCCGTTGTTGATCAATGCCACCTTGATCGGCACACCCTCGATGGCGCAGGTGGCCAGCTCCTGGTTGGTCATCTGGAAGCAGCCGTCGCCGTCGATGGCCCACACCTCGGCGTCCGGGCGGGCCATCTTGGCGCCCATGGCCGCCGGGATGGCGTAGCCCATGGTGCCCAGCCCGCCGGAGTTCAGCCACGTGCGCGGCTTCTCGTACTTGATGAACTGCGCGGCCCACATCTGGTGCTGCCCCACCCCCGCGACGTAGATCGCGTCCGGACCGGCCATCTCGCCCAGCTTCTCGATGACCAGTTCCGGGGACATGCTGCCGTCGCTCTGGGGGCCGTAGCTCAGCGGATACGTAGAGCGCAGGGCGGATAAATACTCCCACCAGCTGTCCAGCTTCAGGTTGCCGGGCACGTCGTCGCGGCGCAGCGCCGCGATCAGATCGACGATGACGGCCTTGACGTCACCCACGATCGGGACGTCCGCGTTGCGGTTCTTGCCGATCTCCGCGGGGTCGATGTCGGCGTGAATCACCTTGGCATCCGGCGCGAATGACGACAGCTGACCCGTGACGCGGTCGTCGAACCGGGTGCCCAGCGCGATCAGCAGATCGCTGCGCTGCAGCGCGGCCACAGCCGCGACGGTGCCGTGCATCCCGGGCATGCCCAGGTGCTGCGGATGGCTGTCGGGGAAGGCGCCGCGCGCCATCAGCGTGGTCACCACCGGGATGCCGGTCAACTCGGCCAGAACCAGCAGCTCCTCGGTAGCCTCGCCGCGGATCACGCCGCCGCCGACATAGAGCACCGGTTTGCGCGCGGCCTTGATCAGTTTCGCGGCCTCCTTGATCTGGCGGCTGTGCGGTTTGGTGTTCGGCTTGTAGCCGGGCAGATCCATCTCCGGGGGCCAGCTGAACGTGCACGTGCCCTGCAGCACGTCCTTCGGGATGTCGACGAGCACTGCGCCGGGCCGGCCCGAGGCGGCGATGTGGAATGCCTCGGCGATCACCTGCGGGATCTCATCGCCATTGCGAACCAGGAAGTTGTGCTTGGTGATCGGCATGGTGATGCCCGAGATGTCGGCCTCCTGGAAGGCGTCCGTGCCGATCAGGCTGCGGCCCACCTGGCCGGTGATGGCGACGACGGGGATCGAATCCATCTGCGCGTCGGCCAGCGGGGTCACCAGGTTGGTGGCGCCCGGCCCGGAAGTGGCCATCATGACGCCGACACGGCCGGTGGCGTGCGCGTAGCCGCTGGCGGCGTGACCGGCGCCCTGCTCGTGGCGTACCAGCACGTGGCGCAGTTTGGTCGAGTCGAACAATGGGTCGTAGACGGGCAGGACGGCGCCGCCCGGGATGCCGAAGATGGTGTCGACGCCCATCTCCTCGAGGGAGCGGACCACCGACTGGGCGCCGGTCATCTGCTGCGGGGGCACCCGGTTGGGGGCCTGGCTGGGAACACCGTTGGTCGGTTTGGGTGCGGTGGTCGGTTCCGGTGGTCGCGTTGTCGGTGCGCTCACGGTCTGTTCCTTCGGGTTCTGAGTCTGGGATTCATCGCTGTGGGCAACAAAAAACCCCCGTCAGCTTGGGCTGCACGAGGGTTGCGCGTCGGGGTGCTGGTAGCTGGAAGCTTGCCAGGTCACGCACCAACGCGCCGGCAAAGTACTACGAGCATGGTCCGCATGACCGACGACGCTAGTCTCCGCACAGGTCAAAGGTCAAATTGCGGGCCACTCCTATGATGCAGGGCGTGTCCGCCGATATCGCAACCGACCGTGTAGTGATCAACATTTCGCCGATGGCGCACGTCGCCGTCGGGTTCTTCGCACTGAGTCTGCTGGTATTCCTGGTGATCTCACCGTGGGCCGCGCTGCTGCTGTTGATCCCGGTGGCGATGTCGGTCTTCATCATTCGCACGCGCACCGTCGCCGACCGCGACTCCGTCACCGCCCGAACCCTGCTGGGCAGCACGACGATGCGCTGGGAGGACATCGAAGGCCTGCGGTTCGTGAGATCGTCCTGGGCGCGTGCGCACCTGAAGAGCGGCGCCGACGTGCCGCTGCCCGCGGTGACCTTCTCGACACTGCCGCTGCTGACCGAGGCCAGTGGCGGGCGGGTGCCCAACCCGTACGACTGATTCTCGCGCGAGCGCACACCCAGGTACAGATAGCCGGCCGGAAACTGTACCTGGCTGAGCGCTCGCGGTCGCAGCGTCGTCAGCCCAGCGGGTTTCCGCCGTTGAGCAGCACCCACACCGCAATACCGCCGCCGATGCCGAGCAGCAGCGCCAGGAACGAGCCGATGAACGGCCGCCGCGCCCAGCCCCGGCCGGCGTCGAACCCGTACCGGCCCGGACCGACCAGGATGATCGTGATCGCCACCACGATCAGCGTCAGCTCGAACTCATGGCCATTCGGCAGGAAGAACGCGAACTGACGCGGGTTCGACTGCGTCGCGATCCCGGCAATCAGTCCGTTGATCAGGTACGCCAGCGCGGCTGCGGCCGCCAGCGGAGTGAACAGTCCCAGCACCAGCAGCACACCCGCGGCGATCTCCGTGCCGGCTGCCACGTACGGCAGGATGTTCGCGTGCTGGTAGCCCAGGTCGGCCAGCCCGTCGCCGAAGCCACCCATCCCGGCGCCACCCCACCAGCCGAACACCTTCTGGAGACCGTGCACGATCAGCAGCGCGCCGAAACCCACCCGCAACACCAGCAGGCCCAGATCCTGGGTGCCGCGGCGATCGGTGGTCGGCGACCGGCCGTCGTCGGGTTCGATCTCCTCCGGCCCGACGGACGCCGACCGCGCGGCCTGCGGCTGCACGTACGGCAACGGCTCGGGGTCGTTCAGGACGCCCAGGCCCGAGGCGTTGTCGGAAGCGTAGGGGTTGGCAGCATAGGAATTGACGGGCTCCGGCGTGCTCGCGCTGTACGCGTCCCCCGCCGGAGTGGCGTAGTTAGGAATCTTCGTGGTCTCGAAGTCGCCCCCGTACGTGGCCGACGGCAGATCGTCCTCCGGGTCGACCAGGCTGGCCGAGGCCGGCCGCTGCCAGCTGGGATCATTCGAAGCGCTCGTCACGACAGCCAGGGTAGGACGAAATTCCTGGGAATCGGGGATTTGAGCGGCCCTTTTGCCGGGCAATAATCGCAATCCGTAACCTGGCTGCATGCTGATGTCCCCGCCCGTCCGCGGCGTGCTGGTCGCGCTGACCGCCGGGCTGGTTGTCACGCTGTCCGGATCGCTGACGGGTTGCGCCCGGTTCGACGACGCACAGTCCCAACCGTTCACCACCGAACCGGAACGCGGCGCGCCTCCGACATCCACTCCGCCCCCACCCCCGCCGTTGCCTGCGAACCCCTTCCCCAAGGCGTGCCCGGCCCCCGGCGTCATGCAGGGCTGCCTGGAGAGCACCAGCGGACTGATCATGGGCGGGGACGGCAAGACCGCCCTGGTCGCCGAGCGCATCACCGGAGCCGTCAAGGAGGTGTCGGTCAACGCCGAGCCGAAGACCCGGCTGGTCATCCCCGTCGACGGCTCGGGCGACGGGGGGCTGCTCGACATCGTGAAGTCACCGACCTATCAGCAGGACCGGTTGATGTACGCCTACATCAGCACGCCCACCGACAACCGGGTGGTCCGCATCGCCGACGGCGACGTGCCCAAGGACATCCTGACCGGCATCCCGAAGGGCGCGTCGGGCAACGCCGGCGCGCTGATCTTCACCAGCCCGACCACCCTGATGGTCCAGACCGGCGACGCCGGCAATCCGGGCGCGGCCGCCGACCCGGCGTCACTGGCGGGCAAGCTGCTCCGGATCGAGCAGCCCACCACCGTCGGCCAGGCGCCGCTGACCACCGCACTGACCGGTCTGGGCGGGGGCGGTGCGATGTGCATCGATCCCGGCGACGGATCGCTGTACGTCACCGACCGCGGCCCCACCGGGGACCGTCTGCAGCGGATCACCAAGGACTCCAAGACCTCGACGGTGTGGACGTGGCCGGACAAGCCCGGTGTGGCGGGGTGCGCCGCCGTCGAGGGCAGTGTGCTGGTGAACCTGGTCAACACCAAGCAGACCGTCGCGGTGAAGCTGGCACCCGACACGGGCGCGGTCACCGGTGAGCCGGAGGTGGTCCGCCAGGACCAGCACGGGCACGCGTGGGCGCTGGCGGTGTCCCCCGACGGCAACGTCTGGGGCGGCACGGTCAACCGCACCGCCGGCGATCCCGACAAACTCGACGACGTCGTGTTCCCGTTGTTCCCGCAGGGCGGATTCCCGCGCAGCGACGCCGATTTGAGCTAGCCAGAATCCGAGGCTTGCGTCGCCGGTGATCGAGGCGGAGCATTTTCCCCACATCGGGATTGCGGGGGAATCATGACGCCATTGCCGACGGTCGACATGACCGGAACCTATAACCAGGGCATGCATGCGATGCTCGCGGAAGCTGCCCGCCACAGCCCGCTGGCCGTCGATGAGCTCAGCGGTGCCACGGTGGTTCTGCGACAGCACGATGTTGAAGCGCTCGCCCGTGATCAACGGGTCGTAGGGGTCGGGCTGACGTTATTCGATCTGATGGGGATCGACCGCGGGTCACTGCGGGCCTGGTACAGCCGGCTCATGTTCACCACGCAGGGCGACATCCCCTGGCGCCAGGTTCTCGGGCGTAGCCCGAGCCGGTTACCCGTCGCGCCCGCGTAGCAAGTTCAGCCGACCCCGCAGGCCGCCAACACCAGTTCGCGCACCCGCGCCGCGTCCGCCTGACCCTTGGTGGCCTTCATCACCGCGCCGACGATCGCGCCTGCCGCTTGTACTTTGCCAGCCCTGATCTTCTCGGCCACATCAGGATTGGCGGCCAGGGCCTCGTCCACCGCGGACTGGATCAGCGAGTCGTCGCGCACCACGGCCAGCCCGCGGGCGGTCATCACGGCCTCGGGCTCGCCCTCACCGGCCAGCACACCCTCGATCACCTGACGGGCCAGCTTGTTCGAAAGTTTGCCGTCGTCAACGAGTTTCACCACGGCGGCCACCTGGGCCGGGGTGATGGGCAATTCGGACACCGGATACCGAGCCTCATTGGCCTTCTGCACCAGGAAGTTGCCCCACCACGCACGGGCGGCCTCGCTGGAGGCACCCTCGGCCACGGTGGCGGCCACCAGCTCCACCGCACCGGCGTTGACCAGGTCGCGCATCACCTCGTCGGAAACACCCCAGTCGTCCTGAATTCGCTTGCGCGCCAACCACGGTAATTCCGGAATGGTTCCGCGCAACTGCTCGACGAGTTCGCGCGACGGCGCCACCGGTTCGAGGTCGGGCTCCGGGAAGTACCTGTAGTCCTCGGCCGTTTCCTTGGCGCGACCGGGCGAGGTGTATCCGTCCTCGTGGAAATGCCGGGTCTCCTGGGTGATGGATCCGCCGACCTGCAGTAGGGCCGCCTGGCGGCGCATCTCGTAACGCACCGCCACCTCGACGCTCTTGAGCGAGTTGACGTTCTTGGTCTCGGTCCTCGTCCCGAATTCCGTTGCGCCCTTAGGCATCAGGGAGACATTGGAATCGCAGCGCATCGAGCCCTGATCCATCCGGACATCGGAGACATCCAGGCCGCGCAACACTTCCCGCAACGCGGTGACGTACGCGCGCGCGATCTGCGGCGCGTTCTCGCCGGTCCCGACGATCGGCTTGGTGACGATCTCGATCAGGGGCACACCGGCCCGGTTGTAGTCCAGCAGCGACTCGGTAGCACCGGCGATCCGGCCGGTGTCGCTGCCGATGTGCAGCGACTTGCCGGTGTCCTCCTCCATGTGGGCGCGTTCGATCTCCACCCGCCAGGTGCTGCCGTCCTCGAGCGGGACGTCGAGGTAGCCGTTGATCGCGATCGGCTCGTCATATTGGCTGATCTGGTAGTTCTTCGGCATGTCCGGGTAGAAGTAGTTCTTCCGGGCGAACCGGCACCAGTCGACGATCTCGCAGTTCAGCGCCAGGCCGATCCGGATCGCCGACTCCACCGCGGCGGCGTTGACCACCGGCAGCGCGCCCGGCATGCCGAGACAGACGGGGCACACCTGGGTGTTGGGTTCGGCGCCGAACGTGGTGGCGCAGCCGCAGAACATCTTGGTGGCGGTGGACAACTCGACGTGCACCTCGAGCCCCAGGACCGGGTCGTAGGCGGCGATGACGTCGTCGTAGTCGAGCAGATCGGCACCAGCCGGCGAAATCGTCATGAAACCGATCTTATTCGTGCGTGAATCGTCGGATGGCGCTGGACCGGCGCACCTTCCTGCGGGGCGGCCCGGCCGGCCTCCTGGGAGCCGGCACGATGCTGGCGGCGCGATACGGCGTCCCGGCTCGGGCTGCCGGGGATACCGATGACCGTCACACACACCGACGGTTTTCCGGTGCAGCCAGTCCGGGTCGACTCGGTGCTGCTCGGGATGGGCGAGCGCGCCGACGCGGTGGTCGTACTCGGCGACACGTCGGTGCCGCTGGTTGCGGCGCCCTACGTCGACCATGTTGCGTGAGCGCGCTCGTCAGCCGAAGAACTCCGCGGCGTCGTCGTACCGCCACTGCGGAACCAGCTTGAGGTGGGCGACCGCATCGGCCAGCGGGACCCGCCCGATCGCCTCGCCACGCAGGCTGACCATCATGCCGAACTCACCGGCGTGCGCGGCGTCGGCGGCATTGACGCCGAACCGGGTGGCCAGCACCCGGTCATAGGCGGTCGGTGTGCCGCCGCGCTGGACATGCCCCAGCACGGTGACCCGAACGTCCTTCTTGGTCCGCTGCTCCACCTCGATGGCCAGCTGCTGCGCGACACCGGTGAACCGTTCGTGACCGAATTCGTCGGTGCCGCCCTGGCGTAGCTGCATGGACCCCTCGGCGGGCTTGGCACCCTCGGCCACGACGCAGATGAAACTCGAATTGCCATGCTGGAAGCGCTTTTTGACCAGGCGGCAGACCTCTTCGACGTCGAAGGGCTGCTCGGGGATCAGGGTCATGTGCGCGCCGGCGGCCAGCCCGGAGTTCAGCGCGATCCAGCCCGCATGCCGGCCCATCACTTCGACGAGCATCACCCGTTCGTGCGATTCGGCGGTGCTGTGCAAGCGGTCGATGGCCTCGGTGGCGATCATCACCGCGGTGTCGTGGCCGAACGTGACGTCGGTCTGGTCGATGTCGTTGTCGATCGTCTTGGGCACGCCGACGACCGGGACGCCCTCGTCGGAGAGCCACTTGCCCGCGGTCAGCGTGCCTTCCCCGCCGATCGGGATCAAGCAGTCGATCCCGTTGTCGTCCAGGTTCTGTTTGATCTGTTCGAGCCCGGCGCGCAGCTTGTCCGGGTTGACCCGCGCGGTGCCCAGCATCGTGCCGCCCTTGGCCAGCAACCGGTCGTTGCGGTCGTCGTTGACCAGCTGCACGCGGCGGTTCTCCAGCAACCCGCGCCAGCCATCCTCGAACCCGACCACGGTCGAGCCGTACCGCACTTCGCAGGTCCGAACCACGGCCCGGATGACGGCATTGAGGCCCGGACAATCGCCGCCACCGGTGAGAACTCCGATCCGCATGGGGTCATCCAACCCCATCAGATCGCGGTGGGGAGTGGTCCTCGCGCAGTTTCGTAGGCCGCACCCACGCGGTAGACGCGGTCGTCGGCCAGGGCCGGCGCCATGATCTGCAGACCGACCGGCAACTTGTCGTCCGGTGCGAGCCCCGACGGCACCGAGATGCCGCAGTGCCCGGCCAGGTTGAGCGGCAGGGTGCACAGGTCGAACAGGTACATCGCCAGCGGATCGTCGACCTTCTCCCCCAACCGGAATGCGGTGGTGGGCGTGGCCGGGCTGACCAGCACGTCGACCGATTCGTAGGCCTTGTCCAGGTCGTCGGCGATCAGCGTGCGCACCTTCTGGGCCTGGTTGTAGTACGCGTCGTAATAGCCGGCCGACAGCGCGTAGGTGCCGATCATGATGCGCCGCTTGACTTCTGGGCCGAAGCCGGCGGCGCGGGTCAGGGCCATGACCTCCTCGGCGCTGTGGGTGCCGTCATCGCCGACGCGCAGTCCGTATCGCATGGCGTCGAAGCGCGCGAGGTTGCTCGACACCTCCGAGGGCAGGATGAGGTAGTAGGCCGCCATCGAGTGATCGATGTGCGGGCAGTCCACCTCGGTGACCGTCGCGCCGAGCGCGCGCAGCTGCTCGACGGCGGCATGGAACGACTCCAGCACGCCGGGCTGATAGCCCTCGCCGCGGTGCAACTGGGCCACCACACCGACTTTCACGCCACGCAGGTCCCCGGTGGCACCGGCGCGCGCGGCCGCGACGACATCCGGGACGGGCACATTGATCGAGGTGGCGTCGCGGGGATCGTGGCCGGCGATGACCTCGTGCAGCAGCGCGGTGTCCAGCACGGTGCGCGCGCACGGACCGCCCTGGTCCAGTGACGAGGCGCAGGCGACCAGCCCGTAGCGGCTTACCGTTCCGTAGGTCGGCTTGACGCCGACCGTGGCGGTCAGGGCGGCAGGCTGGCGGATCGAGCCGCCGGTGTCGGAGCCGATCGCCAGCGGCGCCTGGAACGCGGCCAGCGCGGCGGCACTGCCGCCACCGGAGCCGCCCGGCACCCGCTCGGTGTCCCATGGATTGCGGGTCGGGCCGTACGCCGAGTTCTCGGTCGAGCTGCCCATGGCGAACTCGTCCATGTTCGTCTTGCCCAGAATGGGGATGCCGGCGCGGCGGATTCGCGCGGTCACCGTCGCGTCGTACGGCGAGGTCCAGCCCTCGAGGATCTTCGAGGCAGCCGTGGTGGGCACCCCGGCCTGGCAGAACAGGTCCTTGACGGCGATGGGGACGCCGGCCAGCGGGCCCAGCTCCTCCCCCGCGTCCAGCCGCGCGTCGACCGCGGCAGCCTGGGCACGCGCGCCAGGGGCGACGGCAGCTCGTCGCCCGCGGCCACCATGGCGTCGACGTCGGCCGCGGCCGCCAGCGCCTGGTCGGCGGCCACGTGCAGGAATGCGTGGTACTCGCTGTCGGTCCGGTCGATCTGGTCCAGGCAGGCTTGGGTGATCTCGGTGGAGGACACCGCCTTGGCGGCGATCTTGGCCGCCAGCTCTGCGGCAGAGAGCCGGATCAGGTCACTCACTGGCTCTCCCCCAGGATCTGCGGAACGGCGAAGCGGCCCTGCTCGGCGCGCGGCGCCTCGGCCAGCGCCGCATCCTGGGTC
>JAKIXW010000063.1:11261-16408 GCA_022708865.1 Acidobacteriota bacterium
GATTGTCGGTGGCCTCCACACCGGTGACGTCGACGGACTGGATTCGGCTGACGTGCTCCAGGATCGCGTCGAGCTGACCGGAGAAGCTGTCGAGCTCCTCATCGGTCAGCGCCAGACGCGCCAGGCGGGCCAGATGGGCCACGTCGTCTCGGGAGATTTGCGACACGCGTAGGAGCCTAGTGGTGTCGCTGATTCCCCTCGCCGAGCGCTCAGTGTCGTACACATTTCGGCCGCAATTCCGTACCTGGATGCGCGCTCGCGATCGGCGTGGGCCGCCGCTACCGGAAATGCCGACCGCCGGACCCTGTGCCAGAGTGTTGGCCGTGCCCTCGTATCTCCTGCGTGTCCGACTGGATGACCGGCCCGGCAGCCTCGGCTCCCTGGCCGTGGCGCTCGGATCGGTGGGTGCCGACATCCTGTCCCTCGACGTCGTCGAGCGCGCAGCCGGCTACGCGATCGACGACCTGGTGGTCGAGCTGCCGCCGGGAGCGATGCCCGACATGCTGATCACCGCGGCCGAGAACATCGCCGGCCTTTACGTCGACTCGATCCGGCCGCACACCGGTCTGCTCGAGGCGCACCGCGAACTCGAGCTCATCGACCACGTCGCCGGCGCCGCGGGCCGCGCCGGCAGGCTACAGGTCCTGGTCGACGAGGCACCGCGGGTGTTGCGGGTCGGCTGGTGCACCGTGGTCGAGCTGACCGAGGCCGGGCTGCGCCGCGTGGCCGGCAGCTCGAGTGCGCCCGAGACCCACGCCGAGACAGCCCCGTGGCTGCCGATCGACCACGCCCAGGCACTCGACGGCACCGCCGACTGGAATCCGCAAATCTGGCGAGACATGGACACCACCCTGGCCGCCGCGCCACTGGGCGATGCGCACACGGCGGTGGTGCTCGGACGGCCCGGCGGGCCCGATTTCCGGCCATCGGAGGTGGCCCGCCTGGGTTACCTGGCGGGAATCGTGGCCACGATCCTGCGCTGATCGAGCGAACTGCGGAGTAATCTCTGGGGACCAGACGTCCCACGAACACGGAGGTAAACCATGGTCGAAAAGGTGCAGGTGCGGTGTTCCGGTTGCGGTGCGTATTTCACCGGCGAACGCGGCGACTCGCAGTGCCCCAACTGCTCGAGGAAGTAGCCCGCCACCGACGAAGGTGAACCGGCACCCGCTGGAACGGAACCATCCGTTCCAGCGGGTTCGGCTTCACGGGGTGTTCTCGGTGTCGGGGCCGTCGTGCAGCAGCCGGACGAAACCATCCTCGTCGAGCACCGCCACGCCCAACTCGATTGCCTTGTCGTACTTGGAGCCCGGCGCATCACCGGCCACCACGTAGTCGGTCTTCTTCGACACCGACCCGGCGGCCTTGCCGCCGCGGGTGATGATCGCCTCCTTGGCCCCGTCCCGAGAGAACCCCGCCAGCGAACCCGTGACGACGATGGTCAGCCCCTCCAGCGTCCGCTCGACGGTCGCGTCGCGTTCGTCGGCCATCCGGACGCCGGCCGCACGCCACTTGTCGACGATCGCCCGATGCCAGTCCACGGTGAACCACTCCGTGACCGCCGCCGCAATGGTGGGACCGACACCCTCGACCGCCGCCAGCTGGTCCTCGGACGCGGATTCGATGGCGTCGAGGCTGCCGAATTCGCTGGCCAGCGCGCGGGCGGCCGTCGGCCCCACGTGGCGGATCGACAACGCGACCAGCACCCGCCACAACGGCTGCTCCTTGGCCTTGCCGAGGTTGGCCAGCAAGCGTTTTCCGTTCGCCGACAATTCGCCGGCCTTGGTGGTGAACAGCTCGGTGCGCAGCAGGTCGTCGGCGCCCAGCGTGAACAGGTCGCCCTCGTCGGCGATCACCTCGGCCTGCAGCAGCGCGACCGCAGCCTCGTAGCCCAGCCCCTCGATGTCGAACGCACCGCGGCCCGACATGTGGAAAACCCGCTCCCGCAGTTGCGCCGGACACGACCGCGAGTTCGGGCAGCGGATGTCGGCGTCACCCTCCTTGGCGGGGGCCAGCGGGCTGCCGCACTCGGGACATGTTGTGGGCATGACGAATTCGCGCTCGGTGCCGTCACGCAGATCGGCCACGGGGCCGAGCACCTCGGGGATGACGTCGCCGGCCTTGCGGATCACCACGGTGTCGCCGATCAGGACGCCCTTGCGTTTTACCTCCGAGGCGTTGTGCAGGGTCGCCAGCCCGACCGTCGACCCGGCCACCTTCACCGGCTCCATGTAGGCGAACGGCGTCACGCGCCCGGTGCGCCCGACGTTCACGCGGATGTCGAGCAGCCTGGTCTGCGCCTCCTCCGGCGGGTACTTGTAGGCAATCGCCCAGCGCGGTGCGCGGGATGTTGCGCCCAGGCGGCGCTGCAGCGCGAACTCGTCGACCTTGACCACCACACCGTCGATCTCGTGCTCGACGTCGTGCCGATGCTCCCCCCAGTAGGCGATGCGCTCCTCCACCGCAGCCAGGCCCTGCACCCGCGCCGTGTGTTCGGACACCGGCAATCCCCACGCCTTCAGCGCCAGGTAGGCGTCGTGCAGGCTGGCCGGGCTGAATCCCTCGGCGTGGCCGAGGCCGTGGCAGATCATGTGCAGGTTGCGCCGGGCGGTGACGGCCGGGTTCTTCTGCCGCAGCGAGCCAGCGGCGCTGTTGCGCGGGTTGGCGAACGGCGGCTTGCCGTCGGCGACCAGGCTGGCGTTGAGCGCTTCGAAGTCGGCGAGCCGGAAGAACACCTCACCGCGCACTTCGAGCACCGCGGGCACCGGGTACTCGTCGGTGCCGGTGAGCCGTTCCGGGATGTCGGTGATGGTCCGGGCGTTGAGCGTGACGTCCTCGCCGGTGCGGCCGTCGCCGCGGGTGGCCGCCCGCTCGAGGCGACCGTCGCGATACACCAGTGCCAGTGCGACACCGTCGATCTTGAGTTCGCACAGGAAATGCTCGTCGGTACCGATCTCCGCGGCCACCCGGGCGGTCCAGGCCGCCAGCTCGTCGGCGTTGAAGACGTTGTCCAGGGACAACATCCGGTCCAGATGCTCGGCCGGCGCGAACTCGGTGGCGAACCCCGCCCCGCCCACCAACTGGGTCGGCGAGTCCGGGGTGCGCAGCTCGGGATGCTCGTCCTCGAGCGCCTGCAGCCGGCGCAGCATGGTGTCGAAGTCGGCGTCGGTGATGGTCGGGGCGTCGCGCACGTAGTAGCGGAACTGGTGGTCGCGAACCTCGTCGGCGAGTTCCTGCCACTGCCGTCGCAGGTCGGATTCCGCGGAGTCGGCGGCCAGTTCTGAGCTCACCCTGGCAGGTTAGCGAAGCGGTCCGACTAACCTGGACCCATGCCGCATCCGATCATGTTCGGAGACGACGACATGGGCCTGGCGGAGCTGCGCCGGATCGCATTGGCGCTGCCCGAGGCCGTCGAGAAGATCTCCCACGGCCGTCCGACGTTCAACGCGCCGAAGATGTTCGCCGTGTACGGTGGCTCGTCGAAAGTCGGGCAGGCAAGCGGTGAGATGGTGCGTTATCCGTACTCGGTGCTGCTCAAGATCGACGAGTCCGAACGGCGCGCGCTGGAACAGGATCGGCGGTTCTACTTCCCGATGTATCTGGGCCCGTTCGGCTGGCTCGGTCTGGATCTCGAAGTGGCGCAAGTCGATTGGGACGAGGTGCGCGAGCTCGTCGACGCCTCGTTCCGGCTGCAGGCGCCCAAGCGATTGCTCGAGGAGCTGGACTCCCGTTAGATCGCTTCCGGGTCCTGCGCGAAGCCGTCGGCCGTTTTCTGGCACAACCCGACGGCCGTTTTCGCCCAGTCGGTGGCGGCACCGGCCAGTCCACAGGCGGGTGTGATGCCGACGCGGTCGCGCAGCACCGTGCGGGCAAAGCCGAGCCGATCGGTGACCGCCGCCGCGGCTCTGGCCACTTCCTCCACAGCGGGCGTCCTGACCGGTGCCGTGGTGGGCACCACCCCGAGCAGAACCGTACGGCCCGACTCCACGAACTCGCCGATGCCGTCCAGATCGGCCGGCGCGAGCACCGAAACGTCGACCGACACCGCCTGGATACTGCTGCGCTGCAACACCTTCCACGGTAGATCGGTGGCGCAGCAGTGCACGGCGGCCGGCCCGGCGACCGCGCAGCGGTCCAGCAGCTCGATCGCGACGCTCTCGTCCACCGGGTGGACGGGGGTCATGCTGGTGACGCCGGCGAGTCGGCCGGCCAGCGCGGCCGGCAACATTGGTTCGTCGAATTGCACGACGACGGCGGCCCCGAGTCGGCGGGCCACCTCCGCGGCGTGCACCGTCATCCCCTCGGTCAGCGACTCCGTCAGGTCTCGCAGCGCACCGGCGTCGGTGATGGCCCGGTGACCGTTGCCGAGCTCGAGCTGCGCGGCCAGCGTCACCGGGCCTGCCGCCTGCACCTTGACCACCCTGTCGGAGGAGCCGGGTCCGGCGGTCTCCCAGGCCTCTTCGAGCGCGTCGAGGTCCTCGCGCAGCAGGCTGGCCGCCCGTCGCGACACCGCGCCCGGCCGGGCGGCGATGCGGTAGCCGCGCGGCACGGTGTCGATGGCGATGTCGACCAGTAGCGCGCCGGCCCGGCCGATCATGTCCGCGCCCACGCCACGGTCGGGCAGTTCGACCAGGTGCGGCATCCGGTGCAGCTCGCCGACGATGACCTCGGCGGCCGCGCGGGCCGACGTGCCGGGCCACGAGCCGATGCCGGTGGCGGCCGCGAATGTACTCACCGGTCAACCGTATTGGATGCGGTGCGACGGAGGGGACGTGAGCCGCCTCCTTGGTCGATTTCTGCGATCCGGCCGACCCCGTCGCGTACTGGCTCGCATCGAGTCGGTGGTCAGAACGAAGAATCAGCCGGATATTCGCCCTGACTACCGAATGGACAACCGCAGCGGCGGTCTCATTCCTGTCGGCCCCCAGTGGTTGGATCGCACCGAAGCAGGCCACCAGGCTTGCACCAGAGTTTAGCATTCACTAAAGTGAGGTCGAGATGCAGCGGAGGATGATCGTAAGGGGGCAGCTTCACCAAGTCGATTGCGCCGTCCGCGAAGACGGGAGTTCGCCGGCGGGACTGTTCTTGGATGCCCTGAAGGCAGGGGCCTGGGGCGAAGCCGAAGCGGACGCTCCCGCTGATGAACA
>JAKIXW010000064.1 GCA_022708865.1 Acidobacteriota bacterium
GATGGTGTCCTCGACGTCGTCGCTGTCGGTATCCGGTTCGGGCGATTCCGTTGCCTCGTCGATGGTCTTCTCGGGTGCGTCCTCGGCCGCTGCCTCGATCAGTTCATCTTCGGGGGCAGCAGCATCGTCTGCCATGTTTGCTCTCCTTCAGCACGCGTCGCCAGATTGGCCTGGGTGTACACCTGGCCGTCCGGTCCAACGTACGTGCCGGTCCTGGGATCGTATTCAGCGGCGGCGATCCGGACCGAGATCTGGGATGCCCTGCCCCGACAGCGTTGCGTTGGGGTCGCCCTTCCAGTTGTAACCGTCGTTCAGCGGCTGATAGAACTCGTTGCTCTCGCACAGCTTGACCGTCGCGGCCCGTTTGCCGGGCACGGTCTCACACGGGATGTTGCGGGCGCCGCGAACGTTGAACGTCGAGTCCTGCGGAATGCGGCAGTAGAGGTCGCCCGCTGCCCGTTCGGGAGCATCGACGTCGGAGGGCACCCGCTTCTGCTGCGCGGGCAGGAAGCCGGTGACACATGGTGGCGGCAGGTTCAGGTTCAGGTTGAAGCTCAGGTATGCGCCGCGGTAGTCCTGACGGGTATGGCGGATCGCCGACGTGACCGCCGCACCCTGCGGCAGCAGCACCAGCAACTGCTCGAGGTTGGGCTGGTAGGTGATCGCGACCTCGCCGAGGCTCACCAGGTTCGCCAGCACGATCGGCAGGGTGGGTTGCAGGCGGTCGAACAGTGCGCGGACCTCATCGGCGGCTGGGGCGCCCTTGTTGATCACGCCGGCGACGGCCTGATCCTGCTGCTGCAACTGGCCGGTAATGCTGTCCAGGTGTGCCGCCCACTGCTGGATCGCCCCGGAGGTGTCGGCCTGCGAATCGAGCACCGGTTTGGACTGGTCGACCAGGCCCGTCAGCTGGTCGAGGTTCTTGCGGGCATCAGTCGCCAGCGCGGTCGAGCCCTTGACGAAACGGGAGATCTCCGGGCCCAACCCACCGAACGCGGTGTAGGACTCGTCGATGACCGTCTTGAGGTTGTCGTGCGGAATCGATTGCAGCCCACGGTTGGTCGCTTCCAGGACCGAGTTCACATCCGGCGGGATGTACGTCCGATCGGCCGGGATCACGTCGCCGTCGGACAGGTACGGACCGTTGTCGGTGCGCGGCGAGAGCGCGACGTACTGCTCGCCGACGGCCGAGACGGAGAGCACGGCCGCGTCCAGGTCGGCGGGGATCTTGAACTTGGAACTCATCGCGAGGTCCGCCTCGACGCCGTGGTCGGTCAGATTCACGCTCTTGACCCGACCTACCTCGGTTCCGCGCCAGGTGACGTTGGCCCGCGGATAGAGACCGCCGGCCTCGTTCAGTTTCAGGGTGACCTTGTACTGCCCGATGCCGAACAGCATGCCGGGCAATCCGATGAAGCTGAACACCATCACCGCACCGGCGACGATGGCGACCACGGAGAGGACGGCCATCTGGATGATGGTCTTGCGTTTCAGATGCAGATGCCTCATCAGCGCCCCTGATCCCAGTGGTACGGCACGACCAGCGGGTTGGTGTGCGTGTACGGGCTGGGCAGCTGGCCGATGGTGCGGCCCCACTGCATCTCCAGCTCCGTCAGGTCACCTTCCCACCGGGTGCCGGTGAACAGGCCGCTGTCGATACGGCTCAGGGTCAGATCGAAGATCAGGCTCAGGTTGCCGTAATCCCCACGCATCCAGTTGTCGAGCGTCTCCTTGGGCCACGGGAACGTCAGGAACAGACTCAGCGCGCGGGTCATGTCCGGGCCGGCGTCGGCCAGCGACTTCAGCACCGGACCAAGATCCCGAAACTCTTGGACCAGAGCCTCTTTCGTCTGATTCGCCGAGTCGGCGGCGATCGCGCTGAACTTGCCGAGCTGGGCGAGCGCGTCGGCCAGCTGGTTGCGCTGGTCCTTGAGCACGGTCAGCGCGTCCGGAATGGTCTGGAGCGCCTTGTCGACCACCGGCTTCTGGGCCGCGAACTGACCAACCAGATTGTTCAGGCTCTCGGTCGCCGCGATGATGTCCTGTTTCTGGTCGTTGTTGTAGCTGATGAACGTGTCCAGCTGTTGGATCACGTCCCGCAGATCCTGCTCGCGACCATCGAACGCCGTCGCGAACGTCTTGGTGATGTCCTGGATCTGGCCGACTCCGCCGCCGTTGAGCAGCAGCGAGACGGCGGCCAGCGTCTGCTCGGTGGTCGGGTAGCTGCTGCCCGACGACAGCGGGATCAGCGAGCCCTCGTGCAGACGACCTTCGGGCGCGGTTCCCACCGGCGGGGCCAGCTCGATGTGCAGCGAGCCCAGCAAGCTGGTCTGCCCGACGCGCGCGGTGGCGTTCTCGGGCAGCTGCACATCGCCGTTGAGGCGCATCGTCACCAGGGCGTTCCACCCCTGGCGTTCGATCTTGACGACGTTGCCGACATTCACGTCGCCCACCCGGACGCGCGAGTTGCGTTCCAGGTTGTCGACGTCGGGCATCTGCGCCTGGATGGTGTACGCGCCCGGCCCCTTGCCCTCGGTACCCGGCAGGTCGAGGGTGTTCAGGCCCTGCCACTCCGAGCAGGCCGGCAGCGCGGTGACCGCCGCGGCGATCAGCCCACCGGTGAGGATCCTGGTCCAGCGGTTGTTCATGATCCGCCTCCGGCCGGAACCATCATGCCCTGCAAGCCCTCTTGCGGGTTCGTCGCTTCGGCGGCCATCGGCGAGGGCGGCCCCGGCGGTGCGACTTCGGCGGGCGCGGGAGCCGGCGCCTGGGCCGGATCGGGTGGCATGACCGGTGCGGCCAGCGGGTTGGCGCCGGCCGGCGGGATGTAATCGGGCCGCAGCCAGTCCTCGCTGTAGGTGACCTCGTTCGGTCGCGCCTGCGCGCCGACCGCCATGTTCTGCCCGATCGGCAGGAAGTTGTACTGCCGGTTCTTGACGATCGGGGCGAGGTACTGGGTGCACAGCTTGGCCGACTGTTCGGCCCCGAGCCGGGAGGCCGCCTGGATGGCGCCGCAGATGAACGACACCGGATTCTGGAAGTTGGCGATCGCCAGCGCGCTGGTGGCCGCGCCCTGGGCCGGCTGGTAGATGTTCACGTAGTTCTGCAGCGTGTTCGGCGCGACGTGCAGCAATTGCTTGATGTCGTCGAGACTGTCGTTGAGCGCTGTCGTGACGCCGGCCAGTTTGTCCGAGGTGGTGCCCAGCGCCTCGCGGTTCTCCGAGACGAACGACTGCACATCGCCGACGGCGTTGTTGAGATCGCTGACGGCCGCGGCCACCTCGCCGGGATCGTCGGCCAGCAGACCCGTGACGTTGGCCAGGTTCTGGTTCAGCTGACGCATCACCGTGGTGCTGTCCTGCAGCGCGGAGACCAGGATCGACAGATTCTTCACGGTGCTGAAGATGTCGGTGCTGTGGTCGCCGAGCGCCGAGAACGCCTGGGACACCTTGATCAGGGTGTCGCGGATGTTGGCGCCCTGGCCGCGCAGGTTGTCGGCGGCGGAGTTGATCGCCGAGCCCAACGTGCTGACGCCACCGGGTTCGGTGGGCTGCAGATTGTCGGCGATCCGCTCGAGCTGCGTGCGGATGTCGTTCCACTCCATCGGGACGACGGTGCGTTCCTGCGGGATCACCGCGCCGTCCTGCAGGGCCGCGCCACCGGAGTACACCGGGGTCAGCTGGATGGAGCGGCCCGTCACCAGCGCCGGCGACAGGATCGCGGCCTTGACGTCGGCGGGCACCTTGTACTTGCCGTCGTACCAGAAGGTGATCTTGGCGCGCTTGGCCTCCGGCTCGATCTTCTCGATCCGGCCGACAGGCACACCCAGGATGCGCACGTCGTCCCCGACGAACACCATGTTGCTGTTGTCGAAGTAGGCGGTGACGTTGACCCGGTTGGCCGGACCCCCGCTGCGCAGCAGCACCGCGACGCCGGCCAGCAACGTCAGCACCAGAACGGCGGCGATGCCGATCTTCGAATTGCGGGACAGGTTCATTGGCCACCCCCGGCGCTATCGACGGGGCCGGGTGGCGGGCCCAGCGTCTGGGTCACCTCGGGTACCTGGCCGGGCGCCGGCTGGACCTGCGGGACCACCGATGGGACTGGCGTGGTGGCCACCCCCGGCGGTGCGTCTGCGGGAGGTCCGGGCGGTGCCCCGCCGGGCGGGGGTGCCGGCAGCGGCTCACGGTACGGGTAACACCCGGGTCCCGACAGCGCGAGCAGTCCGCACTGCTGACCCTCCGGCGTTCCGGTGATGGCGTCGGGCAGGTTCAGGTGCGGCTCGCCGCCCTGGCCCGTGCGCGGGAACGGAACCGGCAGCGCCGGCGTGCCGGGCTGGCCGATCTGCGGGTCGGTGAGTTCGGACGGCTTGAGCACATTGGGATCGAGGCCGAGATCGGAGAAAGCGGCGTCGATGAACGGCTGCACGAACTGGCCGGGCAGCAGGTTCGCGATGTAGGACTTGAAGAACGGTCCGGCACCCACCGACTCACCCAGTGCCATCACGTAGGTGCCCAGCAGCTTGATCGACTTCTGCACCCGGTCCTTGCGGTTGTCGATGATGGTCAGCACACCGTTGAGCTTGTCCAGCGCGGGCTTCATGGTTTCGCGGTTCTCCGCGATGAAACCCTGCAGGCTCTTGCTGAGCATCGAGATATTGCCGGAGATCTCGTCGAGGGCCGCGCTCTGTGTCTGCAGTTCGGCCATCAGCGAGTTGGTGTTGTTGACCAGCTTGACGATCTGGTTGCTGCGGTCCGACAGCACGCCGGTCGCCTTGTTCGCGTTGGCCAGCAGGTCACGCAGCTGCGCATCCTTCTGGTTCAGCGTGTCGGAGAACCGGGCCACGCCCTCGACCGCGACCTTCAGCGACGGCGGTGTCTGGGAGAACGTTTCGCTGATCACGCGCAGCGAATCCGAGAGCTGGTCGGTGTTCAGGCCGCTGATGGTGGTGGCCAGATCGCCGAGCGCGTCGGGCAGCTGGTACGGCGAGGTGGTGCGGTCCTGCGGGATGGTCTGGGACAACCGTCCGTCGCCACGCGGGGTGACCTCGAGGTATTTGGTGCCCAGCAGGCTCTTGGTCTTGATCGACGCCTCGGTCCGGTCGCCCAGCCGGATGTTCTTGTTGACCTTGAACTTGACCAGCACGTGCTGACCGTCGAGCTCGATGCCGGTGACCTGGCCCGCCTTGAGGCCGGACACCTGGACCTCGGCGTTGCCGGCCAGCCCGCCCGCCTCGGCGAAGTACGCCGAATAGCTCTTGCCGGGCGAGAAGAACGGCAGCTTCTGGTAGTTCACCGCCGTGATGACGAATCCGGTCAGTGCCAGGATTCCGACCAGGCCGATGACGAACAGGTTGCGCTCACCGAAGGATTTCATCGCGGTGTGCACCTCCCCGTGTCCTGGCCCACGACCTTCACATAGACCGGTTGTCCGCCCTTGCCGTTGAGCTTGAGGACGATGTCGCAGAGATAGAAGCTGAAGAAGTCGCCGTAGAGGACCTGGCGATTGAGCACTTGATAGGCCTCCGGCAAGGTGTTGATCAGATTGTCGAAGTAGTCGTGGTCGGCGACGACGATGCCGGCCGCACGGTCGGTCTGCTTGATGGTCTCGTGCAGCGGCGCACGGGACTGGTCCAGCAGATCGGCGATGCTGCCCGCGGCCGCGTTGGTGTAGGCCAGCCCGTTGGTGATGTCGGTGCGGCGATCGGCCAGCCCGGTCACCAGATCCGACAGCGCGTCGACGCCCTTGCCGAACTGCTCGCTCTGCCCGGACAGCGAACCCAGCACGGTGTTGAGGTTGGTGATCACCTCTCCGATCAACTGATCGCGATCCGCGAGCGTGTTGGTCAGCGATGCCGTCTGCGACAGGAACGACGAGATGGTGGCGCCCTGGCCCTGCAGTGCGCTGATCAGCTGCCCCGAGAGCTTGTTGATCTGATCGGGGTCCAGGGCGCGGAACAACGGCCGGAAACCACCGATGAGGGCGTCGAGGTCCAGAGCGGGTTCGGTCTGGGCCAGCGGGATGGTGCTGCCGGGGTTGAGCCGCTTGGTGCCACCGGCGCCTTCCACCAGGGCCAGGTACCGGCCGCCGATCAGGTCGTCGTACCGGATGACCGCGCGGCTGCCCTCGGTGAGCACCACCGAGTCGTCGGCGGTGAAGTCCACCGTCAGGGTGCCGTCGTCGTTGACGCCGATCTTCTTGACCTTGCCCACCTCGACGCCGGCGATCCGGACGAAGTCGTTGGCCTCGAGGCCCGAAACATTGGCGAAGTGGGCGTGGTAGTCGCGCGCCTTCTCGAACCGCAGCTGACCGAAGACCGCGAACAGCGCGAAGACACCCAGCAGGCAGACCATCAAGAAGATGGCCAAGCGCCAGGTGGCGCCTCCCAGGTTGTCTTTCACTGCCGGTTACCTCTCAGGTGTCGAAAGCTGTTGTGCGGTCAGGTGGTTACGGCGACGGTGCCGCCGGGACGGGTGGCGGCTTGGGGAACCGTGTCCAGGCCGGCTGACCGGGGAACGGCACCACGAAGGGTTCCGAACCAGGCCGTGGACCGGGATCCTTGGGCGCTCCCGGCGGCGGCGCCGGCGGCAGGTTGTTCCACCGTGGTGTGCCATCCGGGTTGTACATCTGCGCGTTCCACGGGTAGTCGCCGGGCATCGGTACCACCGCGGGCGGGTTGCCCGCGTTCGGCCCGGGTGCCGGTCCCTCGATGAGGTTCCGGATGCTGGGCGGCTTGGGGTTCCCGCGAGTCTGGGGCAGGAAGTCCATGTAGAACGGCGACGCCAGACCCGGGTTGGGACGGATGTCCAGGCCGGTACCCCAGCCGGTGTTGGTGATCAACTGCCGGACCGGCCAGTTGTCGTCGACGATGGGCAGCGAACCGCAGCCCGGCTTTCCGCCCGGGCCGCCCTTGGCGCCCGTGATGGGCAGGTTGTCCGGGTAGCGGTACTGATCGTCGCCGGCCAGCACACCGCCGTCGACGATGAACGACTTACCGTTGCCGCCGGTGGCCTCGTAGGCGCCGTTGTCCAGCAGCCACTTCGCGCCGACCAGCATGCAGGTGTACTCGGGGCTGTACTTGTAGAGCAGGTTGGTGGTCGGCTCCAGCACGTTGACGGCCTTGATCAGGTTCGCCTGGTTCGGCGCGAGCAGTGCGATACCACTGTTGGAGAGGCCGATCACGTTGAGCAGCAACGCATCCAGCGGTTTGGCGTTGTTGGTGATGGTCACGCTGGTGGTGCTGAGCGCGTTGAGGGTATTGACGATGTTGGTGGCCGCGCCGCTGTAGGCGTCGCTGAAGCCCTTCAGGGACTGCCAGTCCGCGCGGATGGTGTCACTGCGCTGATTGAGCGCTGCCAGAACCTGATTCGCGTCGGTGGTGGCCTGGCCGATCCGCTCACCCTGGCCGCGCACACCATCGGCGATGGCGGTCAGCACCGCGTTCAGTTTCGACGGATCGACCTGGTCGAGCAGGCCGACAACATTCTGGAAGACGGTGTTGACCTCGACGCTGACATTGCTGGACTTCAGTACCTGTCCGTCGTGAAGCCGTTGCGAGACAGGCGCATCCGGATAGGTCAGGTCGACGAACTTGGCGCCGAACACCGTGGTCGCGCGGATCTGCGCCCCCACGTTCGCCGGGATGAACTGCACCTTGTCACTGTCGATCTGCAGCCTCAGGCTCACCGGCTCCCGGCCGCCCTGGATGCCGCTGACGCGGCCCACCTGCACGCCGCGGATCTTCACCTTGGCGCCGTTCTCCATCACCAGACCGGAGCGGTCCGAGGTGACCGTGACGTCCACGTACTTCGTCAGGGAGCCCGTGAACAGGGCCCCGGTCAGCCACACCGCGAACGCCAGGAAGGCGATCAGGATCGCCGTCCACCACGCCGGATGCAGGCCGGTGCCGTCATCTTCATCCATTACGGTCCCGCACCCCCTTATCCGGACAGGTTGAAGTTGCCGGACTGACCGTAAACGGCCAGTGAGATCATCACCGTCACCAGCGCGGCGACGATCAGCGACGTGCGCACCGCACGGCCGACCGCCTCACCCACGCCGGCCGGCCCACCGTGTGCGGTGAACCCGTAGAACGTGTGCACGAGCATGATCACGAACGCCATCGCGACGGCCTGCAGGAACGACCAGAGCAGGTCGGTCGGGTTCAGGAACGTCCGGAAGTAGTGGTCGTAAACGCCGGTGGACTGGCCGTAGATGTAGGTGGTGCCGAACCGGGCTGCCAGGAACGACATCAGCACGGCCACACAGTACAGCGGCACCACCACGATGATGCCGGCCACGACGCGCGACGACGCCAGGTAGGCGATGGCGCGGATGCCGATGACCTCGAGCGCGTCGATCTCCTCGTTGATCCGCATGGCGCCGAGCTGGGCGGTGGCGCCCGCGCCGATGGTGGCGGCCATGCCCACGCCGGCGGTCAGCGGCGCGATCAACCGCACGTTGAAGAAGGCCGAGGCGAAACCGGTCAGCGCCTCGACGCCGACCGTGGAGAACTGGTTGTAGCCCTGGACGGCCACCAGCGCACCGGTGGACAACGTCAGGAAGCCGACGATGGCGATGGTGCCGCCGATGACGGCCAACGCACCGGCGCCGAGGCCCATCTGGGCGATCAGCCGGATGACCTCGCCCGGGTAGAAGACCAGCGCGTCCCAGATGCCGCGCAGCGTGCGGCCGTAGAACTTCGTCTGCCGGCCGATCCGGTTCCAGCCGTCCACCGAATCGTCGATGAAACGCCGCAACCGCAGGTGGCCGGTCATCGAACGCGCGGTCATGCGGTGGCCTGCACGCCGACCGCCGTCGCGAGCACGTTGATCACGAACAGCGCGATGAACGTGAACACGACGGTCTCGTTGACCGCGTTCCCGACGCCGGCGGGGCCACCGCCGACGGAAATGCCCTTGTAGCAAGCGATCAGGCCGGCCGACAGGCCGAACAGCATGGCCTTGACCAGCGCGACGACCACGTCGGCGGGGCCGGTGATCAGCGTCAGCCCGGCCACGAATGCGCCCGGGGTCACGTGCTGGAAGTAGACCGAGAAGAAGAAGCCGCCGGCGATGCCGACCACGACCACCGAGGCGGAGAGCATCAGGGCCACCAGCGTTGCCGCGAGAACACGCGGAACCACCAGGGACTGAATGGGATTGATGCCCATGACGCGCAGGGCGTCGAGCTCGTCGCGGATGGTGCGGGCGCCCAGGTCGGCACACATCGCGGTGGCGCCGGCACCGGCGACGACGAGGACCGTCACGATCGGGCCGATCTGCGTCACCGTCCCGATGGCCGCGCCGGTTCCGGAGAAGTCGGCGGCGCCGAACTCGACGAGCAGCACGTTGAACGTGAAGACCAGCAGGACGGTGAATGGGATGGCCAGCATCAGGGTGGGCACGATGGACACCCGCGCCACGAACCACGACTGCAGGATGAACTCCCGCCAGGCGAACGGCGGCCGGAACATCGCGACGAAGGTGTCCAGCGCCATCGCGAAGAACCCGCCGATCGAGCGGATGGGTTTCGCGAGCGAATCAGCAGCTGCCACGCCACACCCCACCGTGCCCGGAGTCGAGCTGACGGGCCCGCGGTGCCGTTCCCGACGACGTCATCCGCTGCTTACCTCCGTTACCCCGAGCCCGTTCCCAAAGTGACAAGTGTGACCCCTGCCACGAGACTGCGGAGAACGTACACCACTATTTTCCGGCCGAGCAACACGTCCGCAAACCTCGTTACAGGTACCGCGGATGCGTGTAACGGCTCCCACAGTGCCGTGATCTTCGCACATCCCGGCCACCAGGGTACGGCTTCGCACAGTTCCGTCGGCGAGTCGCAACCTTGGCAAATGCATCAGGTGGAACGGGGCAGGTCAACGGGCTTCTGCGGCCCGATTCGGCTAGGGTCTGGGAATGATCACGGGGGCTGCGGCGGGGACTGTCGGCTGATGCCGCAGCCCCGGCGGCGCTGGTCGAAGACGGATGCGACCCAACAGCGCATACTGAGCGCCGCGACCGCCGTTTTTCGTGAACGCGGCTACAGCGCCGCCACGATCGGCGAGGTCGTCCTGGCTTCCGGGGCCAGTATCGGCAGCATCTACCACCACTTCGGCGGCAAGAACGAGCTGTTCCTGGCCATCCACGACCACATGGCCGCGGTCATCGAGGCCCATATCGCCGACGCCGAGCAGTCTTTCGACGCACAGGCCCGGTCCTACCTGCAGACGGTGTGGGATTACCGCGATACCGCCGTCGTCCTCAGTTCGGACGATGTGCCGCCGGGATTCGAGCGCGTCTACCGGGACGGCATCCGGTCGTGGTTCCGGGATTGGCTGTCGGAACTCGACATCGACGTGTCGCCCTCGGGCCGACTGCTGGGCCGGGCGGCGATCACCCTGCTCACCGACTCCGCGGTGATGCTCATGACGTGCGAGACGGACGCGGACGCCGAGCTCGTGATCGACGCCGCCATCGCCTTGATCAACCGACTGACCAGTTGAGTCGCGGTGGGCCTCGTGCTCGCGGAACCACACCGCTCGCCGAACCCACCGGTTGAGTCGCGGTGGGCCTCGTACTCGCGGAACCACACCGCTCGCCGAACCCACGGGTTGAGTCGCGGTGGGCCTCGTGCTCGCGGACTACACCGCTCGCCGAACCCACCGGTTGGGTAACGTCAGCCCGTGAGCACACCACGGCCGGTCCAGTACAGCGGAGTCGACGGCATCATTCTGGCGGGCGACGAATGGAACGACGGTAGTGCCGAATCGACGGCCCGTCCGACCATCCTGATGCTGCACGGCGGCGGCCAGAACCGGCACTCCTGGAAGAACACCGGCCAGATCCTGGCGGACCGGGGGTTTCGCGTCGTCGCGGTGGACACCCGCGGACACGGCGACAGCGACCGGGCGCCCGAGGCCGACTACGCGCTGGAGTCACTGACCGGCGACGTGCTCCACGTCATCGACCAGATCGGCACGCCGGTGGTGCTCATCGGGGCCTCGATGGGCGGGCTGACGGGCATCACGGTCGCCGACGAGGCCGGTCCGGAGAAGGTGACCAAGCTCGTGCTCGTCGACGTGGTGCCCCGCTTCGAGAAATCGGGTTCGGCGCGCATCCGCGACTTCATGTTCAGCCACGTACACGGTTTCGACTCGCTGGAGGAGGCGGCGGCCGCCGTGGCCGAATATCTACCGCACCGCGCCAAGCCCCGCAGCCCCGAGGGGCTGAAGAAGAACCTGCGCTTCCGTGACGGGCGCTGGCACTGGCACTGGGATCCGGCATTCCTGACCAAGCCGCGCGACGATCCGTTCGAACGGGCCGAGAAGATGGAGGACGCCGCCATGCGGCTGCAGATCCCCATCCTGCTGATCCGCGGAAAGTTGTCCGATGTGGTGAGCACGGAGGGCGTCAACGATTTCCTGGCGAAGGTCCCGGCCGCCGAATTCGTTGAACTCTCGGAGGCGGGGCATACCGCCGCCGGCGACGACAACGACGCGTTCAGCGAGGTCGTCGTCGAGTTCGTCACTCGTTAGGTGCGGATACCGGTGTCAGCAGCCGGCCCGTCGTGAGAAAGCTGTCCAGGTTGCGCACCGCCAGCCGCGCCATCGCCGCCCGGGTGCGTTCAGTGGCACTTCCGACGTGCGGGAGCAGCACCACGTTGTCCAGCGCCAGCAGTTCGGCGGGCACCTGCGGCTCGTCGGCGTAGACGTCGAGCCCGGCACCGGCAAGGCCGCCGCCGGCGAGCAACTCGATCAGGGCGGTCTGGTCGACCACACTGCCCCGGGCGATGTTGATCAAATACCCTTGCGGGCCAAGCGCTTTCAGTACCTCGCGGTCGACCAGGCCGTCGGTGCCCCGGCCGCCGGCGGTCGCCACGACCAGCAGATCGACCGATTCGGCCAGTTCCCGCGCCGAGGCCGCGTACCGGTACGGCGAGCCGGGGACCTCATGGCGGTTGTGATACGCGATGGCGCAATCGAATCCGCTCAATCGGGCGGCGATGGCCGAACCGATCCGGCCCAGCCCCAGGATTCCGGCCTGAAGTCCGCTGACGTCGCGGCCGTAGGGGAAGTCGCCGTCGGCCACCCAGCGCCCGGCCCGCAGGTAACGCTCGGCGGCACCGAATCGGCGCAGCGTCATCAGGATCAGCCCGAGCGCGGTGTCGGCGGTGCTGTCGGTCAGCACGTCGGGAGTGTTGGAGACGCCGATCCCCCGCCGCTGCGCCTCCCCCAGATCGACCGCGTCGACGCCGGCGCTGTTGTTCACGATCACCTCGAGGTTGGGCAGCGCATCCAGCAGGGCCTTGTCGACGCGGCCCTTGCCCGATCGGACGATGGCGCCGACCGACTCGCCGTGTTCTGCCAGGACACGATCGCGCTGCGGACCCTCGGGCAGCTCGATGAGATCGTCATGGCCGTCGAGCGCCTCGACCAGGACAGGCTCGAATCGGCCGACGAGAAGTATCCGCATGTTCTCCACTGTGCCGGGCAGCGCGCGGTATACAACAGGGCATGGCCCATTCAGCCGATCAACTGGTGACCGAATTCTGCGCCCGGTGGGCCGATCCCGACCCGGCCCAGCTGGCGGAGTACTTCACCGAGGACGGGATCTACCACAACATGCCGATGCCGCCGTCGCAGGGCCGGGCGGCGATCCAGGAGTTCATCGCCGGATTCACCGCGATGTGCGACGGCATCGACTTCGTCGTGCACCGCCAGGTGGCCGACGGGGACCTGGTGTTCAACGAGCGCACCGACATCATGCGGCTGAAGAACGGCAACCGGGTGGAACTGCCGGTCACCGGTGTCTTCGAGATCCGCGACGGCAAGATCGCGGCTTGGCGGGATTATTTCGACATGGCGACGGTGACCGCCGCGTTCAGCTAGGTCGTTCTCCGGTTTCCGAACCCGCCGCCCGCTGGTGCAGGCGGGCCCGGATGTCGTCGGGTGTGTAGGAGTCGCGCCGGCGTTGGTCCCGCGCGATGAGAACACCGCCCGCCGCTACACCGACTGCCCCCGCCAGACCGATCCATTTCCAGACGCTGCCCATTGCCCCAGTCTGCCTGTTGCGACCCCTAAGCTGCGGGAGTGACCGCGAGCGCGCCTCTCGAGCAGGCGCTGGAAGCCACCCGCACCGGCGATATCTGGCTGTTCCGGGGCGGCTCGCGTCCCGACCGCGCGATCCAGGCCCTGACCAACAGTCCCGTCAACCACGTGGGGATGACCGTGGCGATCGAGGACCTGCCCCCGCTGATCTGGCATGCCGAGCTGGGCGACAAGCTGCAGGACATGTGGACCGGCACTCATCATCGCGGGGTTCAGCTCAACGATCTGCGGGCCGCCGTCGAGCAGTGGACCGGCACCTACCACCAGCGCTGCTGGCTGCGTCAACTCAATCCGTACGCCAGTCAGGACCAGGAGGACCGCGCGCTGCGCGTCGTCGCCCGGATGAACGGCACGCCGTTCCCGTCCACGGCCCGGCTCACCGGCCGATGGCTACGCGGCCGGCTACCGACCGTCAGCGACTGGACCCGCGGAGTTCCCTTGCTGCACAAGGTTGTTCGCAACTCGGCCGAGCGGGACAAGCAGGAACGCCGTTCGACGGGACTGGAAACCGCCTACTGCGCCGAGACCGTCGCCATCACCTACGAGGAGATGGGGTTGCTGGTCACGGAGAAGCGGGAGAATTTCTTCGACCCCGGTTCGTTCTGGAGCGGCGACGATCTACCGCTGAAGGCCGGATACGAGCTGGGACAAGAGATTTCGATCATCGTCTAGCACGTGCCGCCGTAGTCCGCCGACGGGGTTCCACCGATCAACCGGCGAGTCTCTGCCAAGCGGCGCCCCAGTCGATCAGACGTTGAACCGGAACTCCACCGAACTTGACTCCGCGTCCTCAGCACGGAGCGCCATGTGAAGGATCGGGTAGGGGCGACCCTGATCGTCCAGCTCGCTCCTGCCGACAACGGTGAAACCACGACGGCGGTAGAACTCGACCGCCTGCGGATTCTGCTCGTTGACGTCTACGGTTGTCACGCCGCACTCGGCGACGACGAACGACAGCAGGGCAGTACCGATCCCATGGCCGCGCTGGCGCGCGTCGACGAACAGCATCTCGAGGCTCTCCCCTGAGACTCCTGCGAATCCGACTGGGACACCGCCGCGCTCGGTAACGTGCAGGTCGACCTGCGGCAGATAGTCGGAAGCCAAGCGCGATTCGATCTCGTCACGGTCAGCCTCAGCGAGGAAATCGTGCGTGGCGTCGACGGCACTGCGCCAAATTTCCACAAGCCGCGGATACTCCTCCGGCCCGGTCACCCCACGGACAGAAAAGCGGGAATCAGGACCATCCGTTGTCACTTCTTCCCGCTCCCAGAGGTTCCTAGACGTTGAACCGGAATTCGACCACGTCACCGTCGGCCATCACGTAATCCTTGCCCTCCATGCGCACCTTGCCGGCGGCCTTGGCGGCGGCCATCGACCCGGCCTCGACCAGATCGTCGAAGGACACGATCTCCGCCTTGATGAAGCCCTTTTCGAAGTCGGTGTGGATGACCCCGGCCGCCTTCGGCGCGGTGTCACCCTGGTGGATCGTCCAGGCGCGGGACTCCTTCGGGCCCGCCGTCAGATAGGTCTGCAGTTTCAGGGTGTGAAAACCGGCGCGCGCCAACGCATCCAGACCGCGCTCGCTCTGGCCGATCGACTCGAGCAGTTCGGCTGCGGACTCGTCGTCGAGCTCCTGCAGCTCGGCCTCGATCTTGGCGTCCAGGAACACCGCGTCGGCCGGGGCCACCAGCGCGCGCAGCTCGGCCACCCGATCGGCGTCGGTCAGGATCGACTCGTCGGCGTTGAACACATACAGAAAAGGCTTGGTGGTCAACAGGTTCAGCTCACGCAGTAGGCCATAATCCTGACCCGAACCGAACAGGGTGGTGCCGCTGTCCAGCACCGCGGCGGCCGCCACGGCCAACTCGTGGACGGGCTTGCGCTCCTTGTTGTTCCGGGCTTCCTTCTCCAGCCGCGGCAGCGCCTTCTCCAGGGTCTGCATGTCGGCCAGGATCAATTCGGTCTCGATCACCTCGATGTCACTCTTGGGGTCCACCCGGCCATCGACGTGCACCACATCGTCGTCGGCAAACACCCGGACCACCTGGCAGATGGCATCGCACTCCCGGATGTTGGCCAGGAACTTGTTGCCCAGCCCGGCACCTTCGGACGCGCCCTTGACGATGCCGGCGATGTCGACGAACGTCACCGGCGCGGGCACCGTCTTCTCCGAGCCGAAGATCTCGGCCAGCTTGTCCAGTCGCGGATCCGGCAGCGCCACCACACCCTCGTTCGGCTCGATGGTCGCGAACGGGTAGTTGGCCGCCAGCACGTCGTTGCGCGTCAGCGCGTTGAACAGCGTCGACTTTCCGACGTTGGGCAGACCGACGATTCCGAGGTTCAGGCTCACGGAGTCCAGAGTCTACGAGAGTGCGACACCGCAATCCCCGGTGACCATGCTGGCAGCCGCCTGCCACCGGCAGCCGGTACGGTCTACGTGTGTCAGCGCAGCGGGCGAGATCCACGGTTGCGGCCGAGGATCGCTCGGCCCACCCGGGCATCCCCGGTGTGCCGTGGTGGGGCGCCATTCTGATCGCGGTGGCCTGCACCTTTGCCGGCTTCGTGATCGACGCGGCTTCCGGCCACGGCGAGCTGACCTCCATCTTCGCCGTGCTCTATGTCATCGGTTGCGTCGCCGCGGTCCTCGCGGTCCGGCAGTCGGGGATCTTCACCGCCGTCGTGCAACCGCCGCTGATCCTGTTCGTCGCGGTGCCGGCGGCGTACTACCTGTTCCACCGCAACCAGATCGCCGGACTCAAGGACATCCTGATCAACTGCGGCTACCCGTTGATCGAGCGGTTCCTGCTGATGTTCACGGCAACCGTGGTCGTCCTGCTGATCGGTATGGCCCGCTGGTACTTCGGGGCGCCCGGACGCGTGCGCGCCGCCGGCGGCGCGGCGGAGGGCACGACGGCCAAGCCGGCCGCCCTGCTCGCCGGGTTCGGTGCCGCATTCGCGGGGCTGTTCAGCCGCGGGACGAAGGAGGCGCCGGCACGACGCCCGCGCACCGCCGACCACACCGCGAGCGCCAGGACGGCCCGGCAGCGCCGGGATCCCGCGGCCGAGGCAACCACCCGATCGCGGACCCCGCGCACCCGCCGACCGGACGCCGCCGAGGAGGCCGCCCCGCCGCGCCGCCGCAGCG
>JAKIXW010000065.1 GCA_022708865.1 Acidobacteriota bacterium
GCGGTGTTGATCGGAACCTGGGTGTGGGTGGGCATCACCACCGAGCAGTACACCCAGCTGGACCGTCGATTGGATTCGGTGAGCAGTCTGGGTGACCTGTCCACGTTGCTCAGCACCGCGCAGCCCAATGCCACCACCGATGCGCCCTCCCCGGACGGCAGCCTGGTGCGCACCGCCCGGATCGCGGGCCTGACCCTGTCGGTGCCCTCGGACGTGGTGCTGCCGCAGCTGGGCAACGGCTACGCGAACGTCACCCTCAACGGCGTGGAATACCGCGTCCGGACGTTCTCCGCCGGCCGGGCGTCGATCGCCCTGGGGGCGCCCGTGGCCGAGGCCGAGAACCGCATCCGCGCACAGCACCGCCGCGTGCTGCTGATCTGCGGCAGCTTCATCGCCGGCACACTGCTGGTCGGCTGGCTGATCTCGCTGGTGATGGTCAATCCGTTCCGGCTGCTGGCGCAGCAGGCCCGCGCCATCAACGCGCAGTCCAAACCGGACGAGGTCCAGGTCCGCGGCGTGCGTGAGGCTGTCGAGATCAGCGACGCGGTGGAGGGCATGCTCGGCCGCATCGGGGATGAGCAGCTGCGCACCCGCGCCGCGCTGGAGTCGGCCCGAGACTTCGCCGCGGTGGCCTCCCATGAACTGCGCACCCCGCTCACCGCGATGCGCACCAACCTCGAGGTGCTCTCCACCCTGGACATGTCGGCCGATCAGCGCCGTGAGGTGATCGACGACGTGATGCGCACCCAGAGCCGGATCGAGGCCACCCTGACGGCCCTGGAACGGCTGGCCCAGGGCGAACTGACCACCGTCGAGGACTTCGTTCCGGTCGACATCACCGAGCTGTTGGACCGGGCGGCGCACGATGCCGTGCGCAGCTATCCCGATCTGGACGTGTCGCTGGCGTCGTCGACCACGGTGCTGATGCTCGGCATGCCGGCCGGGTTGCGCCTGGTGATCGACAACGCGATCGCCAACGCCGTCAAGCACGGCGGCGCCACCCGCATCCTGCTCTCGGCCGACAGTTCGGCGGCCGGCGTCGAGATCATCGTGGACGACAACGGCACCGGAGTACCCGAGGAGGAGCGCCAGGCAGTGTTCGCACGCTTCGCCCGCGGATCCACGGCCACCCGGTCGGGATCCGGCCTCGGTCTGGCATTGGTGGCCCAGCAGGCCGAATTACACGGCGGCACAGCCGCTCTCGAGGCCGGCCCGCTCGGCGGCACCAGACTCGTACTGCGGCTGCCGGGCACTCGCTGACCGAGCGCGAGTGGGCAGGCAGATGTACTTCTGGGCCGTGAGATACATAGGACTGCACCTTCAGCAATATTCCCGGATTCGCCGGCCACGCAAATTCCGACCGGGCCGCGCCCGCAGGTGGGGGTCCGACGTAGCGTGGAGTGGTGACATCACCTAACGACCTGCCTCGGACCGTCGGCGAACTGCGTGCATCCGGGCATATCGAACGCGGCGTCAAGGACGAGATCCGGGCAAACCTGCTGCTAGCTCTTGCCGACGGCCGCGACGTGTGGCCCGGCATCTTCGGCTTCGAGGACACCGTACTGCCGCAGGTCGAGCGCGCCCTGATCGCCGGACACGACTTCGTCCTGCTGGGCGAGCGCGGGCAGGGCAAGACGCGGTTGCTGCGGTCGCTGGTGGGTCTGCTCGACGAGTGGACGCCCGTGATCGCCGGGTCCGAACTCAACGAGCATCCGTACAGCCCGATCACGCCGGAGTCGATCCGGCGGGTCGCCGAGTCCGGCGACGATCTGCCCATCGTGTGGCGGCACCGCAGCGAGCGCTACACCGAGAAGCTGGCCACCCCCGATACCAGCGTGGCCGATCTGGTCGGCGACATCGACCCGATCAAGGTGGCCGAGGGCCGCAGCCTGGGTGACCCCGAAACCATCGCCTACGGCCTGATCCCCCGGGCCCATCGCGGGATCGTCGCCGTCAACGAGCTTCCCGATCTTGCCGAGCGCATCCAGGTGTCGATGCTCAATGTGATGGAGGAGCGGGACATCCAGGTTCGCGGCTACACCCTGCGGCTGCCGCTGGACGTGCTGGTGGTCGCCAGCGCCAACCCGGAGGACTACACCAACCGCGGGCGCATCATCACCCCGCTCAAGGACCGCTTTGGTGCTGAGATCCGGACGCACTATCCGCTGGAACTCGACGCCGAGGTCGGCGTCATCCGGCAGGAAGCCCACCTGTCGGCGGAGGTGCCCGACCATCTGCTGCAGATCATCGGTCGGTTCGCCCGGTTGCTGCGCGAGTCCAACTCGGTCGACCAGCGCTCGGGTGTGTCGGCGCGCTTCGCCATCGCCGCCGCCGAGACGGTGGCCGCGTCGGCCCGGCACCGCGGCGCCGTTCTCGGGGAACCGGATCCGGTGGCCCGGGTGGTCGATCTCGGCACCATCGTCGAGGTGCTGCGCGGCAAGCTGGAATTCGAATCCGGGGAGGAGGGTCGCGAGCAGGCGGTGCTCGAGCACCTGCTGCGCCGGGCGACGGCCGACACCGCGTCGCGGGCTCTCGGTGGCGTGGATGTCGGCCCGCTGGTCACCGCGATCGAAGACGGCTCACCCGTGACGACCGGTGAGCGGGTGTCGGCCAAGAACGTGCTCGCGGCGCTGCCGGGACTGCCGGTCCTCGATACGCTCGCCGAACGTCTCGACGCCCACAGCGACGGTCAGCGTGCTGCCGCCGTCGAATTGGCGCTCGAGGGGCTGTATCTGGCCAAGCGCATCGACAAGACCTCCGACGAGGGCGAAACCGTCTATGGTTGAACATAATCCGCGAAGTTCGCGGTATTCGCGATACACCGGCGGTCCTGACCCGCTGGCCCCGCCGGTCGATCTGCGGGATGCGCTCGAGCAGATCGGTCAGGACGTTATGCAGGGCACGTCGCCGAGGCGTGCCCTGCAGGAACTGATGCGGCGTGGGATGGAGAACATGCCGGGCGCTGACAAGCTGGCGGCCGAGGCCAATCGTCGCCGTCGGGAGCTGTTGCAGCGCAACAATCTCGACGGCACCCTGCAGGAGGTCAAGAAGCTACTCGACGAGGCCGTGCTGGCCGAGCGCAAAGAGCTGGCCCGGGCTCTCGACGACGATGCGCGATTCGGCGAGATGCAACTGGAGTCGTTGTCGTCGTCGCCGGCGAAGGCGGTCCAGGAACTCTCCGAATACGACTGGCGATCCGACGAGGCGCGCCAGAAGTACGAGCAGATCAAGGATCTGCTCGGCCGCGAGATGCTCGACCAGCGCTTCGCCGGGATGAAAGAGGCACTGGAGAACGCCACCGACGAGGACCGTCAGCGGGTCAACGACATGCTCGACGACCTCAACGACCTGCTGGACAAGCACTCGCAGGGGAAGGACTCCCCTCAGGACTTTCAAGACTTCATGGCCAAGCACGGTGAATTCTTCCCGGAGAATCCGCAGAACGTCGACGAACTGCTGGACTCGCTGGCCAACCGCGCGGCGGCCGCGCAGCGCTTCCGCAACAGCCTGACCGAGCAGCAGCGTGCGGAGCTGGATGCGTTGGCGCAGCAGGCTTTTGGCTCGCCGTCCTTGATGAACGCGCTCAACCGGCTGGATGGGCACTTGCAGGCGGCCCGGCCGGGGGAGGATTGGACGGGCTCGGAACGATTCCGCGGCGACGATCCGCTGGGAATGGGTGAGGGCGCGCAGGCCATGGCCGACATCGCCGAGCTCGAAGAGCTCGCCGATCAACTCTCGCAGAGTTATTCGGGCGCCACCATGGATGACGTGGACCTCGACATGGTGGCCCGTCAGCTCGGCGAGGACGCCGCCGTGGACGCCCGGACGCTGGCCGAACTGGAACGTGAACTGATGAGGCAGGGGTTCCTCGACCGCTCATCCGACGGCCGGTGGCGGCTGTCCCCGAAGGCGATGCGGCAGCTCGGTCAGGCGGCACTTCGCGATGTGGCACAACAACTTTCCGGACGCCACGGAGAACGTGAGACCCGCCGCGCCGGCGCCGCCGGAGAGCTCACCGGGGCCACCCGGCCCTGGGCCTTCGGTGACACGGAACCCTGGAACGTCACCCGCACCCTGACGAATGCGGTGTTGCGTGATGCGGGGAACCCCGAGGAGCGCACGAGTTCGCGCATCCACATCACGGTCGACGATGTCGAGATCTCCGAGACCGAGACCCGTTCGCAGGCCGCCGTCGCACTGCTGGTCGACACATCGTTCTCGATGGTGATGGAGAACCGGTGGCTGCCGATGAAGCGGACCGCGCTGGCGCTCAGCCATCTCGTCAGCACCCGGTTTCGTTCGGATGCGTTGCAGATCATCGGCTTTGGCCGACATGCCCGCACCTTGACCGCCGCGGAGCTGACCGGCTTGGAGGGCGCCTACGAGCAGGGCACGAATCTGCATCACGCGCTGGCGCTGGCCGCTCGGCACCTGCGCCGTCACCCGAATGCACAACCGGTGGTGCTGATCGTCACCGACGGTGAGCCGACCGCGCATCTGGAGGACTTCGGCGACGGAGCCGAGGTGTTCTTCGGATACCCGCCGCATCCGCGCACGATCGCGTTGACGGTCAAGGGTTTCGACGAGATCGCCCGGCTCGGTGCACAGGTCACGATCTTCCGGTTGGGCAGCGATCCGGGGCTGGCCCGATTCGTCGACCAGGTGGCACGCCGGGTCGAGGGCCGGGTGGTCGAGCCCGATCTCGACGGGTTGGGCGCGGCGGTGGTCGGCGACTATCTGGTCCCGCCGACGGCGTCGCTGAACCTGGCGGCTGTCACCTCTTGGATCTGTTCAGCGCTCACGCACACGAACACCGAGTGGAACTCGCAGCAGCCGCTGAGCAGATCGCGATGTTTCAGGCGGACGAAGCGTTCAACGGGTTCAGGTTGCGCGCTTTGCGGCGAATGCCGACATTGCCCCACAGGGAGAATCCCTTGACCACCACGTGGGGTGCGCCGGCGACACCGTCGGGCGCCACGTGGCGGTCGAACCCACCCATAACGCCGACACCCTTGACCGTCAGGTTCACCTCGGGCGGCAGCAGAATGGTCTGCCCACCCATGATCGAATAGGCGCAGATCTCGACATCGGGCGAGGTGAAGTCCGCATACCGCAGATCGACCACCCCGCTGCCGAACACCGTCACCGTGGTCAGCTTGCGGGGCACGTTCCAGCGTCCGCGGCGCTGGAATCCGCTCAGGATGGCCAGCACCACCGTGGACGGCAACGGTTTGCACGCACCGCGGCGCGTGTTGGCGATACCGGGCAGATCAGCCGACAACTCGGCCAGCTGCTCGTAGGTCTGTGCGCCATAGGCGCGGGCCAACCGTTGCTCGTATTCGGCCGGATCGAGGCGGCCCTGGGCGACCGCGTCCGTGAGGAGGTGCGCCGCCTGGATCCGATCGGTATTTGCGGCGTGTATGGATGAGTGCGGCTGACCTGGTTCGACCATCGACGACGAGCCTACGACGATCACCGGCGGTCGCAAAGGGAGGTTTGCCAATCGTTACGGCTCCGCCCACGGCGGGGGCCGTTTCTGCAGGAAGGCCAGCATTCCCTCGCGTGCCTCGGTGGAGACGAACAGCCGGGCCGACTCCTGAGTCAGGCGCTCGGCGTCACGGTCGAAGCCGGACAATATCGTCGCGGTGGTCAGCGCCTTCGAGGCCGCGAGGCCCTGCGGTGATCCCTTGCCGAGGGACTCGACCAGACCGGCCAGCACGCCCGCAACCACGTCGGACTCCGGTACCGCGATGGTGACCAGGCCGGCCTCGACGGCTTCGACGGCTCCGAACGTCTCGCCCGTCAGGTAGTAGCGGCCGGCGGACCGCGGTGTGAGTTTGGGCAGCAGGGTCAGGGAGATGATCGACGGAGCAACCCCGATCCGGGCCTCGGTCAGCCCGAATGTGCTGCGCGGCCCCGCGACGACGATGTCGCACGCCCCGACCAGGCCCATACCGCCCGCGCGGACGTGCCCGTCGATGACCCCGATGACGGGCAATGGACATTCCACGATGGCCCGCAGCAGCGTGGTCATCTCGCCGGCCCGCGCGGCGGCGGCACTCGCCGGGTCGGTCGAACCCCCGGCCGCCTCGCTGAGGTCGGCGCCGGCGCAGAACGTCCCGCCCGTGTGGCCGAGCACGACCAGCCGAACCTGCGGGTCCGCGGCGGCGTCACGCAAACCCTGGTGCAGCTGGGTCACCAGCGCCGTGGACAACGCATTGCGGTTGTGCGGCGAGTCCAGCGTCAGGTGCGCGGCACGGCCGTCGACGCGGTACTCGATGAGGCGTGTCATGTCAGTACGAGCGGGGCAGGCCCAGCGACGTCTGGGCGACGAAGTTGAGCACCATCTCGCGACTGACGGGGGCGATACGCGCCAGCCGGGACGCGGTCAGCACCGAGGCGATCCCGTACTCCTTGGTCAGCCCGTTGCCGCCGAGTGACTGCACGGCCTGGTCCACTGCACGCACCGAGGCCTCACCCGCGGCGTACTTGGCCATGTTGGCGGCTTCGGCGGCACCGAAGTCGTCCCCGCTGTCGTAGAGGGTCGCGGCCTTCTGCATCATCAGCTTGGCAAGTTCGACCTCGATATGGATGGCCGCCAGTGGATGCGCCAGCCCTTGGTGCGCGCCGATCGGCGTCTTCCACACCTGGCGTGTCTTGACGTAGTCGGCGGCCTTGCCCAGCGCGAAGCGGCCCATGCCGACGGCGCTGGCGGCGCCCATGATGCGCTCGGGATTGAGCCCCGCGAACAACTGCGCGATGGCCGCGTCCTCCGAGCCGACGAGCGCGTCGGCGGGTAGCCGGACGTCGTCGAGGTATACCTGGAACTGCGACTCCGGGCTGATGATCTCCATCGGGATCTTGGTCCAGGACAATCCGGGTGTGTCGGTGGGAACGACGAACAGCGCGGGCTTGAGGTTGCCGGTCTTGTGATCCTCAGTGCGGCCGACGACGAGAACCGCTTGTGCCTGGTCGACTCCCGAGATGTACACCTTCTGGCCTTTGAGGATCCAGTCGGAGCCGTCGCGACGGCCGGTGGTGGTGATGCGGTGCGAGTTCGATCCGGCGTCGGGTTCGGTGATCGCGAAAGCCATGGTGATGGACCCGTCGGCGATACCGGGGATCCAGCGCTTCTTCTGTTCGTCGGTGCCGAACTTCGAGATGATCGTGCCGTTGATCGCGGGGGAGACGACCATCATCAACAGGGCGGCCCCGGCCGCTGCCATCTCCTCCATCACCATCGACAGCTCGTACATCCCGGCACCGCCACCGCCGTACTCCTCGGGGAGATTGACGCCGATGAACCCGAGCTTTCCTGCTTCGTTCCATAATTCAGTGGTGTGTTCGCCCGCCCGGGCCTTCTCCAGGTAATAGTCGGACCCGAAGCTCGCGGCCATCGCAGATACCGCGCTACGCAGCGTTCGGCGTTCCTCGGTCTCGATGAATCCGGTGTCGGTCATTGCTCTCCTTCAGGACTGTCGATACGTGCGAGTACTGCGCCTACCTCGACCTGTTGGCCGACGACGACGTTGAGTTCTTCCAGTACACCGTCATTCGGTGCGGTCAGGGTGTGCTCCATCTTCATGGCCTCGAGCCAGATGACTGGTTGTCCGGCGTGCACAGCCGCTCCGGGTTCTGCGTTGATCCGGATCACCAGCCCGGGCATCGGTGCCACCAGGGACCCGCTCGCCAGGGCCGAACCCGGCTCGGCGAGCCTGGGGGCGACCCTGAATTGCACACTGCCGCTGAGGGAATCCACGAACACGGTGTCGCCGTAGCGGTGCACCATGTGCGCGATCTCGGCGCCCGCGGCGTCGGCGAGGACCACTTCGTCCGGGGTGGCGGCGACGAGCCGGATCCCCGCAAAGGCACCGTCGGCCGGCAACACCACACCGCCGCGGGTGAAGCGGTATTCCACCTGGTGTTCGGTTCCGTCGACGGCCAGATAGGACTTCACCTGATCGGTCGAGCGCACGTTGCGCCAGCCGGCCGGAAATCTACCGAGAACCTTTGCCGTGCCACGGTTCAGTGCGACGTCGGCCAGAGCTGCGGCCACCGCCGCGAGCCGGACTGCGGAAGGCGCGGCCAGCGGGGCGGACAGGGCCTCGAGGCCGTGCGTGTCGAAGAACGCGGTGTCGGTCTCACCGCGCAGGAACGCCGGGTGCCGTAGGACGTTGACCAGCAGGTCGCGGTTCGTCGGCATGCCGTGCAGGCGGGTGCGGGTCAGTGCATCGGCCAACAGTGCGGCCGCCTGTCCGCGTGACGGTGCGTAGGAGATCACCTTGGCGAGCATGGGGTCGTAGTGGATGGACACCTCCGAGCCGCTGACGATTCCGCTGTCGAGGCGGATGCCGGCGCGGCCCGAGGACTCGAATGCCGTTTGTGCCAACGGGATTTCGAAGTGTTCGACCACACCGGCCTGCGGCTGCCAGCCCTTGGCCGGATCCTCGGCATAGATGCGGGCCTCGATCGAATGGCCCTGGGCTGCCGGAGGTTCCGCGTCGAGGGGAAGGCCAGCGGCGACGCGCAACTGCAGCTCGACGAGGTCCAGTCCGGTGGTGGCCTCGGTCACCGGGTGCTCGACCTGGAGTCGGGTGTTCATCTCCAGGAAGTAGAACTCGCCGTCATCGGCGGCCAGGAACTCGACCGTGCCCGCACCGGTGTACCCGATCGCCGTCGCCGCCAGTCGGGCCGCCTCGAAGAGCTTGTCGCGCATGCCCTCAACGCGTTCCACCAGCGGTGAGGGTGCTTCCTCGATGATTTTCTGATGCCGCCGCTGGATCGAGCACTCGCGTTCGCCGACCGCCCACACGGTGCCCTGGCTGTCGGCCATCACCTGGACCTCGACGTGGTGCCCGGTCGGCAGGTAGCGCTCGCAGAAGACGGTCGGATCGCCGAATGCCGAGGCGGCCTCGCGTTGTGCGGCCTGCACCTCGGCCGGCAGGTCGGCAAGATCGGTGACGACCCGCATCCCGCGGCCACCCCCGCCGGCGGACGCCTTGATCAGCACCGGCAGCTGCGCGGCGGTCACCGAGTCGGCCGCGAGCTCGTCGAGGACGGGCACTCCCGCGGCGGCCATCAACTTCTTCGACTCGATCTTGGAGCCCATCGCCCGCACGGCCTCGGGTGGGGGACCGATCCAGGTCAGCCCGGCGGCGATCACCGCCGCCGCGAATTCGGCGTTCTCCGAGAGGAATCCGTATCCCGGATGCACCGCGTCGGCGCCCGACGCGCGGGCCGCGGCCAGGACGGCCCCGGCGTCCAGGTAGCCCCTGGTCCCCGGCAGCCGCACCCGCACGTCGGCCTCGGTGACATGCGGTGCCCCGGCGTCAGGGTCGGTGTAGACGGCGGCGGTACCCACGCCGAGGCGGCGGCAGGTGGCGAACACCCGGCGGGCGATCTCGCCGCGGTTGGCGACCAGAACTCTATTGATCATCGGTCACATCCTGAAGACGCCGAAGTTCGACGTCCCCTCGATCGGGCCACTTGCAATGGCAGACAGGCACATTCCCAGCACGGTTCGGGTGTCGCGGGGGTCGATCACGCCGTCGTCGTAGAGCCGGCCGGACAGGAACATGGGCAGCGACTCGGCCTCGATCTGGGCCTCGACGGCGGCGCGGAGTGCCGCGTCGGCATCCTCGTCCACCGCTTGCCCGCGGGCCTCGGCCGCCGCCCGGCTCACGATCGACAGCACCCCGGCCAACTGGGTGCCGCCCATCACGGCTGACTTGGCAGACGGCCATGCGAACAGGAACCGGGGATCGTAGGCCCGGCCGCACATGCCGTAGTGACCCGCGCCGTAGGAGGCGCCGATCAACAGCGACAGGTGCGGGACGGTCGAATTGGAGACGGCGTTGATCATCATCGAGCCGTGCTTGATCATGCCGCCTTCCTCGTAGGCCTTGCCCACCATGTATCCGGTCGTGTTGTGCAGGAACAACAATGGCGTGTCGGAACGGTTCGCCAACTGAATGAACTGGGTGGCCTTCTGCGATTCCTCGCTGAACAGCACGCCGCGGGCATTGGCCAGGATTCCCAGCGGGTACCCGTGCAACGTTGCCCAGCCGGTGACCAGGGATCCGCCGTAGAGCGGCTTGAACTCGTCGAAGTCCGAGCCGTCGACGATACGCGCGATCACCTCACGGGGGTCGAACGGGATGCGCAGATCGGCGGGGACGATGCCCAGCAACTCGTCGGCGTCGAACAGTGGATCGGCGTACGGCACCGGCGCCGGCCCCTGTTTGTGCCAGTTGAGTCGGGCGATGATGCGCCGGCAGATGCGGATGCCGTCGAGTTCGTCCACGGCCAGGTAGTCCGCCAGACCGGAGGTCCGGGAGTGCATCTCGGCGCCGCCCAGTGATTCGTCGTCGGACTCCTCACCGGTGGCCATCTTCACCAGCGGCGGTCCGGCGAGGAACACCTTCGAGCGGTCCTTGATCATCACCACGTGGTCGGACATGCCGGGGATGTAGGCGCCGCCGGCCGTAGAGTTGCCGAACACCACCGCGATGGTCGGAATTCCGGCCGCCGAGAGCCGGGTCAGATCCCGGAACATCCGGCCGCCGGGGATGAAGATCTCCTTCTGCGTGGGCAGATCCGCGCCGCCGGACTCCACCAGCGAGATCATCGGCAGGCGATTCTCCAGGGCGATCTGGTTGGTGCGCAGAATCTTTCGTAGTGTCCACGGGTTGCTGGTGCCGCCCTTGACCGTGGGGTCGTTGGCGACGAGTACGCATTCGACACCCTCGACGACGCCGATGCCGGTGACCAGGCTGGCCCCCACCTGGAACTCGCTGCCGTACCCGGCCAGCGGGCAGAGCTCGAGGAACGGCGAGTCCGGATCGACCAGGGCCTCGATGCGTTCGCGGGCGGTCAGCTTCCCACGCGCCCGGTGGCGTTCGACGTACTTGGGTCCACCGCCGGCGACGGCGGTCGCGAGCTCGACGTCCATCTCGGCGAGCTTCGCCGCCGTCGCCTCGGCCGCCGCGGCGTACCCGGCCGAGGTGGGGTCCAGCGTGGAGCGCAGGGCCGTCATGCGGGGTTCTCCGTCGAGTGTGAATCGTGCGCGAGAAATCGCGCCCAAAGTCGCAGACCTTTCACACTCGGCGCACCACAGGACGGTAGTCGGCGGTTCATGCCTGGTATCCAAGCGTCTTTGCGGCCAGGCCGGTCAGGATTTCGGTGGTTCCGCCGCCGATTCCGAGGATCCGCATGTCGCGGTACTGCCGCTCGACCTCGGACTCGGCCATGTAGCCCATCCCGCCGAACAGCTGCACCGCCTGGTTGGCGACCCATTCACCGGCCTCGACCGCGGTGTTCTTGGCGAAGCACACCTCGGTGATCAGATTCGTCTCACCCTCGAGTTGTCGCTCGACCACCCAGCGCGAGTAGACGCGCGCGACGTCGATCCGGCGTGCCATCTCGGCCAGCGTGTTCTGCACCGACTGGCGCGAGATCAACGGCCGGCCGAACGTCTCGCGGTCGCGGCACCACTGCACGGTCAGCTCCAGGCAGCGTTGTGCACTCGAATACGCCTGTGCGGCAAGGCCGATTCTTTCCGAGACGAACGCCGCGGCGATCTGCAGGAAGCCGCTGTCCTGGGCGCCGACGAGGTTGGCGGCCGGCACCCGAACGTCGGTGTAGGACAGTTCGGCCGTGTCCGAGGAGCGCCAGCCCATCTTGTCCAGCCGGCGGGTGACCTCGAAGCCGGGCATGTCCTTCTCGACGACCAGCAGGGATACCCCGGCCGCGCCCGGGCCACCTGTGCGCACGGCGGTCACCACGTAGTCGGCGCGCACGCCCGACGTGATGTACGTCTTGGCGCCGTTGACCACATAGCAGTCGCCGTCGCGGTCGGCCCGGGTCCGCAGATGCCCCACATCGGAGCCGCCGCCGGGCTCGGTGATGGCCAGTGCGCCGATTTTCTCGCCCGCCAGGGTGGGCCGGACGAATCGTTCGATCTGTTCGTCGGCGCCGGCGGCCACCATGTGCGGAACAGCGATCCCGCACGTGAACAGGGACGCGAAAACGCCTCCGGGACAGCCCGATTCGTGCAGCGCCTCGCAGATCACCACAGCGTCGGCGCCGTCGCCGCCGCTGCCACCCACGGCCTCGGGGAAGGCGGCACCCAGCAGGCCGGCCTGCGCAGCCGCGCGGTGTAGGTCGCGGGGCAGCTCGCCGGTGCGTTCCCAGTCGTCGACGTGGGGCAGGATCTCGCGTTCGGTGAAGGCGTGCACGGTCTTTCGCAGCGCGTCACGCTCGGGTGTGGTCCAGATGCTCATCGGCGTCGCTCCTCCTCATCGCTCGTTCTTCGTTCTGCAACGTCGTGCCGCGTTGTCATGACAGCAGTGTCTCCGGGATGTCGATGGCGCGGCTCCGTAGCCATTCGCCGAGGCCTTTGGCCTGGGGATCGAATCGGGCGTGGTAGGCCACGCCCTGCCCGAGGATGTCCTCGATGACGAAATTGACCGCGCGCAGGTTCGGCAGCAGGTGGCGGGTCACAGGCAGCTCGGCCGCTTCGGGCAGCAGTTCCCGCAACTTGTCGACGGTCAGGGTGTGCGCCAGCCAGCGCCACTGGTCCTCGGTCCGCACCCAGAGTCCGACGTTGGCCGAACCGCCCTTGTCGCCGCTGCGGGCGCCGGCGATCAGGCCCAGCGGCACCCGTCGGGTTGCACTGTGGGGCAAAGGATCCGGAAGCTCCGGCGGCTGGACGGTCGCCAGCTCGCGGGTGTCGGCCGGTGCGGCGATCGGCACCCTGGTGCCGTCGGCGTGCACGGCGGTGTGCGGAACTTCGGCGGCCGGTACATGGGCGGCGGTGAATACGCCGTAGACCTGCCCGTCGCTCGGCGGCGACGTGGCGTGGAAGCCCGGGTAGCTGGCCAGGGCGAGTTCCACGCCCGTGCTGGAGAAGGCCCGGCCGACCTTGGCCGGGTCGGGGTCGCGGACGGTGCAGTGCAACAGTGCGCTGGCCGTCTCCTCGGTGTCCGCGTCGGGATGATCGGTGCGCGCGAGCGTCCAGTGCATCTCGGCGGGCGTCACGGTGAGTGCGTCGGTGAGCTGCTGCTGCACCAGTTCGGCCTTGGCCTCGATGTCCAAACCGGTCAGGACGAAACTGAATTCGTTCCGGAATCCACCGATGCTGTTGAGCGAGACCTTCAGGGTCGGGGGTGGCGGCTCGCCGCGCACGCCGGAGATCCGGACCCGGTCGGGTCCGTCCTGCGTCAATTGCGCGGTGTCCATCCGGGCGGTCACGTCCGGGTTCGCGTACCGCGCCCCGCCGATCTCGTAGAGGAGCTGGGCCGTGACGGTGCCGATGCTGACCTGTCCACCGGTTCCGTCGTGCTTGGTGATCACCGCGGTGCCGTCGTCGCGGATCTCGGCCAGGGGGAAGCCCGGATGGCCGAGGTCGGGGATCTCGGTGAAGAACGCGTAGTTGCCGCCGGTGGCCTGCACCCCGCATTCGATGACGTGCCCGGCGACCACCGCGCCGGCCAGCTTGTCGTAATCGGTTGGGCCCCAACCGAAGTGGGCCGCAGCCGGCCCGACGATCACCGATGCGTCGGTCACCCGACCGGTCACCACCACGTCGGCGCCGCTGTTGAGGCAGTCCACGATGCCCCAGCCGCCCAGATAGGCATTGGCGGTCAGTGGCGAGCCGAGTCCCAGTTCACCGGCGCGGGCCAGCAGGTCGTCGCCCTCGACGTGGGTGACGGTGACATCCAGCCCTAGGCGGCCGGCCAGTTGGCGCACGGCGTCGGCCAGGCCGGCCGGATTGAGGCCGCCCGCGTTGGCGACGATCCGCACGCCCTTATCGACGGCCAGGCCCAGGCAGTCCTCGAGCTGGCGCAGGAAGGTCTTGGCATAGCCGCCGTCGGGATTCTTCATCCGGTCCCGGCCCAGGATGAGCATCGTCAACTCGGCCAGGTAGTCGCCGGTCAGATAATCCAGTTCACCGCCGGTGAGCATCTCGCGCATCGCTGCGAGACGGTCACCGTAGAAGCCCGAGCAGTTCCCGATGCGAACCGCAGCCGCCACACTCGCTCCTCAACCCGTCGACGCTGACCAACCAACCGGTAGGTTATCCAGAACCGGCGGTACCGTGTCAAGGGGTCGGGAGCGTCATTCCGAGGTCGCCTGGCCCTCGACCTGACCGATTTCGGCGCATAACCACCGCCAGTTGCGGGCGCCTTCAGCGGAATTGGTCTCCTGGTTCAGATCGTCGCCGAGCGCTGTCAGCTGACTGGCGCTGATCCGGGCCTCGTGGTGGTCGAACCTCAGCACCTTCTGCGCCTGTTTCACCGCGGATTCTGCGCTCGCGGTGTCGTTGGCGCAGGGCGGATCGGGCTTGGGGTTGTAGGGAACCGCCGGTCCGCCCGTCGCGGTCAGCACGATGCCGGCGGGATCGGCGTCGAGGCCATGCAGGACCCGGTCGGTGCCGAGTCCGGTGATAGCGAGAGCGATGACTCCCGTGATGATCAGGCGCTGCATCGCGCCTCCCTCCGTGATTTGGATCCGGCCGGCGCCTTCGCCTCCGGTTCCACTGGGGCGGACTCTTCCAGCGTGGAACGCGCACCTTGGACCATCCGCACAAAAAGCTGTGGAACGGCCGCCGCTTGGCTGCCGAACTGCCGTGCGGCCAGCTGTGCATGACCTGGCAGCGACGAGTTACCGCCGCAGTCCGGCCTCCATGTCGTCGATGGGCTTGCAGTACGGCCTGCGTTACGTTTCTCGCCAACGACCGTCCATCGCGGAGGTGTACCTGCGATGGGGCGGTATTACAGGGACGCCAGCGTCGAGGACCCGGGCTGCGGGCGGGATTCGTGTCGGTCGGCGCGGTCTCTGCGTTTTGGACGCCACCCAGCTCACCGGCTATCCTGAGGGGCAACTGTCGCCGTCGGCGCCCATGTATGGCGCTCGAGTATGGTCGATCGAGCCCCTGAACGAGGAGATGTACGTCATGGCTGTGCCCAAGCGCAGGATGTCACGCGCCAACACCCGTAGCCGCCGTGCGCAGTGGAAGGCCGAGGCCACCGGCCTGGTCAACGTGACCGTGGCCGGTCAGCAGCACAAGGTGCCGCGGCGCCTGCAGAAGGCCGCCCGGCTCGGCCTGATCGACCTCGACAAGCGCTGATTCCGCTGGTCCTGGCGGCGCGCCTCTCAGCCTGATCTCAGGCGTTGAGATAACACTGATAGCCGTGCGAATACTTGTCGTTGACGACGATCGCGCGGTGCGTGAGTCCCTGCGACGTTCACTGTCGTTCAACGGCTACTCGGTTTCGCTCGCCGAGGACGGCGTCGAGGCGCTCAACGCAATCGCCTCCGACCGTCCCGACGCCGTCGTCCTGGACGTCATGATGCCCAAGCTCGACGGGCTCGAAGTCTGCCGTCAGCTGCGTTCCACCGGCGACGACCTCCCGATCCTGGTGCTCACCGCGCGGGATTCGGTGTCCGAACGGGTGGCCGGGCTGGACGCCGGCGCCGACGACTATCTGCCCAAACCCTTCGCGCTCGAGGAGTTGCTGGCCCGGATGCGGGCACTGCTGCGCCGCACCGGTCCCGACGACAGCGCCGATTCCGCCGCGTTGAGTTTTGCCGATCTGACGCTGGATCCCGTCACGCGGGAGGTCACCCGCGGCACCCGCTCGATCAGCCTGACCCGCACCGAATTCGCCCTGTTGGAGATGTTGATCGCCAACCCGCGCCGCGTGCTCACCCGCAGCCGCATCCTCGAAGAGGTGTGGGGCTTCGACTTCCCGACCTCGGGCAACGCGCTCGAGGTGTACATCGGCTATCTGCGTCGTAAGACCGAGGCCGAAGGCGAACCGCGGCTCATTCACACCGTGCGCGGGGTGGGTTACGTGCTGCGCGAGACGCCGCCCTGATGACCCCGATGTCCCCGACATCCGCACCACCCCCGCCACCACACACCGGACGCCACCGGCCGCCGATGCAGGCCACGTCGTCGGTGTCGTTGCGCTGGCGGGTGATGCTGCTGGCCATGTCGATGGTGGCGATGGTCGTCGTGCTGGTCGCGACGGTGGTGTACGCGGTGGTGTACGCGGCGCTGCACGAGGACATCGATACCCAATTGCAGAGCCGCGCGCAGCTGCTGATCGCCAGCGGCTCGCTGTCCGC
>JAKIXW010000066.1 GCA_022708865.1 Acidobacteriota bacterium
GCAGTGCCGAGCAGGTGTTCGTGACGATCGCCGCCGGTGTGACCACCGCCTTCTACGAGAACAAGTTGCCCGCGGGTGCTCCGGTGATCCGGGTCATGCCGAACGCGCCCGCCCTGGTGGGTGCCGGCGTGAGTGCCCTGGCGCCCGGCCGGTTCGCCAGCGCCGAGCAGTTGCGGGCCGTGTCCGAGCTGTTCAACGCCGTCGGCGGCGTGCTGACGGTCACCGAGGGTCAGATGGATACGGTGACCGCGGTGTCGGGCTCCGGTCCCGCCTATTTCTTTCTGATGGTCGAGGCGCTGGTCGATGCCGGGGTGGCGGCCGGCCTGACCCGCACGGTGGCCACCGAGCTGGTGGCGCAGACGATGGCCGGTTCGGCGGCGATGTTGCTGGAGCGGATGGAGGAGACCCGCCAGCGGGCCGCCGACGCCGCCACCGGGGTGGGTGTGGACACCTCGCCCGCGCAGCTCCGGGCGACCGTGACGTCCCCCGGCGGCACCACCGCCGCGGGCCTGCGCGAACTCGAGCGCGGGGGTTTGCGGGCGGCGGCCGCTGCGGCGGTCGAGGCGGCGAAAACCCGCTCTGAGCAGCTCGGAATCACATCAGAGTAATTCAGGAAGTTTCAACGGATTACCCAACACCCGTCGCATTAACCCCATCCGCACCGCTATTCTCCTCGTGTAAGCACGCGTTCGTGCCAGCGGAGGGGAAGCCGCTGGCACTGGCCGTGCCCGATTGATTGGGTTGCGATGACGTCTATGAACGGGCCTTCGGCGCGGGACTCGGCCGGCGCGAAGAAGGACAGTGGAACGAGTTCGGACCAGCCGGTCGCGAAGGCGCAGTTCCTCACCGTCGCCGAGGTCGCGGCCCTCATGCGGGTCAGCAAGATGACCGTCTACCGGCTCGTCCACAACGGGGAGCTCCCCGCGGTGCGGGTCGGACGTTCCTTCCGTGTGCACGCCAAGGCGGTTCATGACCTGTTGGAGTCGTCCTACTTCGACGCCGGCTGAACCACGCCCCGGCCCGTTTTCAGTTGGGCGTGCACCTTCGGTAAGGTGACCTGGTCAAGTCGTGTCCGCCCACCCGCGCGCGGACGTCACAGTGCTAGGTAGGCAGCGAGTTCATGGGTTCAGTCATCAAGAAGCGGCGCAAGCGCATGTCGAAGAAGAAGCACCGCAAGCTGCTCCGCCGCACCCGGGTGCAGCGCAGAAAACTCGGTAAGTAACCGCTTCCCCTCGGCTTCAGTTGTCCAACTGCGGTTTCGCTCACGATTCCGCACCGGGTGCCGACGAACCTGAGCGTTTCCTTTCGGTTTCGGGCCCGAAGAGCGTCGCGGGGCTTCGGCCGGTAGCCTGGCGGGATGGACTTCGGCCGCGACGAGACCCCGCCGCCGAAAGTGGTCCTCGTGACAGGCGCGTGCAGGTTCCTCGGTGGATATCTGACCGCCCGGCTGGCGCAGAACACGTCGATCGACCGGGTGATCGCGGTCGACGCGGTCACGCCCAGCAAGGACCTGAAGCGGCGGATGGGCCGGGCGGAATTCGTCCGGGCCGATATCCGAAACCCCTTCATCGCCAAGGTAATTCGCGGCAACGACGTCGACACCGTGGTGCACGCGGCGGCGGCGTCGTACGCTCCGCAGTCCGGTGGGCGGGCCACGCTCAAGGAACTCAACGTGATGGGCGCGATGCAGCTGTTCGCGGCCTGCCAGAACGCCCCGACGGTGCGTCGGGTGGTGCTGAAGTCGACGTCCGAGGTGTACGGCTCCAGCCAGTTCGATTCGGTGATGTTCACCGAGGCTCGCGGCGCGCGGCGGCCGCTGCGCGACGGGTTCGGCCGCGACAGCACCGACATCGAGGGATACGTCCGCGGACTGGGCCGCCGCCGGCAGGACATCACCGTGACCATCCTGCGGTTGGCGAACATGATCGGGCCGGCGATGGATACCGCCCTGTCGCGCTATCTGGCCGGTCCCGTGGTGCCCACGGTCTTCGGCCGGGACGCCCGCCTGCAGCTGCTGCATGAGCAGGACGCCCTGGGCGCCCTGGAGCGTGCGACGTTGGCCGCCCGGCCGGGCACCTTCAACATCGGCGCGCGCGGAATCATCATGATGTCCCAGGCGATTCGCCGGTCGGGGCGGGTGAGCCTGCCGATGCCCCGGGCGGGCGTACGGGCGCTGGATTCGATGCTGGGTGGGCGGCGGCGTGACGCCAGCAACGACAGCCTCGACTACATGAGCTTCGGTCGGGTGATGGACACCACGCGGATGCGCACCGAGTTGGGATTCGAGCCGAAGTGGACCACCATGGAGGCCTTCGACGACTACGTGCGTGGCCGTGGCCTGACACCGATCATCGATCCGCGGTGGGTACGCTCTGTGGAGAGCCGTGCCACCGCATTGGCACAGCAATGGGGATAACGACCACAGTCCGTTCAACGGCTGATTCGGGGGAGGGGGTGACAACTCGTGGCGGGTGAGTCCAAGGCGAAAGTCATTCCGCTGCATGGGAATTCGTCGGCAGCGGCACGGCGTGCCGGGGAGCGCGCCGCGGCGGCCCGCCGACATCCGTCGTTGTTCACCGACGCCGCGCTCACCGAAGAGCAGGTCTCCGCCGTCGTGCACGAGTTCGACCAGCACCGCGGCGGTGTCCCGTTCACCGGGAACGATCAGCCCAACGAACTGGCGCAGCGCGTCAGTGCGGTTTCGGAGTTCCTGCGCAAACGCCTCACGGGTGATTACGTCGTCGACGAATTCGGCTTTGATCCCGACCTCAACAACGCGGTCTTCCTGCCGATCCTGCGGACGCTGTTCCGGAATTGGTTCCGGGTCGAGGTCAGCGGGATCGAGAACCTGCCCGTCGACGGGGCCGCGCTGATCGTCGCCAACCACGCCGGCGTGCTGCCGTTCGACGGCCTGATGACCTCGGTGGCCGTTCACGACCACCACCCGACCAACCGAGACCTACGCCTGCTGGCCGCCGACCTGGTGTTCGACATGCCGATGGTGGGGCAGGCCGCCCGCAAGGCGGGTCACACGATGGCCTGCACCGAGGACGCACACCGGCTGCTGGCCGGCGGCCAACTGACGGCCGTCTTCCCGGAGGGCTACAAGGGGCTCGGCAAGCACTTCCGGGACCGCTACAAGCTGCAGCGTTTCGGCCGCGGCGGATTCGTCTCGGCGGCCCTGCGAACCGGGGCCCCCATCGTGCCGTGCTCGATCGTCGGTTCCGAAGAGATCTATCCGATGGTCGCCGACGTGAAGCTGCTGGCCAGGCTGATGGGTCTGCCGTATTTCCCGGTCACCCCGCTCTTCCCGCTGGCCGGTCCGCTCGGCATGGTGCCGTTGCCGTCGAAGTGGCACATCGAATTCGGGACGCCCATCGACACCACCGGCTACGACGCGGCGGCGGCCGACGACCCGATGATCACCTTCGATTTGACCGACCAGGTGCGCGAGACCATCCAGCAGACGCTCTACCGATTGCTGGCCGGCCGTCGCAACATGTTCTTCGACTGAGGGCTTGCGTCGAGATCGACGAAAAGGTGTGAGCCGCTGGCACTTTCACGACGCCTCGGCGTGTCGGCTCAGTTGCCCATCGCGCGGGCCGCAATGGCCGCGATCTGCTCGTTGGTCTCCTCATCACTGGAGGCCTCGCCGAACATGGTGACCACGCTGGTGATGACGGGCTCGCCGTTGGCATCGGTCACCTCGGCGCGGATCTCGGTGATCACCGCGCCGTGCGACTCGACGACGCTATCGAGGTAGGAGTCGAAATACAGCTCGTCACCGGCAACCACCGGACGGTGGAAGGTGATCTTCTGGTCGCGGTGGATGACGCGGGCGATGTTGATACCCACGTCGAAGCGTTTGAACATCTCCAGCTGCACGCGCCGGCCGGCCACGGCGATGAACGTCAAGGGTGCCAGCACCCGGTCGTAGCCGAGCTCGCTGGCCTCGGCCTCGTCGCGGTGGGCCGGATGGTCGTCCTTGACCGCGGCGGCGAACTCCCGGATCTTCTCCCGGCCGACCACGAAGCGGTCGTGGTAGCGGTAATGCGTTCCGATGATCTCTTCAGCGATGGCCATAGCGCTTGCCAGCCTAGTCGACGGCACGGGTGTGCTACTTCCGCCGGGACGCGACGGCGGCCAGCGCTCCGCCCGCGGCGCCCAGCGCCAGCGCCGAGGGCACCCCGATTCGCGCGGCCTTGCGCACGGTCCGGAAATCCCGGATCTCCCAGCCGCGCTCGCGCGCCACGTCGCGCAGATCGGCGTCGGGGTTGATGGCCACCGCGGTGCCGACCAGGGTGAGCATCGGCAGATCGTTGTACGAGTCGGAATAGGCGGTGCAGCGGCGCAGGTTCAGCCCCTCCCGGATGGCCAGGGCCCGAACGGCGTGGGCCTTGCCCGCCCCGTGCAGGATCTCGCCGACCAGGCGCCCGGTGAAGATCCCGTCCGCCGATTCGGCGACCGTCCCCAGCGCGCCCGTCAGGCCGAGCCGGCGGGCGATGGTGGCCGCCAGCTCGTAGGGCGTGGCCGTCACCAGCCACACCTGCTGGCCGGCATCCAGATGCATCTGGGCCAGGTCACGCGTGCCGGGCCAGATCTTGTCGGCGATGTACTCGTCGTAGATCTCCTCGCCGAGCGCCTCCAGCTCCGAGGTCGGGCGCCCCTCGATGAAGGCCAGCGCCTTCTGCTTGCCCTCGGCCACGTCGTCGCTGTTCTCCCGGCCGGTCAGCTGGAACTTGGCCTGCGCGTAGACGAACCCCATCACGTCGCGATAGGTGAAGTACTTGCGGCCGGCCAGCCCGCGGGCGAAATGGACCAGCGACGAGCCGTGCACCATCGTGTTGTCGACGTCGAAGAACGCCGCGGCGGTCAGGTCGGCGGGCGGCGCGGCGAGCTCGGCGGGTTCGGCCTCGTCATGCTCGACGAGATCCTCGACGGCGCGCTCGGCGCTGGCCTCCCCGGCCACCGGTTCTGCCTCGCTACCGGTCATCGATGGACACCCCCTCTCCGCATGCGCTGTCGCCTGACAACCCTACTGAGTGCAGACTGAAATCCGTGTCCCGACCGACCGTCACGCTGCTCACCCGTGCGGGCTGCAGCATCTGCGAAGCCGTCCACGCCCGCCTCGGTGAGCTGTCCGGCGAGCTCGGCTTCGACGTGAGCACCACCGACGTCGACGCCGAAGCCGCCGCCGGACGGCCCGCGTTGCGTGCGGAATACGGCGACCGGTTGCCGGTGGTCCTTCTCGACGGCGTCGAACACAGCTATTGGGAGATCGATGAGCCGCGGTTGCGCCGCGATCTGAGCGGCCCCGAAAATTTGGAGACCACCTAGGCAAACGACTACCTTGTAGGCAGTTTTCGCGGCGGCAAGGGAGCGGCTAGGTGATTGCTCTGTGAGTGTCCTGCTCTTCGGGGTGTCGCACCGCAGCGCGCCGGTTTCCGTCCTCGAACAACTGTCCACCGACGAGGCCGATCAGGCCAAGATCGTCGCCAAGGTGCTGCAGTCGCCGCTGGTCACCGAGGCAATGGTGCTGTCCACCTGCAACCGCGTCGAGGTGTACGCCGTCGTGGACGCCTTCCACGGCGGGCTCTCGACCATCGGGCAGGTGCTCTCCGAACACTGCGGTATGCCGATGGGCGATCTGACCAAGTACGCCTACGTGCGCTACGCCGAGGCCGCCGTCGAGCATCTGTTCGCCGTCACGTCCGGTCTGGACTCCGCCGTCGTCGGTGAGCAGCAGGTGCTGGGGCAGGTGCGCCGGGCCTATGCGTCGGCCGAGGCCAATCACACCGTCGGGCGGATCCTGCACGAGCTGGCGCAGCGCGCGCTGTCGGTGGGCAAGCGGGTGCACTCCGAGACCGGCATCGACGCCGCCGGCGCCTCCGTGGTGTCGGTGGCCCTCGACATGGCGTCGGAGCGGGTGTCCGGCCTGACCGGTCGCACCGCGGCCGTCATCGGCGCCGGTTCGATGGGCGCCCTCTCGGCCGCCCACCTGACACGCGCCGGGATCGGTACCGTGCTGGTGGTCAACCGCTCGCTGCCGCGCGCGGAGCGACTGGCCGAAAACCTGCGTGAGCAGGGCGTGGAGGCCCGGGCGCTGATCCTGGACCACCTGGCGATCGCGTTGGCGTCCTCCGACGTCGTGGTCAGTAGCACCGGCGCCGTGCGCCCGGTGGTCTCGCTGGCCGATGCGCACTATGCGCTGGCCCGCCGCCGCGACCGGGACGATCTGGTGGTGTGCGATCTGGGCATGCCGCGCGATGTGGATCCCGCGGTGGCCGGGCTGCCGGGTGTCGATGTCATCGACATGGACCGCATCCAGCGGGAACCGTCGGCACGGGCGGCCGCGACCGACGCCGACGCGGCCCGCACCATCGTGGCGGCCGAGGTGGCCAGCTATCTGACCGGCCAGCGGATGGCGGAGGTCACCCCGACGGTCACGGCGTTGCGACAGCGCGCCGCCGACGTGGTGGAGGCCGAGCTGCTGCGCCTGGACAACCGGTTGCCCGGCCTGGGCGACGCCCACCGCGACGAGGTGGCGCGCACCGTGCGCCGGGTGGTCGACAAGCTGCTGCACGCGCCCACCGTACGGGTCAAGCAACTGGCCAGTGCGCCCGGCGGCGACAGTTACGCCGAAGCGCTGCGCGAGCTCTTCGAACTGGACCCGACGGCCGTCGACGCCGTTGCTGCGGGCGAGTTGCCGCTGTTGGCAACGGAATTCGACCCCGCCGCGCAGTCGGACGCCCATGGCGCGACGAACGAGTAGGGCAGACCCGCGAACGTGATCCGGATAGCCACCCGTGGCAGCCTGCTGGCAACCACCCAGGCCGGCACCGTACGTGATGCCCTGCGCGCGCTGGGCCACGATGCGGAGCTGGTGATCATCTCCACCGAGGGCGATCGGTCGTCGGCACCCATCGCCGAGATCGGCGTCGGCGTGTTCACCACCGCGATCCGCGAGGCGGTGGCCGAGGGCCAGGCCGACGTGGCGGTGCACTCCTACAAGGACCTCCCGACTGCCGACGATCCGCGGTTCACCATTGCGGCCATCCCGGTGCGGGCCGATTCCCGCGACGCGCTGGTGGCCCGCGACGGCCTGGTGCTGGGGGAATTGCCGGCCGGATCGCTGATCGGAACATCTTCCGTGCGGCGGGCGGCGCAGCTTAGAGCACTGGGTCTCGGTTTGGAAATCCGCCCCCTTAGAGGCAACCTAGACACCAGGTTGAACAGGGTAAGCAGCGGTGATCTCGATGCCGTCGTGGTGGCCCGGGCGGGACTGTCCCGCATCGGACGCCTCGATGTCGTCACCGAGACGTTGGAGCCGGTACAGATGTTGCCGGCACCGGCTCAAGGGGCGTTGGCGATCGAGTGCCGTGCCGGTGATACGGCGCTGGTGGAACTGTTGGCGGCGCTCGACGACGCTGACACCCGAGCGGCGGTCACCGCAGAGCGTGCCCTGCTCGCCGAGCTGGAGGCGGGTTGTTCCGCACCGGTCGGCGCGATCGCCGAGGTGGTCGAATCGATCGATGAGGACGACTCACATGTCTTCGAGGAACTGTCGTTGCGCGGCTGCGTGGCGGCGCTGGACGGATCCGACGTGATCCGCGCGTCCGGCATCGGAACTCCCGGTCGGGCTCGAGAGCTGGGGCTCTCGGTGGCCGCGGAGTTGTTCGAGTTGGGTGCGCGTGAGCTCATGGAAGAGCGGGAGTGAGCAGATGAGCATGCGAGGCCGTAAGCCGAAGCCGGGGCGCATTCTGTTCGTCGGGTCAGGGCCGGGCGATCCGGGCCTGCTGACGACGCGGGCGCGGACGGTGCTGGCCAATGCCGCGCTGGTGTTCACCGACCCCGATGTGCCTGAGCAGGTGCTCAGCATCATCGGCACCGAGTTGCCGCCGGCCGCCGGGCCTGCCCCTGCTCCGGCGCCCGGCACCGCTGACGACGCGTCTCCGGGCGCCGCGGCTGGGCCTGTCGAAGAGCTCGCCGCGCCGATCGTCACGCTCGGACCCGACGTCCGGCCCGCCCTCGGCGATCCGGCCGAGGTCGCCAAGATCCTGGCCCACGAGGCGCGTGAGGGCCACGATGTGGTCCGGCTCGTCGCCGGCGACCCGCTGTCGATCGACTCGGTCCTGGCCGAGGTCAACGCCGTGTCCAAGACCCAGCTGGCCTTCGAGATCCTGCCGGGCCTGCCGGCGGCCACTGCTGTCCCCACCTACGCGGGCCTGCCGCTGGGCTCGTCGCACACCGTGGCCGACGTCCGCTCACCGGACGTGGACTGGCCGGCCCTGGCCGCCGCACCCGGCCCGCTGATCCTGCACGCCACCGCGCAGCACCTGGCCGACTCGGCCCGCACTCTCATCGAGCACGGGCTGCTCGACTCGACCCCGTGTGTGGTGACCGCGCAGGGCACCACGTGCGCGCAGCGCAGCGTGGAGGCCACGCTGGCCGAACTCTGCGACCGCGCGGCAATCGGCGCCAATGACCCGGCCGGACCGCTGACCGGACCGCTGGTGGTCACCATCGGCAAGACCGTCGCGCACCGCGCCAAGCTCAACTGGTGGGAGAGCCGGGCCCTGTACGGCTGGACCGTGCTGGTGCCGCGCACCAAGGATCAGGCCGGCGAGATGAGCGACCGGCTGGTCAGCCATGGCGCGCTGCCGATCGAGGTGCCCACCATCGCCGTCGAGCCGCCGCGCAGCCCGGCCCAGATGGAGCGGGCCGTCAAGGGTCTGGTGGACGGGCGCTACCAGTGGGTGGTCTTCACCTCCACCAACGCGGTGCGCGCGGTGTGGGAGAAGTTCATGGAGTTCGGCCTGGACGCGCGGGCGTTCTCCGGCGTGCGGATCGCGTGCGTCGGCGAGGCCACCGCCGACCGGGTGCGTGCGTTCGGCATCAGCCCGGAACTGGTGCCCTCCGGCGAACAGTCCTCCCTCGGCCTGCTCGATGAGTTCCCGCCGCACGACGACATTTTCGATCCGGTGAACCGGGTGCTGCTGCCCCGCGCCGACATCGCCACCGAGACGCTGGCCGAGGGTCTGCGTGAGCGCGGCTGGGAGATCGAGGACGTCACCGCCTACCGCACGGTGCGCGCCGCCCCGCCGCCGGCGCAGACCCGCGAGATGATCAAGACCGGCGGTTTCGACGCCGTCTGCTTCACCTCGAGCTCCACGGTGCGCAACCTGGTCGGCATCGCCGGCAAGCCGCACGCGCGGACCATTGTCGCCTGCATCGGCCCCAAGACCGCCGAGACCGCAGCGGAATTCGGCCTGCGGGTGGACGTGCAGCCCGAGACCGCGGCCGTCGGCCCCCTGGTCGAGGCGCTGGCCGAGCACGCCGCCCGGCTGCGTGCCGAGGGTGCGCTGCCGCCGCCGCGCAAGAAGAGCCGCAGGCGCTAATCGTGCGGCAGCGTCCGCGCAGGCTGCGCTCGACGGCGGCGATGCGACGGCTGGTTGCCGAAACATCCTTGGAACCAAGGCATCTGGTGCTGCCGATGTTCGTCGCCGACGGTATCTCGGACCCCCGGCCCATTTCGTCGATGCCGGGCGTGGTGCAGCACACCCGGGACTCGTTGCGCCGGGCCGCGGCGGATGCGGCGACGGCCGGCGTCGGCGGTCTGATGCTCTTTGGGGTGCCCCGCGACGAGGACAAGGACGCCTGCGGATCGAGGGGCCTGGATCCGGACGGCATCCTGAATGTGGCACTGCGTGATCTGTCCCAGGATCTCGGTGATGCCACGGTGCTGATGGCCGACACCTGTCTGGACGAGTTCACCGATCACGGACATTGCGGTGTGCTCGATTCCCGGAGCCGCGTCGATAATGACGCGACGAACGTTCAATACGTGAAACTTGCGGTGGCGCAAGCTGAATCGGGTGCTCGAGTGGTTGGGCCCAGCGGCATGATGGACGGCCAGGTGGCCGCGATCCGTGATGGCCTGGACGGGGCGGGGTTCGCCGATGTCGCGATCCTGGCCTACGCGGCGAAGTTCGCGTCGGCGTTCTACGGGCCGTTCCGCGAGGCGGTCGGGTCGAGCCTGGAGGGCGATCGCCGGACCTATCAGCAGGACGCCAGAAATGGTCGGGAGGCGCTGCGCGAGATCGAGCTCGACATTGCTGAGGGTGCCGACCTGGTCATGGTCAAGCCGGCGATGGCCTACCTGGATGTGGTGCGCGCCGCCGCCGAGGTATCCCCGGTGCCGGTGGCCGCCTATCAGGTGTCCGGTGAGTACGCGATGATCAGCGCCGCCGCCGCCAACGGCTGGGTGGACCGGCGCGCAGCGGTGCTGGAATCGCTGACCTGCATCCGGCGGGCCGGCGCGGACATCGTGCTGACCTACTGGGCTGCCGAGGTCGCCGGCTGGCTGGCGTGAGCGCGCCGGAACCCCCTGGCCCGGCGACGCGTCCCGAAGATGTCGACACCGCGTTCTGGTTGTGGGTGGTCGGGTTGCCGCTGATGGTCGCCGGCTATCTCAGCGATGCGGTGTCCGCCACCCGTTCGTCGTTCATCGTGGTGCTCACCGTTGTGTTCGTCGTGGTGCTGGCGACGGTGGTGGTGACGTTCCTGATGCTGATGCGCGCCGGGTACCGCTGGGCGCGCACCGTTCTGGTGGCCGGGGCGCTGGCCTCGATCGTCTACACCGTCAACGCGCTGCTGACCGTGTCGCGGGATACCACTGGCGCACTGATCTATGCGGGCACCGGCATCGTGGGCACCGTGCTGCTGGCCGGCGGGGTTTTCCTGCTGCACCGCAACGACGCCGACGCTTGGTTCACCCGGTGAGCGGATAGGCTGGCCCGACCATGGATTCCCCCGCATCGCCGCGTCCGCGTGTCGTCGAGGTCGCCTTCTGGCTGCTGGTCGTGGCGGCATTGGCACTGATCACGACGGGCCTGATCGTCGTGTTCTCGTCGTCGCCGATCCCGACGTTCTTCCGGGGCGCGGGCATCCTGTTCGCCGTGGCGGGGGCCGCGCTGGCGTTCGTCGCGGGCCGGACCCGCGGCGGCGATGCTCGGTTCCGCAGCGCGACCATCGGGCTGGCGCTCGCGCTGGTGATCCTCCTGGCGGTGTTCAGTTTGTTCAGCCGGGGACTGGCGTGGTTGCTCATCATGGTGGTGGTCATGGTTGCGGCGATCCTGCTGCTGCGTCCGGGTGCCCAGGACTGGTTCGCACCGCGATGACCGAACCCGAGCTCGCCCCCGAGATCCTGTTCGCCGAGAGCGGCGCCAGTTGGTTGTGGCTGCTGGCCGGGCCGGCCGCAGGTCTGGCGATGTTCTTGATCCAGCTCAATAGTGGACTCGGGGTGCGGTGGGTGGTGCCGCTGGCGTTCTTCCTGCTGGTGTCCTCGTTCCTGGCGCTGCAGATCAAGGCGGCGCGTATTCACACCTCGGTGGAGTTGACGCGGGAGACACTGCGGCAGGGCACCGAGACCATCCTGGCCGGCGAGATCGTCGCGCTGTATCCCGAGCCGCCGGCCAAACGGTCCTACGACCGCGCGCTGATGAAGCCCAACGCGATGACCAATCGCGCCATGAAACGGGCCGGGTTCGATGAAGCGGAGCTGGCCGCTGCGGCAGAACCGGAGGCAAGCGCAGAGGACGACGCGGCAGCGGCCGCCGCGCTGAAGTGGCAGTCGGCCCGCGCGATCGGCGAACTCACCGGAGTGCCGCGGGGCCGCACCGGGATCGGTCTGAAGCTCACGGGTGGCCGCTCTGCGCAGGCGTGGGCCAGGGATCATCGTGGCCTCCGGGCGGCGCTCGAGACCTTGGTGGAGGCCAGGCCGTGATGGCGCGGGCGCGGTGGCAGTTGATCCTGGCGTTCGCGGCGGTGGCTGGGTGCGTGTGGAGCTGGGTGTCGGCACGGTCGCAGGCCGTGGTGGCACCGGTGGCCGACGGACAGCCGTCCACGACGTCGATCCTCTACGACTCGGCGTTGATCAGCGTGGCGCTGGTGTTGGCGACGGTCGCGGGTGTGCTCGGAGTCCTGGGGGTGGCCAACCTGCGCCGGGAGAGATCCCATACATATACCCCGTAGGGGTATAGTATTCAGGGTGAGTGACACCCGAACCATCACCGATCTGCGTCTGAGCGGCATGAGCTGTGCCTCGTGCGCCGCGCACATCGAAGACGCCCTGAACAACCTGGATGGCGTGCGCGCAACCGTGAACTTCGCGGTGGAGACCGCGCACGTCGAGCACGACCCCGACGTCGCCCCCGACGATCTGGTCGCCGCGGTCGAATCCTGCGGCTATCACGCCGTGCCGGTCGCCGAACACTCCATGGCGGCCGCCGATGAACACGACCACATGAATCACCACAGCGGGAGCGCGCTGCTGGCGCGGCTCGTTGGCTCGGCCGTGCTGGGCATCCCCGTCGTCGCGATCTCGATGGTGATGGCGTGGCACTTTCCCGACTGGGAGTGGCTGGCCCTGGTACTGACCACCCCCATCGTGTTCTGGGGCGGTTACCCGTTCCACCGCGCGGCGCTGCGCAGCGCGCGGCACGGCCGGTCGACGATGGACACCCTGGTGTCGCTGGGCACCCTGGCCGCGTATCTGTGGTCGCTGGTGATGGTGCTGACCGGCGTCGGCCATCACGGCGGGCACGTCTACTTCGAGACGGCCGCGGCGGTCACGGTATTCCTGCTGGCCGGCCGGTACACCGAGGCGCGCGCCAAGCGTTCCGCCGGCGCGGCCCTGACGGCGCTGGTGTCGCTGGCCGCCAAGGACGCCACGGTGCTGCGTGGCGAGGCCGAGGCCCGGATCCCCGCCGGCGAGCTGGTGGTCGGCGACGTGCTGGTGGTGCGCCCCGGCGAACGGGTCGCCACCGATGGCACCGTGATCGACGGGACCAGCGCGCTGGACACCTCGGCGATGACGGGGGAGTCCGAACCGCGCGACGTCGGTCCCGGCGACACCGTGCTGGGTGGTTCACTGAACACCTACGGCCGGATCCTGTTGCGCGCCAATACGGTTGGTGCTGACACCCAGCTGGCTCGGATGGCCCGGATGGTCACCGAGGCGCAGAACGGTAAGGCGTCCGTCCAGCAGCTGGCCGATCGGGTGTCGGCGGTCTTCGTTCCGGTGGTCCTCGGCATCGCCGCGGTGACGCTGGTCGCCTGGCTGGTGTTCGGCCCGTCGGTGACGGCCGCGTTCACCGCCGCCGTCGCGGTGCTCATCATCGCCTGCCCCTGTGCGCTGGGTCTGGCCACGCCGACGGCCATCCTGGTCGGGACGGGACGCGGTGCGCAGCTGGGCATCCTGTACAAGAACCCGAGTGTGCTCGAGACGGTCACAAGTATCGACACCGTCGTGCTGGACAAGACCGGCACCGTCACCACGGGCGCCATGGGCGTCACTGGGAATCCGGATGACACCTTGCTGGCTCGGGCGGCGGCGGTGGAGTCCGCCTCCGAACATCCGGTGGCGACCGCTGTCGTGGCCGCGGCGCGTGCGCGCGGACTGACGGTGTTGCCGGTCGGCGATTTCGTCAACGAACCGGGCGTCGGTGTCTCCGGCCTGGTCGACGGCACCCGGGTGAAGGTGTCCCGGGCGGGCTCGGCCGCCGGTGCGGACCTGCCGGGTACCGCCGTCGAGGTGGTCTGGGATAGCCGGGTGCAGGGCGTCCTTCGGCTGGCCGACGCCGTGAAACCGACCAGTGCCGCCGCCGTCGCCGAACTCCGCGCGATGGGGGTGACCCCGATGCTGCTGACCGGTGATTCCGCGGGGGTGGCCCACAGCGTCGCCGCGGCCGTGGGTATCGACGCCGACAACGTCATCGCCGGTGTCCTGCCGACCGAGAAAGCCGCTGTGGTGCAACGACTTCAGGCGCAGGGTCGCAGTGTCGCCATGGTGGGCGACGGGGTCAACGACTCCGTCGCGCTGGCGACCGCGGACATCGGGATGGCGATGGGCACCGGCACCGACGCCGCCATCGAGGCAGGCGACGTCACCCTGGTGCGGGGCGATCTACGGGCGGTGCCGACCGCCCTGCGACTGGCCGCGCGCACATTGCGGGTGATCAAGCAGAACCTGTTCTGGGCGTTCGGCTACAACGTGGCGGCCATCCCGCTGGCCGCACTGGGCCTGCTGAACCCGATGATCGCCGGCGCGGCCATGGCTGCCTCGTCGGTGCTGGTGGTCCTCAACAGCCTGCGGCTGCGCCAGTTCCACTGACGCCTGCCACCTGCGTTTGGTACAGAGTTCAAAATCTGTAACACTGTGTCCATGACGGAGCTCGCCCAATCCGGGACCAAGTCCGACGCCGCGCCACTGGACGCGCACTCGCTGGTGTGGCGGTACTTTGGCGACAACCGGATGTACCTGATCGGCCAGCGGCCCGCTGTGCTGCAGAACATGCTGGCCGAACTCGGCCAGGGCGTGCTGGACCACTCGGTGTTCTTCGCCGACACCGCCGCCCGGATCAAGCGGTCGATCCCGCCGATCATGCGAACCGTCTACGGCTCGCAAGAGGCCAACGACGGTCTGCAGGTCCGCGATTTCCACGTCGACATCAAGGGCGCGATGCCGAACGGTTCGCACTACCACGCGCTCAACCCGGAGACCTACTTTTGGGCGCACGCCACCTTCGTCGAGCAGGTGCTCTACTTCGCCGACACCTTCGTCAAAAGACTCACCGACGAGGAGAAGGAGCAGATCTGGCGGGAGGGCAAGACCTGGTACCGCCGCTACGGTGTCAGTGACCGGATCGTGCCCGACACCTACGCCGATTTCGTGAAGTACTGGGACCACATGATGGATTGCGTCGTGATCCCGCACAAGACCGCGCAGTACGGCGTCGGCTACGTCACCAAGGGCTTCCCCAAGCCCAAGGCCATGTCCCCGCTGGCCTGGAAACTCGTTGCGCCCGTGTTCAATCCGATCGCAGCGTTCCTGACCGTCGGTGGGATGCCGCCACGGGCGCGGGACATGCTCGACCTGCCCTGGACCGACCGCCAGGAGCGCCGGTACCAGCGATTCGCCGCGCTCTGGCGCTCGCGCCCGGTCAACGCGATCTGGGATCGGTTGCCGATGTCGTTGCGCTACAACACCTTCGCTCGCACCGGCTACGCGAGGGAAGGTGTCACGCCATAAGCCCGACAGCGCCCGACGCGGTTATCGGCGTCATCCTCGACGCCGCGGTCGAAGAGTTCGAACGACACGGATTCCGCCGTGTCGCTCTCGACGACGTCGCGCGACGGGCCAAGGTCAGCCGCACCACGATCTACCGGAAGTTCGCCGGCCGCGACCAACTGGTGTCCGCGGTCATCGACCGGGAGAACGAGCGCCTGTTCGTCAAGATCGCCGGGCGCATCAAAGCCGCTGGGCCGCAGTCGAACATCTACGTCGAGGCGTTCACCGCCGCCATCGTCACCTTTCGGGATCACCGCGTTCTCACCAGGCTGATCACTGACGATCCCGCACTGGCCCTGGAACTCGCCCATCAGCACTACGCTGCCGCTGTGACGCGCGTCGTTGCGGCCCTGTACGTGATCTTCCCGCCCGGCTTCGCCGAACGGGTCGGCGCGCCGGCGGTGTCGGGGCTGGCCGATTGCTCCTGCCGAGCCTGCAGCCACTGGACAACGTCGACGACATCAGGGCCTTTGCGACGACGCACTTCCTGCCCAGCCTGCCCGCGGCACTGCGGGCCCTTCCGGTGTGACGTTCAGAAACGACGCAGCAGCACCGCGCCGTTGTCGAACGGCAACCGTGGGAAGATCCAGCGAGCCAGCCCGGTGACGTGCTGTGCCGCTTCGGCTTTGGAGACCACCTGCGGATCGGAGACGGCGAACGTCCGGCCATAGCGCTTCATCCGGCCCCCGCCGCCGGCGGCGATGTTCTTGAGCCAGTCCCGGTCGGGTCCGTAGGTGAGCATGATCGCCAGACCCTCGTCGGTGGAGAACACCGTCAGCGGAGTTCGATAGGTCTTCCCCGACTTTCGGCC
>JAKIXW010000067.1 GCA_022708865.1 Acidobacteriota bacterium
CCGAGAGCGATCGTGAGGCCGACGCTGATCGCGATCGGGATGGTGGTCAGCAGGATCGGTTGTGCGACCGTGGGTCCGCCTTCTGGAGGATCGGAGAAGAACATCGCAACGATCACCCGCACGTAGAAGTAAGCGGCGATGGCGCTGGCGATCACACCGATGACCACCAACGATGGGGCCCCGCCCTCGGCCGCGGCCTTGAACACCGCGAACTTCGAGACGAATCCGCTGGTCAGCGGGATCCCCGCGAACGCCAGCAAGAACAGCGAGAACACCGCGCAGACCACCGGATGGCTGCGGCCCAGCCCGGCCCAGTGCGCCAGCGTGGTGGCCTCCTCGCCGTCGGCGTCGCGGACGACGCTGATCACTGCGAAGGCGCCCAGGGTGGAGAACCCGTAGGCGACCAGATAGAACAACGTGGCCGACAGACCGCTGTCGTTGAGGGCGATGACGCCGGTCAGGATGAAACCGGCATGTGCCACCGCCGAATACGCCAGCATCCGCTTGACGTCGGTCTGCGTGACGGCGGTGATGGTGCCCACCACCATGGTCGCCACCGCGATCACCCACATCATCGGCTGCCAGTCGGCCCGCAGTTCGGGGACCGCGACGTAGAAGATTCGCAGCATCGCGCCGAACGCGGCGATCTTGGTGGCCGCGGCCATGAAGGCGGTGACCGGGGTGGGCGCGCCCTGGTACACGTCGGGCACCCACGAATGGAACGGCACCGCACCGACCTTGAACAGCACGCCGACGGACACCAGGCCGGTCCCGACCAGCGCCAGCCGGTTGTCGCCGGAGCGCGCCGCCACCGCGTCGCCGATGCCGCTCAACGAGAAGGTGCCGGCGTACCCGTAGAGCAGCGCTACGCCGTAGAGGAAGAACGCGGACGAAAACGCACCCAGCAGAAAGTATTTCAGCGCGGCTTCCTGGGACAGCAGCCGGCGCCGGCGGGCCAGCCCGCACAGCAGGTACAGCGGCAGTGAGAGCACCTCGAGGGCCACGAACATGGTCAGCAGATCGCCGGCGGCGGGGAACAGCAACATGCCGCCGATGGCGAACATCGTCAACGGGAACACCTCGGTCTGCACCATGCCGGCGCGTGTCGCGATCTTCTCGGCGACACTGCCGGCCACCGCCGCGGCCTGCGGGGTGAACGCGTCCAGACCGGCTGCGCCGCCATCGGTTTCGGGGTCGGCGGTGCGTCGCTCGGCGATCAACAGGATCCCGAGGATGCCAATCAGCGCCACGGTGCCCTGTAGCAGCAGCGCGGGACGGTCGACCGCCACCGCACCCATCGCGGCGATCCGGCCCTGCGCGGGCAGCCCGCGCGCCACGCACACCACGGCGACGAATGCGGCGACGAGGCCGCCCAGCGCCAGGGCCAGCTGCGCGCCGAACCGGTGGGCACGCGGGACGAACGCCTCCACCAGCACCCCGGCGACGGCGACGCCGAACACGATCAGCATCGGGGACAGCAGGCCGTACTCGACGGTCGGTGTGGGGATCATCGCGGGGGCCTTTCTGCCACCCGCGGCGCGGGGTCGGCTTGGCCGATGGTGTCCAGGGTGTGCGTCACCGCCGGATTGATCACGTTCAGTGCGGGTTTGGGATACACGCCGAGCACCAGCAGCAGCGCGATGAGCGGGGCGACGACGATCAGCTCGCGCGGCACCAGGTCGCGCAGATTGCGGTCGGCGAAGCGCGCCGGGCCCGTCATCATCCGCTGGTAGAGCCACAACACGTAGATCGCCGAGAGCACCAGCGCCGAGGAGGCCACGACGGCCAGCACGGGATACCGGGTGAATGTTCCGATCAGGACCAGGAATTCGCTGATGAACGGCGCCAGCCCGGGCAGCGACAGGGTGGCCAGGCCGGCGACCAGGAAGGTGCCGGCCAGCACCGGAGCCACCTGCTGCACACCGCCGTAGTCGGCGATGAAGCGGGTTCCCTTGCGCGACACCAGGAATCCGGCGATCAGGAACAGCGCGGCGGTCGAGATGCCGTGGTTGACCATGTACAGCGTGGCACCGGACTGTCCCTGACTGGTCATCACGAAGATCCCCAGGATGATGAAGCCGAAGTGGCTGATCGAGGTGTAGGCGATCAACCGCATCACGTCGCGTTGGCCGATCGCGGCGACCGCGCCGTAGACGATCCCGACGACGGCCAGCGTGATGATCAGCGGACGGAAGAACGCCGCGGAGTCCGGGAACAGCTGCAGGCAGTAACGCAACATGCCGAACGTGCCCACCTTGTCGACGACGGCCATCATCAGCACCGCGGTCGCCGGGGTCGCCTCCACGGCGGCGTCGGGCAGCCAGCGGTGGAACGGCCACAGCGGGGCCTTGACCGCGAACGCGAACATGAACCCGGCGAACAACGCGTGCAGCACCGCCGAGCTGGTCTGCAGCTGCCCGGTGGTGGCGGCCTCGACGACGGCGCGGAAATCGAAGGTGCCCGAGGCGAAAACGGTGCTGCGCGCGGTGACGACGTACAGCCCGATCACCGCGGCCAGCATGATCAGACCGCCGAAGAGGTTGTACAGCAGGAACTTCACGGCCGCCCGTGATCGGCCGGTGCCGCCGAACCCGCCGATCAGGAAGTACATCGGGATCAGCATCGCCTCGAAGAACACGTAGAACAGCAGGATGTCCAGGGAGACCAGCGAGATCAGCACCATGCCCTCGACGGCCAGCGTCAGCGCCACGTAGGCGTGCGGACCGCGCCCGGCCAGCCGGTCATCGTTCGGCGCATCGTGCCAGCCCGCGATCAGCAGCAGCGGCACCAGTACCGCGGTCAGCACCACCAGCGCCAGCGCGATCCCGTCGATGCCCAGGATGTATCCGGTGCCGAACGACGGGATCCAGTCGTGGTCCTCGACGAACTGATAGGCCGGCCCGCCCGGCTCGAAGCGCACCGCAAGCGTGACCGCGATGACCAGCACCACAATCGACACCGCGACCCCGAGGTACTTGGCGAATTCCCTTGCGCCTGAGGGCAACACGATGATCAACACGGCGCCCAGCATCGGCACGGCCCACAGCAGGGTCAGGAGCGGCACATTCACCACAGGTTCACCGCCACGACCATGGCCACCACCAGGGCGGCGCCGGCCAGCATCGACAAGGCATAGGAACGGGCGAAGCCGGTCTGCGCCCGGCGCAGCACCGACGAGGTGGCAGCCACCACGCTGGCCAGCCCGCGACCGACTCCGTCGACCGCGATGTCATCGATCAGGACCAGCTCCTTCGTGACGGCGTGACCGGGCCGCATCAACACGTTCTCGTTGAACGCGTCGCTGTACAGATCGGCGCGTGCGGCCACCGTCAGCGCCGAGACCTCATCGGGGGCGACCTCGGGGATGGGCCGGGTGGCGTACATCCTCCAAGCGATCAGCACGCCGACCGCGACGACGCCCAGCGTGATCGCCGTCAGCAGCCAGACCGGTGCTTCGTGGTGTTCCACGCGGGCTCCGGTGACCGGCTCGAGCCAGGTGGCCAGCCCGCCCCCGAGCGCCAGCAGCGCGCCCGCACCCACCGATCCGACTGCGAGCACCACCATCGGCGCCGTCATGATGGCCGGTGACTCGTGGGGGTGGGTGTCGGGCTTCCAGCGTCTGTCGCCGAAGAACGTCATCAGCATCACCCGGGTCATGTAGAACGCGGTGATGCCGGCGCCCAGCAGCGCCGCACCGCCCAGCAGCCAGCCCCGCAAACCATCTGCGGCGAAAGCCGTTTCGATGATGGCGTCCTTGGAGAAGAAGCCGGCGAACGGCGGAATGCCGATGATGGCCAGATAACCCAGCCCGAAGGTGACGAACGTGACAGGCATCAGCGAGCGCAGGCCGCCGTAGCGGCGCATGTCGGTCTCGTCGTCCATGCCGTGCATCACCGACCCGGCGCCCAGGAACAGCCCGGCCTTGAAGAAGCCGTGCGTCAGCAGATGCATGATGGCCACCGCATAACCGGCGGGCCCGAGGCCGGCGGCCAGCACCATGTAGCCGATCTGCGACATCGTCGACGCGGCCAGGGCCTTCTTGATGTCGTCCTTGGCGCAGCCGATCACCGCGCCGAACAACAGCGTGACCGCGCCGACGACGGTGACCGCGGTCTGCGCGACGGGCGCCAGATCGAACACCGGGCCGGACCGCACGATGAGGTACACGCCGGCGGTGACCATCGTGGCGGCGTGGATGAGCGCGCTGACGGGCGTGGGACCCTCCATCGCGTCACCGAGCCAGGACTGTAGCGGCACCTGGGCGCTCTTGCCGCAGGCGGCCAGCAGCAGCATGAACCCGATCGCGTTGACCGTCGTGGACGAGGCGGCCGGGACAGCACCGAAAACCCCGCCGTAGGAGACGGTTCCGAAGGAGGCGAACATGATCATCAGTGCGATGGCCAGACCGATGTCGCCGACCCGGTTCACCACGAACGCCTTCTTGGCCGCCGTCGCCGCGCTCGGCTTGTAGGACCAGAATCCGATCAACAGGTAGCTGGCCAGGCCCACGCCCTCCCAGCCGACGTAGAGGCCCAGGTAGTTGTCGGCCAGCACCAGCAGCAGCATGGCCGCCACGAACAGGTTCAGGTACCCAAAAAAACGCCGCCGGCCGGGATCGTGGGCCATGTAGCCCACCGAGTACAGGTGGATCAGGAAGCCGACGCCGGTGATCAGCAGCACGAAGCACACCGACAGCGGGTCGAGACGCAGCCCGAAGTCCACCTGCAGATCGGCCACCGGCACCCAGGAGAACAGCCGCTCCGCGTCGACGCGATGTCCCGGTTCGCGACCCAGCAGGTCGACGAAAAGCTTGGCGCCCCAGCAGAACGACGCGAGCACCGTCGCGCAGCCCAGCAGGTGGCCCCAGGCATTGGTGCGCCGGCCACCGAGCAACAGCGCGGCCGCACCCGCTAGCGGGAGCGCGATCAGGGGCCATACCGCCGCGCTCATCGTTTGTCCCGGGCTGCGTTGAGGAACGGCGTGAGAATGTCGACGGGCAGCGGGAACACGACCGTGGAGTTCTGGTCGGCCCCCAGTTCGAGAAGCGTCTGCAGGTAGCGCAATTGCAGCGACGCCGGGCTCTTGGACAGGGTCTCCGATGCCTGTCGCAGTTCCTCGGACGCCTGCAGTTCACCGCGCGCGTTGATCACCTTGGCCCGGCGTTCCCGCTCGGCCTCCGCCTCCCGCGCCATCGCCCGTTGCATGGACTCGGGGATCTCGACGTCCTTGATCTCCACCACCTGCACCAGCACACCCCATTCCTCGGTCTGCTTCTCGATGACGGTCCGCAGATCGGAGTTCAGATCCTCACGATGGGCCAGCAGGGTGTCCAATTCGACGCGGCCCAGCAGGGAGCGCAGGGTGGTCTGCGCGATCTGTGAGGTGGCGATCGCGTAATTCTCCACGGCCATAATCGCTTTCGCGGGATCCACCACCCGGAACATCACGACGGCGTTGACCCGGGCCGGCACGTTGTCGCGGGTGATCACCTCCTGCGGTGGGATGGTCAGCGTCACCACCCGCAGGTCCACCCGTTCCATGCGATCCACGGCGGGCACCAGGAACCGGATCCCCGGCCCGTACACCGGACGCAGCCGGCCGGCCCGGAACACCACACCGCGCTCGTACTCGCGCAGCACGGTGATCCCCAACCAGGCCGCCGCGGCCAGCACAACGATTCCGGCCGCGACCGGCAGCAGCCACGTCACCGGCGATCACGCTCCTTGTCCCGGGCCTGGCTGCCCCATCTGGTCGAATACTTGTCGATCGCGGCCGCCACCGTGTCCTCCTGCGCGGACCGCTCGGGCAGATGGCCCGGCACGTCCACCGGTGTGTTGACCAGATGCCGGAACAGCGGGGCGGCCAGGGCGGCCGTGATCAGCAGAGCGGTGCCCACCACCAACAGATCGGCGACGGTGTGCCTCAGCAGCGCCTCACCCAGCAGCATCGCGAACGCCAGAGCCGCGATGACGCAGGCGATTCCGCGGTGGAACCGGCCCGCCTCGGAGTGCGGCCAGGGGTCCACCTGACGGCTGATCTCGCGGCCGTGCGGCGAGCTGGTGCAGTCGGCCTTCACCGGACAGGTGTTGCACACCGCCGGGCGCGCGCGGTAGCGCATCACCCGGTTGGCCGGATCGAACGACGTCGGCCACAACCACTCGTCCTTCGGGCACTGCCACGCGTCATGGTCGGCGTGATAGGTGAAGCCGCCGGTCTGCCAGTCCGAGGCCCGGTTCGACGTCCGTCGGGCCAGCCGGTCGAAACCCCATGCCGCAGCAAGCAATAGCAGCGCGTACCCCGCTACCAGCCAGACCGAGACATCGGGTGGGTTCACGCCGGGCCGTCCTCGCCGCCGACGGTCAACTCGGTGTAGAGCGGGCTGGCCGGCAGTTCGTCGGTGCTCGACCCGGACCAGAAGTTGCGCACCGCAATCCACGCGATGTACATGAACGGCAGGATGCCGCCGATGATGAACACCAGGTCGCCGGGCATCCGCATCCACTCCAGCAGCACATTGCTCGGATTGGTGATGTAGCCCAGCGAACGGGCTTCGAAGTAGCCCGAATTCACCGAGTGATACAGCTGCAGCACGCCGAGCGGAAGCAGGGTGGCGAACACCATCCAGGCCAGACCGATGTTCAGACACCAGAAGCTGCACCGGGCCGCTTTTTCCGGCCACTTGTCGGCCGGGATCGCATACCGCAGTGCGAACATCGCTAATCCGACGGCCAGCATCCCGTAGACACCCATCATGGCCGCGTGCCCGTGGTTGGCCGTCAACGCCGTGCCGATCTGGTAGTAGGACACGATCGGCAGGTTGATCAGGAAGCCGAACACGCCGGCGCCCAGGAAGTTCCAGAACCCGACAGCCACCAGGAACATCACCGCCCAGCGGTGCGGGAACGGCTTGGTGTCGGCGGTCTGCGAACGCGCGCCCAGATGCAGGAACGTCCAGGCCTCCACGGTCAGCAGGGTCAGCGGGATGACCTCGGCGGCGGAGAAGAACGCGCCCAATGCCATGTGCTCCACCGGCGTTCCGGAGAAATACAGGTGGTGCATCGTGCCGATGATGCCGCCTGCCGAGTACAGGATGATGTCCAGGAAGATGATGCCGATCGCGATGCGCTGTCGCACCACACCGAGCAGCACGAAGATGTAGGCCACCATGACGGTGGTGAACAGCTCGAGGAAATCCTCCACCCACAGGTGCACCACCCAGAACCGCCAGAAGTCGGCCACCGAGAAGTGGGTGTCGCTGCCGGCCAGCAGGCCGACGGAGTAGAACGCCGGAATCGCCAGGCCGGAGAAGAAGAACAGCCACGGCATGCTGGTCTTCGCCTGGGTCTTCAGGGTGGAGCGCAGACCGCGCCAGATGATCGCGATCCAGATGAACAGCCCGGCCACCAACAGGATCTGCCACAGCCGGGGCAGGTCGAGATACTCCCACTGCTGGGAGAACAGCGTGCCCGCGCCGATCACGCCGTACACCGAAAGCGCTTCGGTGATCAGCGATCCGAACACCACCACGGCCACCGCGCCCAGCAGGATGTAGACCAGCACGTGCTGCTTCTTCGGTTCGCGCCGGGTGATGAACGGGGTCAGGAAGATGCCACCGGCCAGGAATGCCGCGGCCGTCCAGAACAGGGCCAGCTGCAGATGCCAGGTGCGGGCCAGGTTGTACGGCAGCAGCTGGGCCAGGTCGAGGCCGAAGAAGCTGGACAGGTCGGCCCGGTAGTGCTCACTGAGCGCGCCCAGTAGCGCCTGGGCAAGGAACAGCACCGAGATGACGGCGAAGAACCAGACGGTGGCCCGCTGCGATTTGGTCAGCGTGACCTCGCCGGGCTGGTGGTAGGAGATCAGCGGTGCCTCGCTGGCGTGCCAGCCGATCTTCTGGCTCCACCGGCCGTAGACGGCGAACATAATGCCGGTGCCGCCGAGCAGTGCGACCAGTGAAAGTGCCGACCAGACAACGAGATCGGCGGTCGGTCCGTTGTCCACCCGCGGTTCGGACGGCCAGTTGTTGGTATAGGTGTAGTTGTGCCCGGGCCGCTCGGCGGCCGCGGCCCACGCGCTCCAGGAGAAGAACGCGGTGAGGTCGTGGATCTCGCTGCGGTCGGTGATGTAGTTGGCGCGCAGCCCGTTGCTCTTGGCTTCGGGCCCGAAGTAGGCGGCGTAGTGGTCGACCAGGTCGGCGAATGCGCGGGCCTGATGGTCGGTGTAGACCAGCGTCTTGGTGGCCGCGTCATATCGGTTGGTGCGGAATTCCGTCACCACGCTGTCGTGCACCTGTTTGTTCCCCGCGCGCTCGAACTGGGCGGTGACGTCGTCGGCGGCGCGACGCAGGTAGTCGGCGGTGAAGTCGGGTCCCAGATAGGCACCGTGGCCGTGGATCGAGCCGTACTCCATCAGGCCGCGGGCCTGGAACAACTCCTGCCCGCGGGTGACCTGATCGCCGGTGAACACCACCTCACCGGACGCGGTGGTCACCTTGTCCGGCAGTGGCATCGACGCGGTGTACGTCCGGTACGCCAGGATGCCCATGACGAAGAATCCGAAGATCATCACCAGCGCGACGCCCTGCACCCAGCCCTTGCCGATGGGCGAGTCGGCGTCTCCCGACGCCGGTGTCGTGCGGTCAGATATGTTGAATGCCATGATGATTGACCTCCCCGATCAGTTGTTCGACTTCCATATTGCTAATGCCTCAGTAGGTGCGCGTCGTCGACGTTGGCCGACCGGCGCGTCCGGTAGATCGTCATGATGATCGCCAGGCCGACCACCACCTCGCAGGCCGCCACCACCATGGTGAAGAACGCGACCACCTGTCCGTCGAGGTGGCCGTGCATCCGGGAGAAGGTGACGAACGCCAGGTTGCAGGCGTTGAGCATGAGCTCGACGCACATGAACATCACGATCGCGCTGCGCCGCAACAGGACTCCGGTGGCCCCGATGGTGAACAGCAGGGCCGACAGGTACAGGTAGTGGTCGGGGCTCATTCGCTCACTCCCCGGCGCCGGGGCAGGATCGCGCTGACGGACATCTCAGAATCGGAGCCGTCGGGCAGCCGGGCCGGGATGTCGACCGCGTTGTGCCGCGCGTAGACACCTGAGCTGGGCCGCGTCGAGGGATAGGCGGCCGGGGACGTCGAAGCCCCGATGCCCCGGAAACGTTCCTCGGCCAGTTCGCGCTGGGACTTGCGGCGTTCGAACCGTTCCCGGTGTGCCAGTACCATCGCGCCCAGGGCGGCGGTGATGAGCAGGGCGCTGGTCAATTCGAACGCCCACAGATACTTGGTGAAGATCAGCGCCGCCAGGCCCTGCACGTTGCCGCCTCCGTTGGCGTCGGCCAGACCCGCGAAACCCGTGCTCGACAGGGTCCCGATGCCGGCGATCAGCAGGACCCCGAACCCCAGCCCGGCGACGACGGCCGCAATCCGTTGGCCCCGAATGGTTTCCACCAGCGACTCCGAGGAGTCCACCCCAATCAGCATCAGCACGAACAGGAACAGCATCATGACGGCGCCGGTGTAGACCACCACCTGCACCACGCCGAGGAACAGCGCGTCCTGGGTGACGTAGAGGATGGCCAGGCCGATCATGGTGGCGGCCAGGAACAGCGCGGAGTACACCGCCTTGGGTGCGGCGACGACGCCGAGCGCCCCGGCCACCGAGACGGCGGCCAGGACCCAGAACGCGACGGACTCGGCGGTCATTGGGGTTCTCCCGGACTTCCCGTGATGCGGCCCAGGTAGTAGTCGTCGTCGGTGCTGCCCTCGGCCATCGCGTGCGGCGGCGCGCTCATTCCCGGCTGCAGGGGAGCCAGTAGCTTGTCCTTGCCGTAGATCAGGTCGGAGCGATTGTCGTCGGCGAGCTCGTACTCGTTGGTCATCGTCAGCGCGCGGGTGGGGCAGGCCTCGATGCACAACCCGCAGCCGATGCAGCGCAGGTAGTTGATCTGGTACACCCGGCCGTAGCGCTCGCCCGGCGAAAAGCGTTGCGCCTCGGTGTTGTCCGCACCCTCGACGAAGATCGCGTCGGCCGGGCAGGCCCAGGCGCACAGCTCGCAGCCGATGCACTTCTCCAACCCGTCCGGGTAGCGGTTCAGCTGGTGCCGACCGTGGTAGCGGGGCTGGGTGGGCTCCTTGTCGTCGGGGTACTGCTCGGTGATCGGCTTCTTGAACATCGTCGAGAACGTCACACCGAATCCGGCCAGACCGTCACGCAGAGTGGACATGGGCCTTCTCCTTGCTGGGTATGGGTGGGACCGGGAACGCGCCCTGGTCCGGGGGCGGTGCCGGCGGGACCGCGCGACTGCGGTTGCGGCGTCCGATTTTCCAGGTGGCGGCGACCAGTCCCACCAGCGCCAGGAAGCCGACGTTGATGGCCGCCGTGGTCCACGGCCCGGACCCGTGCATCCGCAGCCACTTGGTGATGGCCACCGTCATGATCCAGGCCAGCGATACCGGGATGAGCACCTTCCAGCCCAGCGCCATGAACTGGTCGTAGCGCAGCCGCGGCAGGGTGGCGCGCAACCAGATGTAGAAGAACAGGAAGCTCCACACCTTGGCGACGAACCAGATCAGCGGCCACCACCCGGTGTTGGCGGCGTCCCACAGGCTCAGTGGCCACGGCGCGTGCCAGCCGCCGAGGAACATCGTGGTGGCCAGCGCCGAGACCGTGGTCATGTTCACGTACTCGGCGAGCATGAACATCGCGAACTTCAGGCTGGAGTACTCGGTGTGGAATCCGCCGACCAGTTCGCCCTCGGCCTCGGGCAGGTCGAACGGCGCCCGGTTGGTCTCGCCGACCATGGCCGTCACGTACACCACGAACGACGGCAGCAGCAGGAACACGTACCAGGTGTGGGTCTGCGATCCGACGATCAGCGACGTCGACATTGTGCCCGAGTACAGGAAGACCGCGGCGAACGACAAGGCCATCGCGATCTCGTAGGAGACCACCTGCGCGCTGGAGCGCAGCCCACCCAGCAGGGGATAGGTGGATCCGGATGCCCAGCCCGCCAACACGATTCCGTAGACGCCGATCGAGGTGACGGCCAGCACGTAGAGGACCGCCACCGGCAGGTCGGTCAGTTGCAGCGGGGTGTGGTGCCCGAAGATCGACACCACCGGGCCCATCGGGATCACCGCGAACGCCAGGATCGCCGGGATCACCGAGATGACGGGCGCCAGCAGGTAGATCGGCTTGTCCACCCCGGCCGGCGTCAGGCCTTCCTTGAGGGCCAGTTTCACCCCGTCGGCCAGCGACTGCAGCAGCCCGAACGGGCCCACCCGGTTCGGCCCGTACCGCATCTGCATGCGGCCCAGCACCTTTCGTTCCACCAGGATGGCGACCAGCACGGTGAGCAGCAGGAAGGCGAACACGGCCACGGCCTTGATCAGGATCAGCCACCACGGGTCGTGCCCGAATGCTTCCAGGCCGGGATGGTTCACGGGCGATCTCCCGGTTCGATGTCGACGACGGCGCCCGACGCCACGCCGAGCTCGGTGAGTACCGCGCTGCCCGGCGAATTCATCGGCAGCCACACCACCCGGTCGGGCATATCGGTGATCACCAGCGGCAGCGTGATCGCGCCAAGGCCGGTTCGCACCGTGACGGCCTCGGCGCCCTCGGCACCAATCTCGGCCGCGGTGGCGGCCGACAGCCGGGCCACCGGCGGGCGTGCGGTACCGGCCAGATGCGGCTCACCATCCTGTAATCGGCCATCGTCCAACAACATTCGCCAGGTGGACAGCACCGCCTGACCCGGCCCGGCCACGGCAGGCGCGGGCGCGATCGTCGGGGCGGTCGGCGCGGGGCCGTCCCAGCTGCCCGCGTCGTCGTCGGGGCCCAGGTCGATGCCCAACTCGTCGGCCAGGATCTGCAGCACCCGGGCGTCGGAGGTGGCGTTGGTGGCCAGTGCCGCGGCGAACGGCCGGGCCCGGCCCTCCCAGTCCAGGAAGGTGCCGGACTTCTCGACGACGGGCGCCACCGGGAAGACGACATCGGCGCGTTCGGTGACGGCGCTGGGCCGCAGCTCGAGGCTGACCACGAAAGGTGTGGCGTCCAGGGCGGACAACGCGGCCAGGGGGTCGGGCAGATCGGCCACCTCGACGCCGCCGATCAGCAGGGCGCCGAGCTTGCCGTCGGCGGCGGCGGCCAGGATGCCGCTGGTGTCGCGGCCCTCGCCGCCGGGCAGGGTGTCCACGCTCCAGGCCCGGGCGGCCTGGGCCCCCGCGGTTTCGTCGGCGACCGGCCGGCCGCCGGCGAACAGGGTGGGCAGGCAGCCTGCTTCCAGGGCGGCGCGTTCCCCGGCGCGCCGCGGGATCCAGGCGATTCGGGCGCTGGTGGCGTCGGCGAGTGCCGTGGCCGCCGAGAACGCGCCCGGACTGGTCGCCAGTCGCTCACCGGTCAGGATGATCGATCCCGGTGGGAGATCGTCGCGCAGCCCGGCCAGTGCCGCGGCCTCGCCGCCGGGTGCGGTCCGCACCAGGTGCGCCTTCAGTTTGGTGAGGCCGCGGGTGGCGAACGGTGCGACCGCGACCACCCGCAGCCCGTGTTTGCGGACCGCCTTGCGCAGCCGCAGGAACACGATCGGCGATTCCTCTTCGGGCTCGAGCCCGGCCAGCACCACCATGGGTGCGGATTCCAGATCCGCGTACCTCACGGTCATGGGCTGGCCGGCCACCCGGGCCGCCAGGAAGCGGGCCTCCTCGTCGCTGTGGGGCCGGGCCCGAAAGTCAATATCGTTGGTATTCAACACCAGTCGGGCGAACCGGCTGTAGGACCGGGCGTCCTGCACGGTGCCGCGTCCGCCGACCAGGACACCGGCGCGGCCGGCGGCGGCCAGCAGGCCGCTGAGCGCCACACTGATCGCCTCCGACCAGGACGCCGGCCGCAGCACCCCGTCCTCGCGCACCAGCGGGGTGGTGATCCGATCACCCTGGGCGGCGTAGGTGAACGCCCAGCGACCCTTGTCGCAGTTCCACTCCTCGTTGACCTCGGGATCGTCACCGGCCAGCCGGCGCAACACCTTCCCACGCCGATGATCGGTGCGCTGCGCACAGCCGGCGGCACAGTGTTCGCACACGCTGGGCGAGGACACCAGGTCGAAGGGCCGGGCCCGGAACCGGTAGGCAGCACCCGTCAGCGCTCCCACCGGGCAGATCTGCACGGTGTTGCCGGAGAAGTAGGAGTCGAACGCCTCGCCGGGCGCTATGCCGACCTGTTGCAGCGCACCGCGTTCCAACAGTTCGATGAACGGGTCGCCGGCCACCTGGTTGGAGAACCGGGTGCAGCGCGCACACAGCACGCACCGCTCCCGGTCCAGCAGCACCTGCGCCGACAGGTTGATCGGTTTCGGGAACGTGCGTTTGATGTCCTCGAATCGGGTCTCGACCCGGCCGTTGGACATGGCCTGGTTCTGCAGCGGGCATTCGCCGCCCTTGTCGCAGACCGGGCAGTCCAGCGGATGGTTGATCAGCAGCAGTTCCATCACGCCGTGCTGGGCCTTGTCGGCCGCCGCGCTGGTGCGCTGGGTGCGGACCACCATGTCGGGGGTGACGGTGGTGGTGCACGACGCCAGCGGCTTTCGCTGGCCCTCGACCTCCACCAGGCACTGCCGGCACGCGCCGACCGGGTCCAGCAGCGGGTGGTCGCAGAACCGGGGGATCTGCACGCCGATCAATTCGGCCGCCCGAATCACCAAGGTGCCCTTGGGAACCGACACCTGCTGGTCGTCGATGGTGAGGGTCACCATCTCGGTGTCCTGCTTGACAGGTTCGACGGCGGTCACGCGCCCACCACCCCTCCGCGAGCAGACGCAGAATCGTCTGAATTGGCCGAACTGAGGCGATTCTGTGTCTGCTCGCGAGGGAGAATCATGCGCCCACCCCTTCCGGCGCGCTCAGCATCGAGGCGTACGGGTCGAACGGGCAACCGGCGCCGACATGCTGCTCATACTCGTTGCGGAACCACTTCAGCGAACTGATGATCGGGCTGGCCGCGCCGTCGCCCAACGCGCAGAACGACTTCCCGAAGATCGCGTCGGCGATGTCGAGCAGCTTGTCGAGATCAGCCGCCGTGCCGCGGCCCGTCTCGAGCCGCTGGTAGATCTGGGCCAGCCAATAGGTGCCCTCGCGGCACGGGGTGCATTTGCCGCAGGACTCGTGCGCGTAGAACTGGGTCCAGCGGCGCACCGCGCGCACCACGCACGTCGTCTCGTCGAAGATCTGCAGCGCCTTGGTGCCCAGCATCGACCCGACACCGGCCATGCCCTCGTAATCCAGTGGCACATCGAGATGTTCGGCCGTCAGCATCGGCGTCGACGACCCACCCGGCGTCCAGAACTTCAGTTCGTGGCCGGCCCGGACGCCGCCGGCATACTCCAGCAGCTCACGCAGCGTGATGCCCAGCGGCGCCTCGTACTGGCCGGGCCGGGTCACGTGCCCCGACAGCGAGTACAACGTGAAGCCCGGCGACTTTTCCGTGCCCATCGAGGTGAACCAGTCGACCCCGCCGAGCACCACCGGCGGCACCGACGCAATGGACTCGACGTTGTTGACCACCGTCGGGCAGGCGTACAGCCCGGCGACGGCCGGGAACGGGGGGCGCAGCCGGGGCTGGCCGCGCCGGCCCTCCAGGGAGTCCAGCAGCGCGGTCTCCTCACCGCAGATGTAAGCGCCGGCCCCGGCGTGCACGATCAGGTCGAGGTCGAATCCCGACCCGCCGATATCGGTGCCGAGGTACCCGGCGGCGTACGCCTCGGCGACGGCGGCCTGCAACCGGCGCAACACCGGGACCACCTCGCCGCGGACGTAGACGAACGCGTGCCGGGCCCGGATGGCGTAGCACGCGATGATGATGCCCTCGACCAGGAAGTGCGGGGTGGTCAGCAGCAGCGGAATGTCCTTGCACGTACCGGGTTCCGACTCGTCGGCGTTGACCACCAGGTAGTGCGGTTTGGCATCCCCTTGCGGGATGAAGGACCATTTGGTGCCCGTCGGGAACCCCGCGCCGCCCCGTCCCCGTAGCCCGGATTCCTTGACCAGCGCGATGACGTCGTCGGGACTCATCGCCAGGGCCTTGGTCAGCGCGCGGTAGCCGTCGTGGCGGCGGTAGGTGTCCAGCGTCCACGGTTCGGGTTCGTCCCAGTATCGGCTGAGCACCGGGGTCAGCGCGGTCATGATGCGTCACCGCGGACCGGCGCGTTCATGTCGAGTGCGCGGGCTACCCGTAGCCCGGCCAGGGTGGCGGCCCCGGGAACGCTGTCGTCGTTGTCCACCGTGCCCACGCCGGCCAGGGTGCGCGCCGTCTGCGTGAACCCCGGAACCACACCACCGCGACTGGCGCTCACGGCCTCGCCGGAGCGCAGCCGGTCCACCAGATCGCAGGTGCTCGAAGGGGTTTGGTTGTCGAAGAACTCCCAGTTGACCATTACTACCGGCGCGTAGTCGCAGGCCGCGTTACATTCGATGTTCTCGAGGGTGATCTGGTCATCGACGGTGGTCTCACCGTGGTGGATGCCGAGATGGTTCTCCAGGGCCTCGAGGATGGCGTCGCCACCCATGATCGCGCACAGCGTGTTCGTGCACACCCCGACGAGATAGCGACCGGTCGGGGTGCGGCGGTACATCGAATAGAAGGTGGCCACAGCGGTGACCTCGGCGTCGGTGAGACCGAGTTGCCCTGCGCAGAAGGAGATTCCGGCCGCGGTCAGGTAGCCGTCCTGGGCCTGGACCAGGTGCAGCAGCGGCAGTAGCGCCGACCGCGAACTCGGATAGCGCGCGATGATCACCGCCGCGTCGGCGGCCAGGGCCGCTTCCACGTCCGGCTCGTAGGTCAGCGGGCCGCCGACCGGCGGTCCCGGCTCGTCCGGCCGCGGCCCCAGGGTCAGGTCGATGCT
>JAKIXW010000068.1:0-345 GCA_022708865.1 Acidobacteriota bacterium
CGCGCCAGGTCGCAGGTGACGACGTGCGCCCGCCGGCCGGTGTCGCGGATCTGCGCGGCCACCTCGTCGAGCTGGGAGCGGGTGCGTGCGGCGATCACAACGTCGGCGCCCACTTCGGCGAACGCCAGCGCGATGGCGGCGCCCAGGCCGCGGCCCGCGCCGGTCACCACGGCCACCTGATTGTCGAGCCGGAATCTGTCGAGGATCATCGCGGCCACCGTAGCAAGGCGGTTTGAACTGTCCGGAGCGGTTGAACGTAGATGTTCATATGAGCAGCGAAGGTCCTACCATTTCAAGGGTGAGCGACGACAGCATGGCGCCGGTTATCACCGCCACGGCGGTCGA
>JAKIXW010000068.1:355-15645 GCA_022708865.1 Acidobacteriota bacterium
CGCCGCACCGGCATGCGCAGGCCGAGGTCGTCGCCGCGCTCGTCGACGCCGCCGGCGAGGACTTCCTGCGCTTCGCCGCATCCAGCGGGGTGGGCTACCGCCAGCTCGCCCTGCCGATGGATCGCTACCCGCAGCTGACCGGCTTCACCGAGGCCAACGCCGTCTACCTCGAGGTGGCACTCGAATTGGGCGACAGGGCGATCCGGTCCGCGCTGGACGTCGCGGGACTCACTCCCGAGGACGTCGACATCATCTTCTCCACGACCGTGACCGGGGCGGCCGTCCCGACCGTGGAGGCCAGGCTGGCCGCCTCACTGGGGATGCGGCCCGACGTCAAGCGGGTCCCGTTGTTCGGGCTCGGCTGTGTGGCCGGAGCTGCCGGAGTGGCCCGGATGAACGACTACCTGCGGGCGTACCCGGACCACGTCGCGGTGTTGCTGGCCGTCGAACTGTGTTCACTGACCATTCAGCGGGATGACCATTCCATCGCAAACCTGGTGGCCACGAGCCTTTTCGGGGACGGCGCGGCGGCGGTTGTCGCTGTTGGTGCGCAGCGCGCCCCGGCCGGCTTGCGACGGCCCCGGGTGCTGGCCTCGCGCAGCCGGCTCTACCCCGACACCACCGAGATGATGGGTTGGCAGATCGGCAGTGACGGATTCCGCATCGTGCTGTCCGCCGACGTCCCGACGGTGGCGGACAAGTACCTCGGTGAGGACGTTCGGCTTTTCCTCTCCGAATTCGGGCTCACCACAACCGATATCGCCACCTGGGTGTGTCATCCGGGTGGGCCGAAGGTGATCGAGGCGGTCGAGAACGTCCTGGACCTCCCCGACGACGCGCTCGACCGGACCCGGACGTCGCTGTGGGAGAACGGCAACCTCTCGTCGGTGTCGGTGCTCGACGTACTGGCGGCCAATCTGGCGGACCCACCCTCTGAGGGCGAGCTGGGGATGATGATCGCGATGGGCCCGGGGTTCTGCTCCGAGCTCGTGCTGCTCGGCTGGTAGGCGCGTGTACTACCTGCTGATCCTGGCGGTTGCCGTCGAGCGCCTCGCCGAACTGGTGGTGTCGAAACGCAATGCGCAGTGGGCGATGTCCCGCGGGGGCCGCGAGTACGGCCTGCGGCACTACCCGGTGATGGTCGTGATCCATACCCTTCTGCTGGTGGGTTGCGTGGCAGAGGTGTGGTTGCTGCACCGCCCGTTCCTACCGTGGCTGGGCTGGCCGATGCTGGCGCTCGTCGTTGCCGCGCAAGCACTTCGGTGGTGGTGCATCACGACGCTGGGACACCGGTGGAACACCCGGGTGATCGTGGTGCCCGATGCCCCGCTGGTGAATGCGGGCCCGTATCGCTGGCTGCATCACCCCAACTATGTGGCTGTCGTGGTCGAGGGTGTCGCGTTGCCGTTGGTCCACACCGCCTGGTGGACCGCCCTGTGTTTCACGGTGGCCAACGCCTGGCTGCTGACCGTGCGCATCCGTCTCGAGAACGCGGCACTGGGTTACGCCGATGCCCGGGTATGACGCCGATCTGCTGATCGCCGGCGGCGGCCCCGCTGGTCTGGCCGCCGCGATACACGCCCGTGCCCAAGGGCTTTCGGTCATCATCGCCGAACCCCGCGATGCTCCTATCGACAAGGCATGCGGTGAGGGACTGATGCCCGGTGGCCTGGCCGAGCTGGCCGAGCTGGGCGTGGACCCGGTGGGAATGCCGTTTCACGGCATCGCCTACGACGACGGACGGCGCCGCGTCCAGGCTCGGTTCCGCGCCGGCCCGGGCCGCGGTGTTCGGCGGACCACTCTGCATGCCGCCCTTGCTCAGCAAGCCAAACAGCGCGACGTCGAATGGATTTCGGCGAAGGTGGCCGATGTTGCGCAGGATCCCACCGGTGTGTCGGCCGCCGGGGTGCGGGCGCGCTATCTCATCGGCGCCGACGGTCTGCATTCGGCGGTGCGGCGCAATTGCGGAATCGCCGCTGCGGCGGGTACACCCCGGCGGGTCGGCCTGCGCAGGCACTACCGGATGGCGCCGTGGTCGGAGTTCGTGGAGGTGCACTGGTCGCCCTGGGGGGAGGCCTACGTGACGCCGGTGGAGCCCGACCTCGTCGGGGTCGCGATACTCAGCAGGCATCGGCACGACCTGGCGTGGTTCCCCTGGCTGGAGCGGGTGCTGGCCGGTGTGCCGCACGGCGCCGAGCGCGGCTGCGGCCCGCTGCGGCAGGTGGTGTCGCGCCGCGTCAGCGGCCGAGTGCTGCTGGTGGGTGATGCCGCCGGATACGAGGACGCGCTGACCGGTGAGGGGATCAGCCTGGCCGTCAAGCAGGCCCGCGCTGCCGTCGCCGCGATCGTCGCCGGCCGTCCGCAGGACTATGAGCGGGACTGGCAGCGCATCACCCGCCGCTACCGGTGGCTGACCCGCGGCCTGGTACTGGCCACCCGACCGGCGCTGGGAAGGCGGACCGTGGTGCCGGCTTGCGCGGCGGTGCCGTCGGTCTTCGGCCGCGCCGTCGACCTCCTCGCGGGCTGAGCCGCGCTATTTCTTCGCGGGTGCCTTCTTCGCCGGAGCGGGTTCGTCGGCCTCGGTCGCCGCGCCGCCCTGGCGCCTCTTCACACTGGCCTCCAGCTTGGCCAACAGGTCCGAAACGTCGTCGGTCTCATCGAGCTGGGTGGGTTTCTCCTCGACGGTGAACGCCGCGCCGCCCTCGAGTTTGGCCGCGACCAGTTCTTTGAGCTGATCCTGATAGTCGTCGTGGAAATTGTCGGGGTTGAAGTCCTCGGTCATGGACTCGACCACCTGACCGGCCATCTTCAGCTCGGCGGGTTTGATGTCGACCTTGGTGTCGAGCACCGGGAAGTCCGGGTCACGGATCTCGTCCGGCCACAGCAGGGTGGTGATCACCATGACGTCCCGCTTGCTGAAGTCCTTGACCCGCAGCGCCGCCAGCCGCGTCTTGTTCCGCAGCGAGAAGTGGACGATCGCCACCCGATCGGTATCGGCCAGCGTCTTGGCAAGCAGCACATAGGATTTGGTCGACTTGCCCTCGGGCTCGAGGAAGTAGCTCTTGTCGTACATGATCGGGTCGATGTCGCTGGCCGGAACGAATTCCACCACCTCGATCTCGCGGCTGCGTTCCTCGGGCAGGGTGGCGATGTCCTCGTCGGTGATGACCACGCTGCGGCCGTCGTCGGACTCGAACGCGCGCGCGATGTCGCTGTATTCCACCACCTCGCCGCACTCTTCGCAGACCCGCTTGTAGCGAATCCGGCCGTTGTCCTTGGCATGCACCTGATGGAACTTCAGATCGTGGTCCTCGGTTGCGCTGTACACCTTGACCGGGACGTTCACCAGCCCGAAGGAGATCGAACCTTTCCAAATGGAGCGCATGGCCCCAGTATGGCCCACCGGTCAGGAGGACTGACCCGTAACCGCAACCAGATCGGGCGTCACACCCAACGGGACGTCGGGGTTGGCCCCGGGTGCGTTGTCGGTGCGTCCGTCGTTCGGGTTGACCCGGCAGTTGGAGTCCGCCGGGGTCTGGTCACCGGTGCACCAGGGCACCCAGTCACGCGGGTCGGCCGAGGCGGGGGGATCGGCCGGTGCGACGCAGACGAATATGCAGGCGGCCGTGAATCCGGTCCCTGCCGCCACCAATCGGTTGCGCCACGCGCGCGGCATGATTCAACGGTACCAAGGTATAGCGTGGTCGGGGATGGATTCGTCTGCGCCCACGGTCACGCTGACCAATGCCGACAAGGTGCTGTACCCCGCGACAGGCACCACCAAGGCCGATGTCTTCGACTACTACACCGCCATCGCGCCGGTGATGCTGCCGCACATCGCCGGTCGGCCGGCGACCCGGAAACGATGGCCCAACGGAGTGGAGCGGTCGGAGTTCTTCGAGAAACAACTGGCCTCGTCGGCGCCGGCGTGGCTGGAACGGGTCACGGTCGTACACGGGTCCGGTACCACGACGTATCCGGTGATCGACAGCGTTGCCGGGTTGGCGTGGATCGCCCAGCAGGCGGCCCTGGAAGTTCATGTGCCGCAATGGCGTTTCGTCTCCGGCGAGCCGGGCCCGGCCACCCGGTTGGTCTTCGATCTGGACCCCGGCGACGGCGTCACCATGAGCCAGCTGTGTGAAGTCGCCTGTGCGGTAAGAGAACTCATGGATGACCTCGGCCTGGTGACGTACCCGTTGACCAGCGGCAGCAAGGGCCTGCACCTGTATGCCCGCTTCGACTCGCCGGTCAGCTCGCGGGGCGCCTCCACTCTGGCCAAACGGGTTGCGCAGCAACTCGAGCAGACGATGCCCGACCTGGTGACCGCGACCATGACGAAGAGCATGCGGCAGGGTCGGATCCTGCTGGACTGGAGCCAGAACAGTGCAGCCAAGACGACCATCGCGCCGTATTCGCTGAGGGGGCGTGCTGAACCGACCGTCGCTGCCCCGCGCAGCTGGGACGAGATCGAGGGTGCCGATCTCTCACAGCTGCGTTACGACGAGGTTCTCGACCGGGTGGCCCGCGACGGCGACCTGCTCGACGGCCTCGACGCGGCCGCCGATCTGCCCGACCGGCTGACCGTCTACCGCAACAAGCGGGACGCCGGGAAGACACCGGAGCCTGTTCCCGCCGTCAAACCCGTTGCCGGGAAGGACAATACGTTCGTCATCCAGGAGCATCACGCTCGCCGGCTGCATTACGACTTCCGGCTCGAGCGGGCCGGCGTGCTGGTGTCCTGGGCGGTACCGAAGAACCTGCCGACCGCACCGTCGGTGAATCACCTGGCCGTGCAGACCGAGGACCATCCGCTCGAGTATGCGAGTTTCGAGGGCACCATCCCGGCCGGCGAGTACGGCGGCGGACAGGTCCGGGTCTGGGATTCGGGTACCTACGACACCGAGAAGTGGCGGCCGGACGAGGTGATCATCACGTTGCACGGCCAGAAGATCTCCGGGCGCTACGCGCTGATACACACCGACGGCAAGAACTGGCTGGCGCACCGCACCAAGGAGCAGCCGGTACCGCTCCCGCGAGACGTCGCGCCGATGCTGGCCACGCACGGGTCGGTGGCCAAACTCCAGGGAGCCCAGTGGGCCTTCGAGGGCAAGTGGGACGGCTACCGGCTGCTGTTCGAGTCCGATCGCGGCGACCTGCGGCTGCGCTCGCGCAGTGGACGCGATATGACCGCGGAGTTCCCGCAACTGGCGGCGATCGCCGGTGACCTCGCCGAGCACCAGCTGATCCTGGACGGCGAGGTGGTCGCCCTCGACGAGTCCGGGGTGCCGAGCTTCGAGGAGATGCAGAACCGGGCCCGTGCGACGCGGGTGGAGTACTGGGCGTTCGACCTGCTGTTCCTCGACGGCCGCTCCCTGGTGAAGGTCAAGTACCGGGATCGGCGCGCGTTGCTCGACATGCTCAGCAGGGGAACGAATCTCATTGTTCCCGAACAGATTCCCGGCGACGGCGCGGCCGCCCTGGAATACTCGCGCGAGCGTCGGTGGGAGGGTGTGGTCGCCAAGAAATGGGATTCGCCCTACCAGCCCGGTACCCGGTCGTCGGCCTGGATCAAGGACAAGGTGTGGCACACCCAGGAGATCGTGATCGGCGGCTGGCGCCGGGGCGAGGGCGGGCGCTCCAGTGGAATCGGGGCGCTGCTGATGGGGATTCCCGGCCGCGACGGCCTGGACTTCGCCGGCCGGGTCGGTACCGGTTTCACCGAGAAGGAGCTGACGAAGCTCGGTCAGATTCTGGCGCCGCTGGAGACGGCCGAATCACCATTCAGCGAACGGCTTTCGCGGGTCGACGCGAAGAACGTCACATTCGTCCGGCCGGAGTTGGTCGGCGAGGTCCGCTACGGTGAGTGGACCGGCGACGGGCATCTGCGGCACCCGAGCTGGCGTGGGCTGCGGCCCGATAAGGCGCCTGCGGAAGTTGTTCGGGAGCCAGCGGGGTAAGCCACCGACCATACTGTGATGTCGGACCGGGAGGAGGTGAGAGAGCTGGTGAGTCGGTTTCCCGAGCGAGGTGAACTCCACACTGTGCTGGACCTCGCCGCCCGTGCTCCGTCGCTGGGGAATCTGCAGCCGTGGCGATGGCACGTCGATGACGCCGCCGTGCATCTGTACGCGGACTGGAATCGCCATGCCGGTGTCGCGCCCGACGACCGGCGCGACGTCCTACTCGGCTGCGGGGCGGTCTTGGACCACTGCGTATCGGTGCTCGCCGCCCGCGGCTGGTCGCCCCGCGTGCACCGGTTTCCCGATCCTGATGACGACAGCCACCTGGCGATCCTGGAGCTGATCGAGGGGCCGCCCGACGGGGCGCACGCCGAGCTTGCCGCCGCGATCCCGGGCCGCCGGGCCGACCGCCGTCGCTACTCCGCCGCCTCGCTCGAACCCGGCACCTTGGAGTTGATGTACATCCGGGCCGCCCGGTTGCAGGTGCGTTTCAACGTCGTCCCGCGCTCCCGCTGGATCCGACTCGACGACGGGACCGTGCAGCTGCAGTACGGCCACGTCGCCGCCGAGGATCCCGGTCCGCCCGTCGACGATGCGGTACTGCTGGCGGTGGGCACCGACCGGGACGACGCGGGTATGCGCCTGCGCGCCGGGGAGGCGCTGAGCCGTCTGCTGTTGTCGGCGGCCGCGATGAATCTGGCGACCTGTCCGCTGACCGAGCCGTTGAACGACATCCGCGACCGTCTGACGCTGGCGTGCGAGGTGTTCGACGCCGAGGCGTACCCGCAGGCGCTGATCCGGCTCGGTGTGCCCGTCGGCGCCGACCCCGTCGTACGCACATCCCGACGATCGGTGGCCGAAACCACCACCTGGGCACTGTCGTTCGGCTGAGGCCTGCGGCTATTTCTCGGTACTGCCGTCCGGTCGCAGCGGCGGAACGCGGCGGGCGCGGTCCGACCTGGGCCGCATGCAGGCAGGGCAGGGGTAGTCGAATGGGAACCGGAATGCAGAACGTCGTTCAGCCGCGGAGGCCGTCCGCGCGAGCCTTGACGCTCCGACTCCGAGACGTCGAGGGTTCACCCGCACAACGTCCACCCATACCTGCGATATCAACGACCGCTCGATATCGAGACACCCGCCCCGGCGCATTGGTAGGAGGGATATCCAGCTCAGCAGATGGGCGCGTGCAAACGATGCGCATCGTCGAGGAGGATGGTGAGATCATGACGCGGGTCAGGACATTCCGATCCGCGACGCATCAATGGCCTCCAGCAGGCCGCGCGTCGCCAGTTCGTCGGCCAACTCATTGTCGGCCACTCCGGCGTGACTCTTGACCCAGAACCACTCGACCCGATGCCGCGCCTGGGCAACCTGCAGCCGCTGCCATAGATCGACGTTCTTGACCGGCTGCTTGGCGGCCGTCAGCCACCCGTTGCGTTCCCAGCCCAGCACCCACGTCGTGATGCCGTTACGGACGTAGGTGCTGTCGGTGTAGAGGTGCACCGACATGGGCCTGGTGAGGGCCTCGAGCGCCATGATGGGCGCCGACAGCTCCATCCGGTTGTTGCTCGTGCGGCCGGAATCGCCACCGTACATCTCGCGGACGTGTTCGCGGTGCCGTAGCACCGCGCCCCAGCCGCCGGGTCCGGGGTTGGGGCGGCATCCGCCGTCGGTGTGGATCACCACGACGTCGTCAGTCACGGGCGGACTTTCCGTCGGTCATCCGCCGAGGATAAGAGATCAACGCGGTCCGGACCGACATCCCGAACTCCTGGTGTCGCAATGTGGTGATCCGGCGACCGGGCTGTACCGCGTCCTTCACTGGCGCGGTGCGGTCACCGAAATACGCAGCGGCGGCGTCGATGTCCGCGACGGCGAAGGTGATTCCCCACAGGGTGGACGGTTCCGCCGTCGCGGACCCCGGTGTGCCGACAACCTCGACGATCACCTCGCCCATTCGGTAGAAGATCTGCCGGATGGGTCGTCCACCGAGTTCCGCGTCGCGCTCGCGGCGGGGGTTCGCGCCCGCGGCTCCCAACGAGGCAACCGTGCGGTCCAGATCGGGTGACAGCAGCACGACGTGGTCGATCGACCTCACCCCGTTGGGGTGCTCGGCGGGAGCATTCGGCGCCGATCCGGCGGTCGATCGCGTGGTCGGGATTGCGTCGAGCTCGTCGCGCCGGAAGTCACTTGGGAGCCCGCGCAACGACCACCCGACGATGCCGGTGCCGCGCTGTCGACCGACCAGCCGGACGCCGACATCGCCGACGCGACACACGCCACCCGTGCCCACCTCGAAACCCGCCGCCGTCCAGGCGTCGGCCGGATCGGCGACGTCGAGTTCATCGAGGGTCAACCCCATACCTATTCCCGCACAACAAGAATGGGCCGCAGTACATCCAGCACCGACGCGTCCTCGATGGTCGACGGGACGGGTTCGTCGCGGCCGGCGGCGATGCCGCGCAACGTCTTGCGCAGGATCTTGCCCGACCGTGTCTTGGGCAGCGCGGGAACCACGTCCACCAACCGGAAGGACGCGACGGCGCCGATCTCGGTGCGCACCAGCTCGGCCAGGTCCTCGGCCAGGCCGTCGGCCGAGGCGCCGGCCTTGAGCACCACCAGGCCGCGCGGTGCCTGGCCCTTGATCTCGTCGGGCACACCGATCACCGCGCATTCGGCGACGGCCGGATGGGTGGCCAGCACCTCTTCGATGGCGCCGGTGGAAAGCCGGTGTCCCGTAACGTTGATCACGTCGTCGATACGGCCCATCACGAACAGGTAGCCGTCCTCGTCGATCCGGCCGCCGTCGCCGGTCAGGTAGTAGCCGGGGTGCTCGCTGAGATAGGACGCCTGATAACGCGCATCGGCGCCCCAGAGCGTCGGCAACGTGCCGGGCGGCAGCGGCAGCGATATGCAGATTGCGCCCTCCTCACCAGCGTCGCACCGACGACCGTCGTCGTGCAGGATGTGGATGTCGTAACCCGGCATTGGCACCGTCGGCGACCCCGCCTTGATCGGAAGTGGTTGCAGGCCAATCGGATTGGCGGCAATCGCCCACCCGGTCTCGGTCTGCCACCAGTGGTCGATCACCGGCACCCCGAGCTTGTCGGCCGCCCAGTGATAGGTGTCGGGATCCAGCCGCTCGCCGGCGACGAAGAGGTAGTTCAAGCTCGACGTGTCATGGTGGGCCAGGTGGGTGGCCTCCGGATCCTCCTTGCGGATCACCCGGATCGCGGTCGGCGCGGTGAAGAGTGCCTTCACCTTGTGTTCGGCGATCACCCGCCAGAATGCGCCCGGGTCGGGGGTGCCCACCGGCTTTCCCTCGTAGAGCACCGTGGTGGCCCCCACTAGCAGGGGTGCGTAGACGATGTAGGAATGGCCGACCACCCAGCCGACATCCGAAGCGGCCCAGAACACTTCACCCGGCGCCAGGTCCTAGATATGGCGCATCGTCCACAGCAGTGCCACCGCGTGCCCACCGTTGTCGCGGACGATACCCTTGGGCTTGCCGGTGGTTCCCGAGGTGTAGAGCACGTACAGCGGGTCGGTGGCCGCCACCGGAACCGGATCGACGGGCTCGGCGTCCGCCATCGCCTCCTGCCACTCCACGTCCCGGCCCTTCACCACGTCGCAGCGGTGCCGATCACGTTGCACCACAACGCAATGCAGCGGCGGATGAGCGCACATCGCGATGGCGTCCTCGAGCATCGGCATGTACTCCACGATGCGGGTGGGTTCGATGCCGCACGAGGCCGTGATCACCACGGTGGGCCGAACGTCGTCGATACGCACGGCCAGTTCGTGCGGGGCGAAACCGCCGAACACCACCGAATGCACGGCACCGAGCCGGGCGCAGGCCAGCATGGAGATGACCGCTTCCGGGATCATCGGCAGGTAGATGACCACCCGGTCGCCCTTGCCCACCCCGAGGCCGCGCAGCGCGCCGGCGAACCGGGCGGTCTCGTCGAGCAGCTCGGCGTAGGTGTACACCCGCTTGGTGCCGGTGACCGGGGAGTCGTAGATCAACGCCGGCCGATCGGCACGGCCGTCGGCGACGTGACGGTCCAGGGCGTTGGCGCACGTGTTCAGTTCGGCGTCCGGGAACCAGCGGTAGAACGGCGGATTGGCGTCATCGAGGATGCGGTGCGGCTCCCGGGTCCAGGTGACGGCCTTGGCGGCCTCGGCCCAAAAGCCGGCCGGATCCTTGGTGCTCTGGTCGAGCACGTCCTGGTATGCGCCCATCCGGGCACCGTACAACTTCGGTCGCCCAACGTCGGCGGCATGAGTGACGTGGTTCATATCAACCCCCTGAGTGGCCCGGAATCTGCGCCGAGTGGCATCGCCGTGGTCACCCTGGACCGCCCCGACGAGCTGAACGCGATCGACGGCAATCCCATGGCCGAGCGCTCAGCTGCGTACGAATCTGGGCCGCGAAACCGTACCCAGCTGAGCGCTCGCGGCCAGGAATCAGACCTTCGAGATCACCTTGTCGGCGTACTTCTCCAGGCTGCGAATCTTGTCCTCCAGCGGCTGCGGGTCCGGGCCGATGATGTACGGCAACCGGAAGCCGACCATCACATCGGTCACGCCCTTGTCCTCGAGCCGCTTGATGCCGTCGGCCTTGTAGGCGTCCATCGAGATCACGTGCACCTGATAGTCGTCATCCGCGCGGCCCTCGGCCCGGCGGTACTCCTGCAGTTTCGCCAGCAGGTCGTCGAGTTCCTCGGCGGACCCGCCGCCGTGCATCCAGCCGTCGTTGCGGGCCGCCCGGCGCAGCGCGAGGTCGGCGTGCCCACCGATCAGGATCGGGATCGGCTTGCTGGGCGCGGGTGTCATCTTGGTCTTGGCAATGTCGTAGAACTCGCCGTGGAATTCGAAGTAGTCGCCGGTGGTCAGGCCGCGGATGATCTCGATGCACTCGTCCATTCGCTTGCCCCGCTTGGCGAATGGCACACCCATGAGGTCGTAGTCCTCGGGCCAGGGGCTGGTGCCCACGCCCAGCCCGAGCCGATTGCCGAACAGCGCGGCGATCGAGCCGGCCTGCTTGGCCACCAGGGCCGGCGGGCGGATCGGCAGCTTGAGGACGAAGAAGTTGAAGTGCAGTGTCGTGGTGACCGCACTCAGCGCCGAGGCCAGCACGAACGCCTCGATGATCTCCTTGCCGTCCAGGAACTCGCGGTCGCCGTCGGGCGTGTAGGGATACTTCGCGTCCGATTCCAACGGATAGGCGACGCTGTCGGCGATGGTCATCGCATCGAAGCCCGCGCGTTCGGCGGCCTGTGCCAGCGGGATATAGAACGACGAATCGGTCATGGACTCCGCGTACGTGAACCGCATGCCGCTAGTCGTCGTTCTGTGGCTGGTTCGCCGCGACATCGCCCCAGGTGGCGCGTGCCCCGCTGTCGCCGATCCGGACCACCTGCACGATGGTGGCCGCGCTGGCGGCGACGACGACCACGCTGAGGATCACCGCGACGACGCTGCCCAGTTCCCGTCGGTGCAACACCACCAGCAGCACCGCGGCCACCAGCAGCGCGATGGCGAAGTACAGCATCGTGTCACCGAGGCCCGCGTGGGTTTCGACCGCCGGTGATTCGCCGACGCGGTGTTCGAGCCATTCGCCGGCCTCGGTGGTCAACGGCGTCACCGCGAGCACCGCGACGGACAGGGCGAGCACGAGCCACACCAGTCGCCGTCGCGCGGCGGGCCACACCGCACACAGGATCGCCAGCACCGCGGTCAGGGGCGCGAGGACGACGACGAAATGCACCAGCAGTGCGTGGGCCGGCAGGCCGTTGATCATCGACACTGGCATCCTCTCCGAGGGGGTCAAGGCGACCGTCGAACCGAGTACCAAGCGACTGTAGTGGACGCCGTGCGCAAGAATTCATTGGTGACCGCAATCTGCGAGCAGGTGTCGTGCACGCCCGACTCCGGCCACCGGCGTTGAGCAATTCCACAGCGGACGCGCAGCATTGGCTGACGCGCAACGTCAAAGTGCTGTCGGCGGTCTCGCTGCTGCAGGACACCGCGAGTGAACTGTTGTATCCGCTGCTCCCCATCTACCTCACCGCCGTCCTCGGCGCGCCGACCGCCGTGGTGGGCGCCGTCGAAGGGATCGCCGAGGGTGCGGCCTCGCTGACCAAACTCGGTGTGGGCCCGATGTCGGACCGGGTGGCGCGACGCCCACTGGTCGGCACTGGGTACGGGTTGGCGGCGCTGGGAAAGGTGATCGTCGCCGCGGCGACGGGGTGGCATGGCGTCCTGGCGGGGCGGGTCGTCGACCGACTGGGCAAGGGAATCCGTGGCGCACCGCGCGATGCGCTGTTGGTCGACGGCGTGCCGGAGACCGCGCGGGCACGCGTCTTCGGGTTCCACCGGGCCATGGATACGTGCGGGGCGGTGATCGGCCCGCTGATCGGGCTGGCTGGCTACGAACTGTTGGACCACCGGATCGCCCCGCTGCTCTGGATCGCGGTGGTCCCGGCGGTTCTCAGCGTGGCGCTGGTGTTCCTGGCCCGGGAAACCCGGGTTCCGCCGGCTTCGGAGCGCCGCCGGATCTTCGCCAATATCGGCGAACTGCCGCGGCGGTATTGGCGCACCGTCGCGGTGCTGGTCGTCTTCGGCCTGGTCAACTTCCCCGACGCGCTGCTATTGTTGCGGCTCAACGAGATCGGCTTCTCCGTCGTCGAGATCATCCTGGCCTACGTCACCTACAACCTGGTCTACGCGGCGGCCAGCTACCCCGCCGGCGCGCTGGCCGATCGTGTCGCGCCGCCGGTGGTGTTCGGCGTGGGTGTCGTGTTCTTCGCCATCGGGTATCTGGGTCTGGGCCTGACCGCCGATCGCGGCGTCGCCTGGCTGCTGATCGGCAGCTACGGATTGTTCACCGCCTGCACCGACGGCGTGGGCAAGGCGTGGGTCTCCCGACTTGCCGACGACTCCTGCCAGGGCAGCGCCCAAGGCGTATTCCAGGGGCTCAGCGGGATGGCCGTCCTGGTCGCGGGTGTGTGGGCCGGTCTGCTGTGGGGAACCGACGGTCGACTGCCGCTGCTGATCTCCGGTGGTGTCGCCGCGGTTCTGGCCGTAGTGCTGCTGTCCGCCGGCCGCAGGTTATGAGACGGTGGTCGGGAAAGGTGGTGTGCCCGAACCGGTGACGGTGTAGCCGCCCCACGGGGTGCGCTCGGCGATCCGCGCCGGGGCGCTGTGGCCCTCGACCGAAACCGTCACGGCACGTTGACCTTTGAGGGCGTCGTCGGGCATATCGCCGGTGACGGTTCCGCGCCAGTGGTAACGCCCGTCGATGGCCGCCAGGTGCCCCTCGAGCCGGGCCCGGACCGCGATGTCCCGGTCGCCGAGGGTGAGGACGGCATGCCCATCATAGAGATCGGGGGAGTGGTCCCCGTCCTCGGAAACCGTTGCGCTGAGGTAGAAGTGGCCGGCCACCCGTTGGGGTCGCCAGCGGCCCACCACGATCCGGGACTTCGCCTCCATCCGGGTGTAACCTGATCGGCCCAGGAGTTCCAGGCAGCGGTCCACGTAGCGGACCTGGCGTTCGATGTGCGGCCCCGGAATCCGGAAGTAGTTCGGCCGACCATGGATGGCCACCGTCTCGTCGTCGGAGCGGCGCGCATCGATCACCGCGCGGGCCGAACTCGATTGGCCGTTCGTCCGGGTGACCGTCCAGGTGTCACTATTGCTGTCGAACAGGGCTTGGTCGGCGTCATCCCGAATGACGATGACGGTCACAGGAATCCGGCCCGATGCCACATCCGCCGACCGACGCGGCCCATCAGCCCGACTTCCTCGAAGAACGCGGCCAACGGCTCGAACGACGTCACACAGGCCCGTCGGAAGTTCGGATTGGCCCGGGCGACGCGCCGCATCTCGGCCCCGTCGAGACCGGCCCGGTGGTACTGGATCGGCAGGGTGAACAACATCCGGTAGAACGGGCCGCCGGCGCCGTGCAGGTTGGCCATGATCATCCGGCGATAGCGCGGCATCGTCGGCACCGCCTTGCGCAATCCGTCCCGGGCGAACTGGATGTGCCGAGCCTCTTCCGTGACGTGGATCCGCATGAGCCGCTGCACGATCGGTTGCAGTTCAGGGTCGTCCATGATCTGGCGCTGCAGTGAATCGAAGATCTCCTCGCCGACCAGCGCGGCCGCCCACAGCACACTGCCGCGGAACGCGAACGGCAGCGAGTTGATGATCATGCGTTGGGAGAGCTTGGGACGCACCGGGATTCCACCGATCCGGGCGATCGTCTTGCCGAACATCACCATGTGCCGCGTCTCGTCGCCGAGTTCGGTCAGCGCGTAGTGCGTGGTGCTGGCGGTCGGGTTCTTGTGCATGAGGTCGCGCAGCAGGGCCTGATTGAGGATGTTCTCGATGCCCGCCGAGAGGATGTTGACCAGTTCCTGCCGGGACAACTCGATCTGCTGCTCACGGGTCAGCGCATCCCAGGCGGGTGTGCCGTACAGCGTGACCATCCGTGGGGGCAGGAAGAACTTGTCCGGATCGATCGGGGCGTCCCAGTCGATGTCCACCGCTGGGGCATAGGACTTCTTGACCGACCCGCTGAGCAGGCGTTCGGAGAACTCTTCGCGTGTCACCGATGTGGTGGGCGTCGCTGCCATGTTCAAAAGGTAGGAACCGAACGCCAAATAGTCAATACCCGCGGTACCGGGTACTCGAAGTCACGGGTCGCGGCGCCGGCGACGTCGTGGCATACCCTGCGGATCATGCGGACCATCCACGTCATCGGCATCGGCGCCGGCGACCCCGACTACGTCACCGCCCAGGCCGTCGGCGCGCTCAACAGCGCCGACGTGTTCTTCGCGATGGACAAGGGTGAGCACAAGAGCGATCTCGTCGCCCTGCGCCGCACCATCTGCGAGCGGTTCATCACCCGGCCCGGCTATCGGTTCGTCGAGCTCACCGACCCGAAACGGGCTGGCGACGGCGACTACCTGCAGGCGGTGTCCGACTGGCACGAGGCGCGCGCTGCGGTCTGGGCCGACGCCATCGAGGCCGAACTCGGACCCGACGGCGTCGGCGCTTTCCTGGCCTGGGGCGACCCGTCGCTCTACGACAGCACCCTGCGGATTCTCGAACTCGTGCGCCGCCGCATCGACATCGACTACGACGTCGTCCCGGGAATCACCGCCATCCAGGCGCTGACGGCACGACACCGGATCCCGCTCAACGATGTCGGCGAACCGGTTCTCATCACCACCGGCCGGCGGCTGCGCGAAACCGGCCTGGACGGCGCGGCCGTGGTGATGCTGGACGCGGACTGCACATTCCTGGAATGCCCGCCGGCCACCC
>JAKIXW010000069.1:0-4773 GCA_022708865.1 Acidobacteriota bacterium
CTGGCCGTGTCCGGGCTGCCCGTCGACCGGTTCTGCTTCGAGGGTTTCGCGCCCCGCAAGCAGGCTGCGCGGCGCAGCTGGCTGGAGTCGCTGGCCGGCGAACAGCGCACCTGGGTGTTCTTCGAGTCGCCCCGGCGGCTGGCCGAGTGTCTGGACGACGCGGTTGACGTGCTCGGCGTCGAGCGGCGCGCCGCCATCTGCCGGGAGCTGACCAAGACCCATGAGGAGATCGTCCGAGGCACGCTCGGCGAGTTGGCCGAATGGGCGGCCGGCGGCGTGCTCGGGGAGATCACCGTGGTGGTCGCCGGGGCCCGGCCCCGGGCCGACATCGCGACATTGGTGGCGCAGGTGCAGGCACTGACCGACGGTGGCCTGGGCGTCAAGGATGCGTGTGCGCAGGTGATCGCCGCGAATCCGGGTGCGCCGTCGCGGCGCGAGCTCTACGACGCGGTTCTGCGTTCGCGGCAGGAGTGAGCCCGACGGTGGCGGCGGCCTTGTCGAGGCATTCCTGCCATTCGGTGTCCGGATCGGAATCGGCGGTGATCCCGCCGCCCACCCCGAGCACCGCGCGACCCGCCGCATCGAATTCCACCGTGCGGATGGCGACGTTCAGCTCGGTGCCCGCGACCGGTGAGGTCAGGCCGACCGCGCCGCAGTAGACACCGCGGGCGTGCGGCTCCCATTGTGAAAGTAGTTGTCGTGCGCGGTGTTTGGGTGTCCCGGTGACGGATGCCGGTGGGAAGGCGGCGGTCAGCACGTCGTGCATCGGCCGGTGGGGATCCACCCGGGCCGACACGGTCGACACCAGGTGCCACACCCCGGGCGCGGGTTTGACGGCCAGCAGTTCGGGCACCGTGACCGAGCCGATGTCCGCGACCCGGCCGAGGTCGTTGCGGACCAGGTCGACGATCATGATGTTCTCGGCGACGTCCTTGACCGAGGCCCGCAACGCGGCCGGGTCGGCGTGCGCCGGCAGGGTGCCCTTGATCGGGCTGGACGCCAGCGTCGCGCCCGCGCGCCGCAGGAACAGTTCGGGTGACAATGACGCGACCGCACCCCAGGTGCCGGCCAGGTAGCCGCCGCGGGCCGGCCCGGTGGCCGCGACGGCGTCGGCGAAGAAGTCCAGTGGCGACCCGGTCAGCAGTCCGGTGAACTGCGTGCACACGCATGCCTGGTAGACCTCGCCCGCTTCGATGGCCGCCAGGCAGGCCTGTACGCCGGCCAGATGGGCGGCGCGATCGGGTGCTGTCCAGTCGATGTGCCAGGGCCGGGGCCGGGCGACGGTATGCACGGCGGCGCGAAGCCAATCGGGAATCGTTGCGCCGGTGAGGGATTCGTACCACCATGCGCCTTCGGCGTCGCACCGGAGCACGCAGTCCGTCCATCCGCCGGCTGCCGCGGGTGCCCGGGCCCCCGCGCCGTCGGGGTAGGACAGGTAGCCGAACCAGCCACCGCCCACGGCGCCGTCCGGGTTGCGCGAGGGTGCGCAGAAGTCCGCTCCGGGCGGTGTGTCGGCGGACCAACACGCACTCTCGGCGGTGGGCTGGGCGGACAGGGTCGGGGCGATGACGGCTCGCGAACCGAACCACTCACCGGTCAGGGCCGCCGGCGTTGGCAGGCCCGACCGGGCCGCCGCGGCACCGACGGCGCGCAATACTGCGGCCGGGCTGCCGAGCAGTCCGAGTGGGTCGATGCGCATCGCATCAGCTTGGCAGACACACGCCCAGCGGCGCACTCGGCGGGCGATCGTCACCCCCGCCAGCTTGTCCGGGTTGCGCATCGCATAGAAGTTGGTGATCCGCCCGTCGGCGACCTCGACGCTGACCACGCTCTCGAGGTGGTCACCGAGGTAGAGCACCAGCGCCGGGGCGTTGTTGTACAGCGTGATCTCGGCGCGGGCAGCCACGGCCCGCGGGCAACGGTGGTTCACATCACGCCGGGGCGTCAGATGACGCCCAGCGCCGCCATCGCGTCGGCCACCCGGATGAAGCCGGCGATGTTCGCCCCGACCAGGTAGTTGCCGGGCTGTTCGTACTCGTCGGCCACGGTCAGGCAGCGGTCGTGGATACGCCGCATGATCTTGGCCAGCCGGTCCTCGGTGTCGCCGAACGTCCACGAGTCGCGGGAGGCGTTCTGCTGCATCTCCAGCGCGCTGGTGGCCACGCCGCCGGCGTTGGCCGCCTTGCCCGGCGCAAACGTCACCTTGGCGTCGGCGAACAGCTTGACCGCCTCCGGCGTGCACGGCATGTTGGCGCCCTCGGCCACGATCTGGCAGCCCGACCGGATCAGCGATTCGGCATGCGCGGCGGTCAGCTCGTTCTGGGTTGCGCACGGCAACGCGATGTCGCAGCCCAGTTCCCACACGCTGCGGTCGGCCACGAAGATCGCGCTCTTCCGAGCGTCGGCGTAGTCGGCGATCCGCCCTCGGTTGATCTCCTTGATCTCCTGGAGCAGTTCTACGTCCACGCCGGACTCGTCGACGATGTAGCCCGTCGAGTCCGAGCAGCCGATCACCGTGCCGCCGAGTTTCTGGACCTTGTCGATGGCGTAGATCGCGACGTTGCCCGACCCGGACACCACCACCTTCTTGCCGTTGAAACTCTGCCTGGTGCTGTGCAGGATTTCCTCGACGAAGAACACCGTGCCGTAGCCGGTGGCCTCGGTGCGCACCTGTGAGCCACCCCAGGTGAGCCCCTTGCCGGTCAGCGCACCGGATTCGTACTGGTTGGTGATCCGCTTGTACTGACCGAACAGGTAGCCGATCTCGCGGGTACCCACGCCGATGTCGCCGGCGGGCACGTCGGTGTATTCGCCGATGTGCCGGTACAACTCGGTCATGAAGGACTGGCAGAAGCGCATCACCTCGCCGTCCGAGCGGCCCTTCGGGTCGAAGTCCGACCCGCCCTTGCCGCCGCCGATCGGCATGCCGGTCAGCGAGTTCTTGAAGATCTGTTCGAAGCCGAGGAATTTCACGATGCCCAGGTAGACCGAAGGGTGGAAGCGCAGGCCGCCCTTGTACGGTCCGAGCGCGGAATTGAACTCCACCCGGAAGCCGCGGTTCACCTGGACGATGCCGGCGTCGTCGACCCATGGCACCCGGAAGATGATCTGCCGCTCCGGTTCGCACAACCGGCGGATGATCGCGCTGTCGGCGTACTCCGGGTGTTTGGCCACCACCGGCCCGAGGCTGTGCAAGACCTCGTAGACAGCCTGGTGGAACTCTACTTCGCCGCCGTTGCGGCGGATCACCTCGTCGTAGATGTCCTCCAGCTTCGGGTGCAAGACCTCGTTCTCGATATCCGTCATTCGTTCCTCGACTCACTCCGCCTGATATCTGGGGAACACCCCGGTGGGTTCGGGTAGCGCGGTGCCCGGTGTCAGGCGATTCCCCACCGCGCGGAAATCTCGTTGTGCGGCCGGCTGGCCCAGCAGGTCGAGCAGCGTACCGGCCGACGTCGGCATCACCGGCTGCACCAGCAGGGCGGCGATCCGGACCGCCTCCAGGGTGGTGTAGAGAACGGTGCCGAACCGCTGCTGGGCGTCGGCGGCCTCCGACCTGCGCAACACCCAGGGTTCCTGCGCCGAGAAGTACCGGTTGGCCGCACCGAGCATCTGCCAGATGGCCTCCAGGGCCAGATGCATCGCCTGGTTGTCGAAGTGGCCGCGCACCGTCTGCAGGAGCGCGTCGGCCTGTGCGAGCAGCGCGGTGTCGGCTCCGGTGAATTCGCCCGGGGCGGGGATGATTCCGTCCAGGTTCTTGGCCACCATCGACAGGCTGCGCTGGGCCAGGTTTCCGAACTCGTTGGCCAGGTCGGCGTTGATCCGGCCGACGATCGCGTCCTCGCTGTAGCTGCCGTCCTGACCGAAGGGCACCTCGCGCAGGAAGAAGTATCGCACCGCGTCGAGGCCGAACGCGTCGACCAGGTCGACCGGATCGACGACGTTGCCCACCGACTTGCTCATCTTCTCGCCGCGGTTCAGCACGAAGCCGTGTACGAAGACCTTTCTGGGCAGCGCGATTCCGGCCGACATCAGGAACGCCGGCCAGTACACGGTGTGGAACCGGATGATGTCCTTGCCGATCATGTGCAGATCGGCCGGCCAATACCGTTGGAACGCAGCGGAATCGGTGTCGGGGTAGCCCACTCCGGTCAGATAGTTGGTCAGCGCGTCCACCCAGACGTACATCACATGATCGGGGTGGTCGGGCACCGGCACCCCCCAGTCGAACGTGGTGCGGGAGATGGACAGGTCGATCAGGCCCCGGGAGACGAAGCTGACCACCTCGTTGCGGCGCACCTCCGGCGCGATGAACTCCGGGTGGTCGCGGTAGTGCGCGAGCAGCCGGTCGGCGTAGGCGGACAACTTGAAGAAGTAGGTCTGTTCCTCGGTCCAGGTCACGGCCGTGCCCGTCTCGGTGGCGATCCGGCTGCCGTCCGCGGTCACCTCCGTCTCGTCCTCGGCGAAGAACCGCTCGTCGCGTACCGAGTACCAGCCCGCGTAGCTGCCCAGATAGATGTCGCCGGCATCCGACATCGCCTGCCAGATCGCCTGGGACGCCTCGTAATGGTCCGCGTCGGAGGTCCGGATGAAGCGGTCGAACGAGATGCCGAGTTTCTCCTGCAGGCGCTGGAACACATCGGAGTTGCGCCGCGCCAGGTCGGCGGTGGGAATGCCCTCGGCCTCGGCGGTCTGGGCCATCTTCAGCCCGTGCACGTCCGTGCCGGTCAGGAAGCGCACATCGAAGCCGTCGAGTCGCTTGAACCGGGCGAT
>JAKIXW010000069.1:4810-5069 GCA_022708865.1 Acidobacteriota bacterium
GCGTGCCCGACGTGGGGTGCACCGTTGGGGTAGGCGATCGCCGTGGTCACGTAGAACTTCTGCTGGGTCATGAGGGTTACAACTCTATTGTTTCGTGGTGAGCTCCAAACGGCCGCCACCGCCCCCGCCCGAACCGCTGGGTCCGCTCGTCGACGCCCACACCCATCTGGATGCGTGCGGTGCGGTCGACGCCGCCGACGTGGCCGCGATCCTGGACCGCGCCGAGGCCGTCGGGGTGATGGCGGTGGTGACGATCGCC
>JAKIXW010000069.1:5218-15145 GCA_022708865.1 Acidobacteriota bacterium
GTCAGCGGGCTGCCTTCGCCTGGCACATCGACCTGGCCAAGCGGGTCGGCAAGCCGCTGATGATCCACAACCGCGACGGCGACGACATGGTGCTCGACGTGCTGCGGGCCGAGGGCGCTCCCGACGCGGTGATCTTCCACTGCTTCTCCTCCGGGCCGGAGATGGCGCGGGTGTGCGTCGACGCCGGCTGGTACGTGAGCCTGTCGGGCACGGTCAGCTTCCGGAACGCGCACGCGCTGCGCGAGGCTGCTCTGCTGATCCCGGAGGACCAGCTGCTGGTGGAGACGGATGCGCCGTTCCTGACCCCGCATCCGTACCGGGGTGCGCCCAACGAGCCGTACTGCCTGCCCTACACCGTGCGCGCACTCGCCGAATTGCGCGGCCGGCCCGCCGGCGATGTTGCGGCGGCAGCTTCAGCAACCGCCCGCAAGGTGTATGCGCTGGATTAAGCGTGCATTGAGAGTCGGGCCGTCAGCTTGCTGCGACCCAGTCAATTTCTTTACCATCTTGTGATCAAGAGGGCCCGTTGGGGCCGATACGCGCGTGAAGAGCTGTGGGTACCGACGTTGAACATCATCACCAAACTGCACCAGTCCAGGTCGCCGCTGTTACGGGTGGTGACCGCGGTGACGCTCGTCGCACTCGGTGCCTCCGGTGGGTACGCCGTCGGCGCGCACAAGACGGTGACGCTGGAGGTCGACGGCGCATCGCAGGCGGTCACCACCATGAAGTCCCGCGTGATCGACATCGTCCGGGAGAACGGTTTCCAGGTCGGCGATCGCGACGACATCTACCCCGCGGCCGATCAGCAGGTCGGTGACAGCCAGACGATCGTGCTGCGGCGCAGCCGGCCGTTGGACATCTCGCTGGACGGCCAGGAGACCAAGCAGGTCTGGACCACGGCCTCCACGGTCGACGAGGCGCTGGCCCAGCTGGCCATGACCGACACCGCCCCGGCTACCGCGTCGCGTGGCACGCGCGTTCCGCTGGCGGGCATGGCGCTGCCGGTGGTCAGTGCCAAGACCGTCTCGATCGACGACGGTGGCGTGGCCCGGACCGTGCGACTGGCCGCCCCCAACGTCGCGGCATTGTTGGCTGCCGCCGGGGCGCCGCTGTTGCAGCAGGACACGGTCGTCCCGCCGGCATCCTCCCCGGTCACCCCGGGTATGCAGATCCAGGTCACCCGGGTACGGGTGAACAAGGTGACCGAGCGCCAGCCGCTGGTCCCGAACGCCCAGCGCATCGAGGATCCGACGATGAACATGAGCCGCCAGGTGGTCCAGGACCCCGGAACGCCGGGCACCCAGGACGTCACGTTCGCCGTGGCCACGGTCAACGGAGTCGAGACGGGCCGGCTGCCCGTCGCCAACGTGGTGGTCGCGCCCGCGCGGGATTCGGTCCTGCGGGTGGGCAGCAAACCGGGTACCGAGGTGCCGCCGGTGAGCAATGGCGGGGCCTGGGATGCCCTGGCGCGGTGCGAGTCGGGCGGGAACTGGGCCATCAACACTGGTAACGGTTTTTACGGTGGCGTTCAATTTGACCAAAACACTTGGGAAAGACAGGGCGGCCTGCGCTATGCTCCACGTGCAGACCTGGCAACTCGTGAAGAACAGATCGCCATCGCGACGGTCACACAGTCCAGCCAGGGTTGGGGAGCGTGGCCAGTGTGTAGTTCAAATGCGGGTGTCCGATGACGATCCGTCTACTCGGGCGCACCGAGATCCGGAATCTAGCGCGGGAATTGGATTTCCGGCCGCGTAAGTCGTTGGGGCAGAACTTCGTCCACGACGCCAACACGGTCCGCCGAATCGTATCGGCGTCGAGCATCAACAAGTCCGACTCGGTGATCGAGGTCGGTCCCGGCCTGGGGTCCCTGACGTTGGGCCTGCTGGACCGGGGCGCCAATGTCACCGCTGTCGAGATCGATCCGGTTCTGGCGCAACGCCTTCCGCGAACCATTGCTGAGCATTCGCACAGCGAGATCCATCGCATGACGGTGCTCAATCAGGACATCCTGACCCTGCGTCAGGCCGACCTGGAGACGCCGCCCACCGCGCTGGTCGCCAACCTTCCGTACAACATCGCTGTCCCGGCGTTGCTGCACCTGCTGGCCGAATTCCCGAGTATCCGGACCGTCATGGTCATGGTTCAGGCGGAGGTCGCCGAGCGGCTGGCGGCCGAGCCGGGCAGCAAAGAGTACGGAGTGCCCTCAGTTAAGGCCCGGTTCTACGGGCGGGTCCGCCGCTACGGAATGGTTTCGCCGACCGTTTTCTGGCCGATTCCGCGCGTCTACTCGGGGCTGGTGCGCATCGACCGGTACGACACCTCGCCGTGGCCCACCGAACAGGGCTTCCGGGATCAGGTGTTCGAGCTCATCGACATCGCCTTCGCGCAACGCCGCAAGACGTCGCGGAACGCGTTCCTGGAATGGGCCGGATCGGGCAACGAGTCGGCCAGCCGGCTGCTGGCCGCCAGCATCGACCCGGCCCGGCGCGGCGAAACGCTGTCGATCGTCGAGTTCGTCCGGCTGCTCCAGCGCTCGGGTGACTCCTCGCAGGCGCAGCAGCACACACCGTCGCTGTAATCGCGGTTCACCTGGACCGCATCCGCCGTCACCGCACGGTTAGTCTCGTGCGGTGACGGTGTCCGACGGCAATACCGCTCCCGAGTGGGTGCCCACCGGGTCGGTGACGGTGCGGGTCCCGGGCAAGGTGAATCTGTATCTGGCCGTCGGTGACCGCCGCGACGACGGCTTTCACGAACTGACCACCGTCTTCCATGCGGTCTCGCTGTTCGACGAGATCACCGTGCGCACCGCCGACGTGATGTCACTGGACGTCGTCGGTGAGGGCGCCGGCGAGCTGCCCGTGGACGGGCGGAATCTGGCCTGGCAGGCCGCCGAACTCCTCGCCGACCATGTGGGCCGCGCCCCCGACGTCGCCATCACCATCGAGAAGGCCATCCCGGTCGCCGGCGGGATGGCCGGCGGCAGCGCCGACGCGGCCGCGGTGCTGGTGGCGATCAACGCGCTCTGGGAGCAGGGCGTCCCCCGGCGTGATCTGCACGCCCTGGCCGCGCAACTGGGCAGTGACGTGCCGTTCGCCCTGCACGGTGGCACCGCTCTGGGGACCGGGCGCGGAGAGGAACTGGCCACGGTGCTGGCCCGCAACACCTTCCACTGGGTGCTGGCGTTCGCCCAGCGCGGCCTGTCCACACCGAAGGTGTTCGCCGAGACCGACGAGCTGCGTGCCGCCGGTGACCCCCCGCGGCTCGCGGAGGTCGAGCCCGTGTTGGCCGCCCTGGCCACCGGGGATCCGACCGCGTTGGCGCCGCTGCTCGGCAACGAACTGCAGGCCGCGGCCCTGAGTCTGGACCCGGAGCTGCGGCGCACGCTGCGCGCCGGCACCGAGGCGGGTGCGCTGGCCGGAATCGTGTCCGGGTCGGGCCCGACCTGTGCGTTCCTGTGTCCGTCGGCCGCCGCGGCGGTGCAGGTGGGCTCCGAACTGGCCGGTGCGGGCGTCTGCCGAACCGTGCGGGTGGCCAGCGGGCCGGTGCACGGCGCACGGGTGGTGCCGGCCTCCGGTAGCTGACCGACCCCGTCGGGTGCGGTGACGGATTCCTCAGCTCCTCGGTTTGTCCAATACTTAAGAGGAGTTTAAGATGGCTAACGGTGATGAGTCGCGTCGCATTGAGGTCGTCCATCGGTGACACCGATGGCGCACAGCGTTGTGGTCGCAGTGGCGGCTCTGTGCCAATCCGATACCTAACCGCCGCTCAATTGTGTGCGCGCGCCTTCTTCTGGCAGCCCGGCTTCGGGCGGACCATGGATAGCGGGATCGCGTCATCGCCCGTAGCAGCGCCGCTCCGGAATCCGAGGAGGTCCGCGTGAGCAGGTTCACGGACAAGATGTATTACAACGCCCGCAACAGCACGAGGGGCATGGTCACGGGTGAGCCGCATGAGCCCGTCCGCCACACGTGGGGTGAGGTCCACGAACGTGCCCGGCGCATTGCCGGCGGCCTGGCGGCCGCGGGCATCGGCCCCGGCGACGCGGTCGGCGTCCTGGTCGGTGCTCCCGTGGAGATCGCCCCGACCGCGCAGGCGCTGTGGATGCGCGGCGCCAGCCTGACGATGCTGCACCAGCCCACCCCGCGCACCGACCTGGCGGTCTGGGCCGAGGACACCATGAACGTCGTCGGCATGATCGAGGCCAAGGCCGTCATCATCTCCGAGCCGTTCACCGTCGCCGGCCCCGTGCTCGAGGAGAAGGGCGTCCTGGTGCTCTCGGTGCCCGAGATGCTGAACGCCGAGCCCATCGACCCGGTGGAAACCGGTGAGGACGATCTGGCGCTGATGCAGCTGACGTCCGGCTCGACCGGGTCTCCCAAGGCCGTGCACATCACGCACCGCAACATCCACTCCAATGCCGAGGCCATGTTCATCGGCGCCAAGTACGACGTCGACACCGACGTCATGATCAGCTGGCTGCCCTGCTTCCACGACATGGGCATGGTGGGCTTCCTGACCATCCCGATGTACTTCGGCGCCGAGCTGGTCAAGGTCACGCCCATGGACTTCTTGCGCGACACCCTGCTGTGGGCCAAGCTGATCGACAAGTACAAGGGCACCATGACGGCGGCGCCGAACTTCGCCTACGCGCTGTTCGCCAAGCGGCTGCGCAAGCAGGCCGAGCCCGGTCAATTCGACCTGTCCACCCTGCGTTTCGCGCTCTCGGGGGCCGAGCCCGTCGACCCGTCCGACGTCGACGATCTGATCGACGCCGGAAAGCCGTTCGGCCTCCAGCCTTCCGCCGTCCTGCCGGCCTACGGCATGGCCGAGACCACGCTGGCGGTGTCGTTCTCCGAGTGCGGCGCCGGCCTGGTGGTCGACGAGGTGGACGCCGACCTGCTGGCCGCACTGCGCCAAGCGGTCCCGGCCACCAAGGGCAACACCCGGCGACTGGCCAGCCTCGGCCCGCTGCTCACCGATCTCGAGGCGCGCATCGTCGACGAGCACGGCAACGTGCTGGGTCCGCGCGGCGTCGGCGTCATCGAACTCCGCGGTGAATGCGTCACGCCCGGATACACCACCATGGGCGGGTTCATCCCCGCGCAGGACGAGTACGGCTGGTACGACACCGGGGACCTGGGCTATCTGACCGATGCGGGTCACGTCGTGGTGTGTGGTCGCGTCAAGGACGTGATCATCATGGCTGGGCGCAACATCTACCCGACCGACATCGAACGGGCCGCCGGTCGGGTCGTTGGCGTGCGCCCCGGCTGCGCCGTGGCCGTCCGCCTCGACGCCGGGCATTCGCGCGAAACCTTCGCTGTCGCAGTCGAATCCAACGACTGGAAGGATCCGGCCGAAGTTCGCCGGATCGAACATCAGGTGGCGCACGAGGTGGTCGCCGAGGTCGACATGCGACCCCGCAACGTCGTGGTCCTCGGCCCGGGCACCATCCCGAAGACCCCGTCGGGCAAGCTGCGCCGCGCCAACTCGGTCGCCCTGGTCACGTAGTCCGTCCGCGTCGCGTGCCTATGATGCAACCGTGCATCTTGTCCGAGGCAGAACGATGACCACCACCCAGGCGACCCTCGCCCTGGCCGCCGCGTGCGCCGCGCTGGTGACGGCCACCCCGGCGTCGGCCGGCGGGCCCGACGGCGTGGTCGAGGACGGCCCCATCTCCCGGGCCGTCGGCTCCGGCCTCAACGGCGGAACGCTAGTGGGTTTCACCGCCACCGGTCCCACCAATGACGCCGCGTCCGCCGCGCTGATCGCGGCCTGCCAGGGCAGCGGGGCCCAGCAATGCAGTTCCGACGAGGTGACCAACGATGTGTTCTGCGTCGTGTCGGTGGGCGCCGATGACGGCAGCGGCGTTGTGGCCGGCGGCGCTGGCCCGACGGTGGAAGCGGCCCGCGGCGATGCGTTCGCCAACGCCGGCCGCGCGAACCTGGTCCTGAATCCGGCCGCTCGGGTTCTTGCATCATCCTGCCCCTGAGTGCGCTTCGAATCGAGGAGTGAGATTGTGACCATCCGCAGAGCGGGAATGACGGTGCTGATGATGACGAATATCGCTGCGGCTCAATTGATTTCGGCCCCCGTTGCCGGTGCGCAGCCGACCTGTCAGGATGCCGGCAGTCACGTCCGGTGCCAGACGAACGGCAGCGTGTCGATCAAGGCGGTGCCGACCACGCTGGCGCCCAATGTCACCGACGCCATTCCTCGCAACAACAACAGGTCGGGCATCGTCCTGTCCTGGTAGTCGCGCGGCCCACTTCGACCGGCTCTCGGAGTCGACCTTGCTTCCGCGGCAACGCTCTTCGATATCGTCAACGGGATGGCGGTACGCGTCGACCCACGCCAGGTGGCCTCTCCGAACCTGGACCTCACCGTTCACCTGTTCGACGAACCCCGCAGTGACTGGCTGGGATTCGACGCCAGTGTGTCCTTGGGGCACAACGGGATCGGGCTCACCCACTCGATCCTGCACGACGAACGCGGCCCCATCGGCGCCGTCTCGCAGATCCTGACCGTGCGGCCCTGAGTCGCTATACCGACAGTACGTGGCCCTCGGTCGCGGGGACCTTCCCGTCCAGCAATGCGGCATAACACTTTTCGACAGCGTGGGCGCCCTGTCCGCGGACCACGGTGAGCCATGGATCGGGCTCCCGGGTGACCAGATCCAGGAATGCGTCCCAGGCCGCGCTGAGGCGCTGCTGGAATCCGTCGGCGCCCCAGTCGGCCACCCGCTTGGCGCCCTGGGCCGGCGCGAAGAACAGCTCCGGTGCGGGCCCGGGGAGGTCGGGCGCGCCGCCGAGGGTGTCCCAGTGGGTGGCGCCGACGGCACAGTCGTACCGCAGCAGATCGTCGAGCCGCCGGTGCACGGCCCCGCGAACCGGTGCGCTGCCGCTGAAGTCGACGTAGACCGACTGCCCCAGTCGCACGCTCGCCGCGATGTCGGCATAGGTGATGACGTCGTCGTAGCAGCCCAGCGCGCGGGTGAACGCGGCGTTGCCCGGTGAGGTCAGGCCGACGATGGACACCGCCTCGGGGGCGCCGCGGCGCCGGCCGAGGCAGAACGCCGTGCCGTAGGCGGTCTTGCTCGACGCGCTGGCCAGGATGACGGTGCGCGCCCCGAAGAAGTCGTTGTCGGCCAGGAAGTCGTCGATCAGGAATGCCGTGGCGAACAGTGGCCGCAGCAGCGCCTGCTGGGCTTCCCGGTCGGCGCGGTAACCGGGATCGGTGCTGCAGCGGACGTATTCGTTGTAGATCGGTGGCAGGTCGCGCCGGTGTGCGGACACGTCGGTGAACCCGCCGGGGTGCGCCGGGCCGGCCTGCAGCACCACCTCGTCGGCGATCGGGTAGTAGCCGTAGAAGCGGTCACCCTCGGTGATATCGGGGTTGCGGGATTCGGTGACGGTCCCGAAGCCCCACACCGGAATGCAGCCGGTGCCCGGATCACCGGTGGGATAGAACTGCCAGTAGCCCATCAGGTCGCCGAATGCCGCGTAGGTGACATTGTTCGAGGTGAGCGCGAACGGGTCGATGCGCAGTCGTACTCCGCCGTCGGCGAGGGGTTCGGCGGGGACATCCTCCCAGCGGGTCCGGTGCAGGTCGTTTCTCTGGACGATGAGTCGTGTGCTCATCGCCCCATCGTCACAGATGCGCAACCCCTGCGGTCGAGTGTGCACAAAAGTACGTGGAACGCGGCGCGTCGGCGGACCGACACGCACGGTCGGCGATAGGACGGGAGTACTTCAGCCCCAGGCGTGGACGGTGTTCTGCGCGGGCTCGAGGCCGAACTGCACCAGGATCTCGGTGGCGTCGGCGGCCTGCTCGACGATGGTCGGCAGCTCGGCGCGTTCGGCGGCGTTGAACGGCTGCAACACGAACGCCGCTGCGTCCTGCCGGCCGGGCGGGCGGCCGATGCCGATCCGGACCCGCTGAAAGTCCTTGCTGCCCAACGCCGATGCCACCGAGCGCAGACCGTTGTGACCACCTTCGCCGCCGCCGATCTTCAGCCGGATGCGGCCGAAATCGATGTCCAGTTCGTCGTGCAGCACGATCACATCGCCCGGTGCCACCGAATAGAACTTGGCCAGCGGCCCGACCTGACGGCCGGACTCGTTCATGTATGTCCGCGGCTTGGCCAGCACCACCGGCCGGCCCGCCAGGTGGCCCGTCGCCACGTCGGCGCCGGACTTCTTGTGCACCTTGAACGGCGCACCCAGGCGCGCCGCCAGGACGTCGGCCACCATGAAGCCGACGTTGTGCCGCGTCTTGGCGTAGGTCGGCCCGGGGTTACCCAGGCCGACCACCAGCAGCGGTTCGGCCACCGACGGGTGGGCTACTCGGCGCCGGCGCCGGCGCCGGGCTCCTCGGCGTCGGCGGGTTCGGTGCCCTCACCGGCACCGGCACCGGCGCCCTCGGCGTCGAGGTCCTCGGCGGTCGGGGCGACCACGACGTTGACCACCAGCAGCTCGGGATCGGACACCAGGGTGACGCCGGCGGGCAGCGTGATCTGTCCGGCCAGGATCTGGGTGCCGGCCTCGACGTCCTCGACCGAGACGGTGAGGTGCTCGGGGATGGACAGTGCCTCGGCCTCGATCTCGACGGTATTGGCGTCCTGGGTCACCAGCGTGCCGGGGGTGGCCTCGCCCTCGACGTTGACGGTGACCTCGACGGTGACCTTCTCGCCGCGCCGTACGACCAGCAGGTCGGCATGCTGGATGTTGCGGCGGATCGGGTGGATCTCGAGCGACTTGGTCAGCGCCAGCTGCTCGGTGCCCTCGATGTCGAGGACGAGCACGGCGTTGGTGCCCGAGTTACGCAGCACGGCGGACAGCTCACGGGCCGGCAGCAGCAGGTGCTGGGGATCGGTGCCGTGGCCGTAGAGGACCGCGGGCACCTGGCCCTCGCGGCGGGCGCGGCGCGAGGCACCCTTGCCGGTCTCGGTGCGAACCTTGACGGACAGGTTGTTGGTGGATGCGGCTTTGCTGGCCATTGTTGTTGCTCCTTCGAGGGCCGGTGGTCGATGCACGGCCAGAGCAGAATCCGCGTGATGCGGAAGTCTCCGTCGATAACGGTGGCAGGACCACCCTCGCCGTGACGCCCGATCAGGGTAGCCCACCGCGCCGGGCAATCCGAAATCGTCGCCCGCGGGAAACGGGGTACTACAGGCCGAACGGGACGCCGGTGAGCCGCTCGGAGAGTTCCCACAGGCCGCGGGCCGTGGCACGGTTGCGGGCCAGCGGGCTGCGGCCGGTCGGACCGCTGGGCCCGACGTAGCCGAACCGCGGTCCGACGACGGTGTCGCCGGGCACGTCCTGGGACGCTGCGTACAGCGTCTGGCGGGCGCCGAAGTCGGCGGTGGTGGCCAGCTTGTTGCCGATCAGCATCAGCCGGCCGGACAGGGTGGGGCCGGTGTGGGACTGCAGTTCGGTCGCCGAGTACCCGGGATGTGCGGCCAGAGAGCGGACCCGCGATCCGGCCTGCGCGAGCCGGCGCTGCAGCTCGCTGGTGAACAACAGGTTGGCCAGTTTGGACTGACCGTAGGCGCCCCAGGCCGAGTACGGCCGGGCCCGCCAGTTCAGGTCGTCGAGCTTGACCCGGCCGATGAAATGCGCGAACGAGGAGACCGTGACGACACGGTCGGACAGCTTGGGCAGCAGCAGGTTGGTCAGCGCGAAGTGCCCGAGGTGGTTGGTGCCGACCTGGCTCTCGAACCCGTCGGCCGTCACCGCGTAGGGCACGGCCATGATGCCGGCGTTGTTGATCAGCACATCGGCCCCGGACACGCCGGCGGCGAACTCGCGGATCGAGTCCAGGCTCTGCAGATCGAGCTTCCGGACCTCAGTAACAAGCTGGCCTCCGGGGCCGGGCATCCCGGCGGCGGCGGTGTCGCCCTTGGCGGTGTTGCGGCAG